>JANOWE010000160.1:0-27213 GCA_031417735.1 Betaproteobacteria bacterium
CCGGTGGACTGGCTCAACGACCCGGCCAACATCAAGCCCGCGATCTCGATGATCGTGTTCTGGCGCTACGTCGGGTTCAACGTGGTGCTCTACCTGGCGGCGCTGCAGACGATCCCGAACGACATCTACGAAGCGGCCACGATGGACGGTGCCGGGCGGCTGCAGCAGTTCTGGTACATCACGCTGCCCAGCCTCAAGCCGATGATCTTCTTCGGCGTCACGCTGTCGGTGATCGGCGGCCTGCAACTGTTCGAGGAGCCGTTCATCCTGACCGGCGGGCGCGGCGGCTCCGACCAGGCCGGCATGACCACCGCCATCTACCTGTACCGCATGGCTTTCGACTTCAACGACTTCGGTGCCGCCAGTGCGATGTCGTGGCTGTTGTTCATCCTGGTGGGCCTGCTGACATGGCTCACCAACAAGGCGTTCGCGCCGCGCGGCCCTTCGGCCTGAACACCTGGGCCAGCACCATGAATTTCACCTCTGATCGCCTCGCTCCCTGGGCCGCCTACTGTGTGGTGGGTGTGGGCGCGCTGATCATGCTGGCACCGTTCTATTTCATGTTCGTGTTCGCCACGCATTCGCGCACCGAAATCTTCAGCCTGCCGCCGCCGATGTTCTTCGGCGACGACTTCCTGAACAACCTGAAGATCCTGACCGAGCGCATGCCGTTCTGGCGCAACCTGGGCTGGAGCCTGTATGTGGCGGTGTTGTCGACCATTCTCACGCTGCTGTTCTGCTCGCTGGGTGGTTATGCCTTCTCGCTGTTCGAGTTTCGCTACAAGAACGCGCTGTTCGGCCTGGTGATGGGCACCATGCTGCTGCCCTCCTTCATGAACATGATCCCGACCTTCATGATCATGGACGTGCTGGGCTGGATCGATCAGCCGCGCGCCTTGTACATCCCCGGTGCTGCCAGCGCCTTCGGCATCTTCCTGATGCGCCAGTTCGTCACCTCGTCGATCCCGAAAGACCTGATCGAGGCCGCGCGCATGGACGGCTGCAGCGAACTGGGCATCTACTGGCGCATCGTGCTGCCGCTGCTCAAGCCCGCGCTGGGCACCCTGGGCCTGATCACCTTCATCGCTTCGTGGAACAACTTCATCGGCCCGCTGATCGTGATGCGCTCACCCGAGATGTACACCCTGCCGCTGGCGCTGCGCAGCCTGCAAAGCCCGGTCGACACCGAATGGGGTGCGCTGATGACCGGCTCGGCCATCGCCACCATTCCGCTGATCGTGCTGTTCATGCTGTCGTCGCGACAGCTGATCTCCGGCCTGACCGCCGGCGCGGTGAAGTAGCCCAACCCGAACCTGCCCTGTCCTTGCGGGCACCGCTGACCATGACCATCACGATCGACCCGACCCGCCACTTTCCGCCCGACTTTGTGTGGGGCGTGGCCACCAGCGCGTTCCAGATCGAGGGCGCCGCCACCCAAGACGGCAAGGGCCCGTCGATCTGGGACCACTTCTGTGGCCAGCCCGGCACCATTGCCGACGGCAGCAACGGTGACCGGGCCTGCGACCACTACCACCGCTGGCAACAAGACCTGGACATGGTGCAGGGCCTGGGCGTGGACGCCTACCGCTTCTCGGTGTCCTGGCCGCGTGTGCAGCCCGGTGGCAAAGGCGCGTGGAACGCCAAGGGTCTGGACTTCTATGAACGCCTGGTCGATGGCCTGCTCGCTCGCGGCATCAAACCCTACCTGACGCTGAACCACTGGGACCTGCCGCAGGCGCTGCAAGAAACGGGCGGCTGGGTGTCACGCGACACGGTCGACCACTTTGTCGACTACGCGCTGGGCATGGACCGCCGCCTGGGCGACCGCATCGCCAGCATCACCACCCACAACGAACCCTGGGTGATGGCCACCCTGGGCCATGAGCAGGGTGTGTTTGCGCCCGGCCACAAGAGCCGCGCTGAAGCCGCGCAAGTGGCCCACCACCTGCTGCTCAGCCATGGCCGCGCCATGCTCGCGCTGCGCGCACAAGGCTGCCGCAGCCGCCTGGGCCTGGTGCTGAACCTGTCGCCGGTGCATGCGGCCACCGACCATGCCGACGATCTGGCCAAGGCCGAACAGGAAGATGGTCTGCTGCTGCGCTGGTACATGGACCCCTTGTTCAAGGCTTGCTACCCGCAAGACATCCTGAACCTGCTGGGCCAGGATGCGCCCCGCGTGCAGGCGGGAGATCTGGCCGAGATCGCCACGCCCATGGACTTCATGGGCCTGAACTACTACACCCGCACGGTGGCCAGCGCGGCGGGCCACGGCGCACCGCACAGCAGCGGCCGCGAGCAAACCGACATGGGTTGGGAAATCTACCCCGAAGGCCTGACCGAGCTGCTGCTGCGCCTGCACCGCGACTACGCCGTACCACCGCTGTACGTGACCGAAAACGGCGGCGCCTTCAAGGACCTGATGGAGGACGGCCGGGTGCACGACGGCGCACGCCGCGACTACATCTCGCGCCACATCGCGGCGGTGGCCGAGGCGCTGCGCCAGGGCGTGCCCATGGCCGGCTACATGGTCTGGAGCCTGCTGGACAACTTTGAATGGGCCTCGGGCTACGCCAAGCGCTTTGGCATCGTCCATGTCGACTACCAGACTCAGCAGCGCACGCTCAAGGACAGTGCCATGTGGTACCGGGACTTCTTGCGCGCCCAGCGCACGCTGAAGCTCATGCCGCAGGCGCAGGCGCAGGTGCAGGTGCAGGTGCAGGCGCAGGTGCAGGCGCAGGCGCAGGAGAACTGAGATGGGACAACTCAGCCTTCGCGGCATCCAGAAAAGCTATGGCCAGGGCGCCAGCGCGGTGGAAGTGATCAAGGGCATCGACCTGGAGGTGCAGGACGGCGAGTTCCTGGTCTTCGTCGGCCCGTCGGGCTGCGGCAAGTCCACCACGCTGCGCATGATTGCGGGGCTGGAGAGCATCAGCTCGGGCGAGCTGCTGATCGACGGCCAGCGCGCCAACGACCTGCACCCGGCCGAGCGCGGCGCGGCCATGGTGTTCCAGAGCTACGCCCTGTACCCGCACATGACGGTGGCCGAAAACATGGGCTTCGCGCTGAAGATGGCCGGCGTGGGCAAGGCCGAGCGTGCGCAGCAGGTGGGCCGTGCGGCCGAGATCCTGCGCATCACCGAACTGCTGGGGCGCTTTCCGAAAGAGCTGTCCGGCGGCCAGCGCCAGCGCGTGGCCATCGGCCGGGCCATCGTGCGCAAACCCAAGGTGTTTCTGTTCGACGAGCCGCTGTCCAACCTCGACGCCGCCCTGCGGGTGAACATGCGCATCGAGCTGTCGCGCCTGCACAAGGAACTTGGCACGACCATGGTCTACGTCACCCATGACCAGGTCGAGGCCATGACCATGGGCGACCGCATCGCGGTGTTCAACAAGGGCATCGTCGAGCAGTTGGGCGCGCCGATGGACCTGTACAAGCGGCCGGCCAATGAATTTGTCGCCGGCTTCATCGGCGCGCCGCGCATCAACCTGGTGGACCGGCCCGAGGCCGGCGCTGCGGCGGCCCACCTGGCGCTGTGGCAGGCCTTGGCCGGCCAGGCTGCGCCCGAGGTCAAGCGCGCCGGGCTGCGGCCCGAGCACCTGCGCCTGGTCGACGCCGGCCAGGGCATCGCCGCGCAGGTGGCCTTGGCCGAGCACCTGGGCGACACCTCGATCATCCACCTGCGGGTGGACGGGGTGACCGAGCTGCTCAGCGCCAAGGTCGGCACGGGCCAGCACGGCATCTCTGCCGGACAGTCGGTGGGCCTGGCGCCCGACGCGGCCTGGGCGCTGGGCTTTGACGCCTCGGCGCGGCGCGTGGTGGCATGAAGAGCGCGCGTCGCAAGGGCTGGACACTGCTCTGGCGCGACGAGTTCGACGGTCCGGCGCTGGACCGCAGCAAGTGGGACCTGGACATCGGCAACGGCTTTTTCGACTACCGCGGCCACCAGTGGGTGCCCGGCTGGGGCAATGAAGAGCTGCAGTACTACACCGACTCAGCCGCCAACATCCAGGTCGCCGACAGCCTGTTGACGATCCGCGCGGTGAAAGAGTCGCTGCACGGCTGCGGCTACACCTCGGCGCGCATCAAGTCGCGTCGCCGTGACGGCGCGCCGCTGTTCAACAAGCTGTACGGCCGCTTCGAGTTTCGCGCCAAGGTGCCCTGGGGCAAGGGCCTGTGGCCGGCGCTGTGGCTGCTGCCGCAAGACGACCGCTACGGCGGCTGGGCCGCGTCGGGCGAAATCGATGTGATGGAAATAGCGGGTGAAAAGCCGCACGAGGTGCTGAACAGCATCCACTACGGCTCGACCTACCCCAAGCGCACGCTGCACACCCATGTGCACACCCTGCCCGACGACAGCACGGTGGCCGACTGGCATGTCTATGCGGTCGAATGGGAGCCGGGCGAGATCCGCTTCTTTGTCGATGAAGTGCACACCTCGACCGAGAACTTCTGGTGGAGCTGCAGCCAGACCGCCGACGGCCAGGGCCTGGAAGCCAGGCGCGCGACCGACCTCAACCCGTGGCCAGCACCCTTCGACCAGCCGTTCTACCTGGTGATGAACGTGGCCGTGGGCGGCAACTTCCCAGGTGTGCCCAACGCCGACACGCGCTTTCCAGCCGAGCTGGTGGTCGACTATGTGCGCGTCTACGACAAGCTGGGTGGCTACGGCCCGGCCAAACCACGCGGCAAGGGCCGATTCCCCTGGCAGGAGCAGCGCTGAACACCGCGCTGCCAACGACACCGTCAGGTCAGACACCATGGCTGCATCGACCAGCGTCGCCGTGCCTTCGTTCAACGGCGCGCCACGGCTGGTCTACGCCTGCGTGACGCTCAGCCTGATGGTGCTGGCCTGCATCGCCATCAACAGCCCCTGCTCCGCAATGCGGGGCGTGCTGACAACCAGCGCCGAAGGCCGCGCCAGCGCCAGCGGCTACCGCTTCGTGATGACGCTGTGGCCGGTGTTCATCATCTTCAACACCGCCATACCGATGGCCGAATACTTCGGCGGCAGCGACCCCCATTCGGCCAAGGGCTGGCAGATGACCATCGGCGTGATGGCCACCGCGCCGCCAAGAGCAGGGCAGCGGCATTGACCGACCCACCGACCTTGCCTGCACCCGGCCGCCAAACCCCGAACACGCAGGAGAAACCCATGTCCGAATCAACAGGCCTGGCGGCCACCACTGCAGCCGCTGCAACAGCCGCATCCACCACGCAGACCCCACGCGCCGCGACTTCCGCGCCAGCAAATCCGGTTTGGGGCCCAAGCGGTGGCCAGCAGAGGCCTGGCGTTGCCGGTGCGCCCGCGCAAGCGCCCGTTCCGCTGTCGCCCGAAGCGCAAGCGGCCCTGCGCAGCGAGTTTCAGCAGGTGCTGCACGCCGGCCTGCACGGCCTGTGCTTCAGCCCGTACCTGGAAGGTCAGGCGCCTGGCGCACAGGTCGGCGAAGCGCAGATTCGCGCCCGACTGGAGATCATCCGTCCGCACACCGGCTGGGTACGCAGCTTCTCGTGCACCGACGGCCACGAGCACACGCCGCGCATTGCGCATGAACTGGGCATGAAGACGCTGGTGGGCGCCTGGCTAGGCACCGACCGCAGCATCAACCAGCGCGAAATCGAGGGCGTGATCAAGCTCGGCCGCGCCGGTCATGCCGACATCGTGGCCGTCGGCAACGAGGTGCTGCTGCGCGAAGACATGAGCGAAGACGAGTTGCTGGCCTGCATTGACCAGGTTCGCCAGGCCTTGCCCGGCGTGCAGATCGGCTACGTTGACGCCTACTACCTGTTCGAGCTGCACCCGCGTGTGACCACCGCCTGTGACGTGATCCTGGCCAACTGCTACCCGTTCTGGGAAGGCTGCCCGCGTGAGCAGGCGGTGGACTACATGCGCAGCATGGTCAGCCGTGCGAAAGCGGTGACCGGCGGCAAGCCGGTGATCGTGTCTGAGACCGGCTGGCCCGACCAGGGCACGGCCTTCCACGGCGCCGTGCCGTCGGAGGAAGCTGCGATGCGCTACTTCATCGACACCCAGGCCTGGGCTCGGCGCGACGGTGTCGGCGTCTTCTATTTCGCCGCCTTTGACGAGGCCTGGAAGGTTGGCGCGGAAGGCGATGTCGGCGCCTACTGGGGGCTGTGGGACAAGGACGGCCAGGGCAAGTTTGCTTGAGTCGACCTTGCCTTTCAATCGGACTTCAATTGATGGCGGCTGAGGGCTCTTTGCTGCCTCTCGTTGTTTGGGGAGCCGACGTTTGGCGTTCGTCGTGCGGTGCGCTGGCCGAGGGCACCGGAGGTAAAGGAGGAGCCGCCGGGTGGGTTTTCCGGCGGCGGGGGACACGCAGTGGAACAGGGCAGCCCGCCCCTCCGCTCAAGCGCAAGACGTCAACCGTCAGCTACCTGGCTGGTCAGAGAAGGTCAGCAAAGAGCCCAGAACCACCTCACAAATTCCTCCATCGACTGGCAAGTTCCTACCCAACCGCCGAGTCAGAACCAAGGACAAGCACAAGGTGCTCAAACTCCCTACCGGTCGCGCCATTTGCTATTCCGGCTACCGCCATGGCCAGAATCCTGGCGACCAGAGCTACCCCTCGCATGAACAGATTCTGGAGGACCTGCTGATCATGCAACCGCATTGGCCGCTGCTGCGGCTGTACGACTGCAGCCTGCTTGGCCAGCGGGTGCTGGAAGTGATCCGGCGCGAGAGCCTGCCCTTCCAGGTCATGCTGGGCGCCTACCTGGGCGCCGAAATGAACAATTTTGCTTGCCCCTGGGGCGCCACCTACAGCGAAGAACAGCTCGCAGCCAGCGTGGCCGAGAACGAAGCCGAAGTCGGGCGCTTGATTGATTTGGCGCGCCAGTACGATGACATCGTGTTCTCGGTGGCCGTGGGCAACGAGGCCACGGTGGACTGGACCGACCACTTCGTGCCGGTGAGCCGCATGATTGATCATGTGCGGCGTGTCAAGGCAGCGGTCAAGCAGCCGGTCACCTTCTGCGAAAACTATGTTCCCTGGCAGCACAAGCTGCGCGATCTGGCCGCCGAGCTGGACTTCATTTCGCTGCACACCTACCCGGTCTGGGAATGCAAGCATGTGCACGAGGCGCTGGGCTACACCCGCGACAACTACCACAGCGTGGCGCACCTTTACCCCGACAAGCCGGTGATCATCACCGAGGCCGGCTGGGCCACCAACTCGAATGGTCGCGGCATCGAACGGCACAACACCTCAGAGGACCTGCAGGCGATCTACCTGCGCGACCTGATCGCCTGGACCGACGCCGACGGCATCACCTGTTTCGTGTTCGAGGCCTTCGACGAGCCCTGGAAAGGCTCGCCCGACCCGATGGAGCCCGAGAAGCACTGGGGCTTGTTCAAGGTCGACCGCCAGCCCAAGCGGGTGATGGCCGTTTGGCCGGCTGCCGCGATGGCAGAGAAATGAAGGCCCAGATCGGCGCAGCCGCAGCGCTCACCATGGCGGCTGTCTGCGCCGCACAGGACAAGCAGCCCAGCGCCCCCGCCACCGTGCCATCGTCCTGAACCATCGCCACCATGCCCGCCACCTTGCTTGTCCACACCACTGCACGCGATCAGCCGCAGCGGCTGGCGTATACCGCCACCGTCAAGCTGGTCAAGGGCAGGCAGCCGCCGGAAGACGATGTCACTGTGTCGGTCCATTCGACGCAGCGCTTCCAGACCCTGCTGGGCATTGGTGCTGCCATCACCGACGCGTCGGCCGAGGTCTTCGCCCGACTGCCGCCGGCGGCGCAGACTGAACTGCTGACGGCCTACTTCGACCCGGTGCGCGGCATCGGCTATTCGCTGCTGCGCACCACCATCCACAGCAGCGACTTCAGCAGCGCCAGCTACACCTATGTCGCCGACGGCGACTCGCAGCTCACCAGTTTTGACATCGCACCCGACCGCGCCCACCGGCTGCCGATGATCCACGCCGCGCTGTGCGCCGCCGGCGGCAGCCTGACCACCTATGCCAGCCCCTGGAGCGCACCGGGCTGGATGAAGGACAGCGGCCGCATGCTCAAGGGCGGCTCGCTGCTGCCGGCGATGGCCGACACCTGGGCACAGTACATGGTCAAGTTTGTGCAGGCCTATGAGCGTGAAGGCGTGCCGATCTGGGGCCTGACGGTGCAGAACGAGCCGCTGGCGGTGCAGACCTGGGAGTCGATGATCTACAGCGCCGAGCAGGAGCGCGACTTTGTGCGTGACCACCTGGGCCCTGCCCTGGCCCAGGCCGGCCTGGCAGATCGCAAGCTCATCGTCTGGGACCACAACCGCGACCTGATCAAGCAACGCGCCGACGTGATCCTCAGCGACCCCGAGGCTGCGAAGTACGTCTGGGGCGTGGGCTTTCACTGGTATGAAACCTGGGCCGGCGGCGAGCCCATGCACACCAACGTGGCCGCCACCCAGGCCGCCTGGCCGGCCATCAACCTGCTGCTGACCGAGGCCGCGGTGGAAGGCTTTGATGCCGCGCGGCTGCAGGACTGGGCAAATGCCGAGCGCTATGGCCGCCAGATCATCGGCGACTTCAACGCCGGCGCGGTGGGCTGGACCGATTGGAACATGCTGCTCGACGCGCGTGGTGGGCCCAACCATGTGGGCAACTTCTGCTTCGCGCCGGTACATGCCGACACTGCCGGCCAGGGCCTGGTCTTCACGCCCAGCTATGCCTACCTGGGCCACTTCTCGAAGTTTGTGCGGCCCGGTGCGCAGCGCATCAGTGCGGTCAGCAGCCGCAGCAGCCTGCTGACCACCGCCTTTGCGCACCCCGACGGCAGCCTGGCGGTGGTGGTGATGAATGGCAGCGATGCGCGTATTCACTACCGGCTGCAGATCGGCCGCGAGGAGGTGGAGCTGACGATTCCGGCGCGTGCGATCCAGACCGTGACCGGCTGAGCCTCGAGGTTCGCAAGCGGCCCGCAGGTGCTGTGGGCCGTCAAAGCTTCAGAACGCGCCGCGCAAGCCCAAGGTGAGCGTCGAAAAGCCGCTGCTGAAGTTGCGCGAGGTGCTGCTGTTGTAGGTCACGGGGATCTCGTCCAGAAACAAATGGCTGGACAACTGCAGCCGCGCAAACAGCGTGATCTGCGGTGTGCAGGCATAGCCGCCATCGAGCAGCACGGTGCGGTTGTGCTGGTAGGCCGGATCGCCGCGTGCGCGCAGGATGCGGTCCACCTCGTCGCGGCGCGCGCTGTGCAACAGCAGGCCGGCCGCAGCCGACCAGGGCCCGTCGCGCCAGGCGGCGTTGACGCCGACCTGGACAAAGCGGCCCTGCCAGGCGATCTCCTTGGCCACGTCCACGCCGTAGTCGCCGCTGCTGTCGAAGAACTGGCGGATCACGCCGCTGCTGGACGTGCAGGGCGCGTTCAGCTCACCAAAGATGTCGTTGCCGGTGAAGGTCAGGTCGTAGTGGCAGCCGTTGCGCGTGGTGGTGGCGGCCAGCGCGCCATAGGCCAGCCGCGTGCTGCCGAAGCCCAGCAGCGCCGTCACGTTGAGCTTGGGCGTGGTCTTCCAGGTCGCCAGCAGGTCGGCCTGCAACTGGCGATCGGACGGTTTGCTGATCGTCACCGTGTCGAGCACGGCCCCGGGCACATGAACCGGTGTGGTGGTCACGGTCTGGCTGGCCTGATTGCCCCAGGCGGCCAAACGCAGCGCCAGCGCTGGCCGCAGTTCGGCGGCCTCGGTGAAGCGCCACAGGCCACTGGCCAGCCAGCTGCGGTAGCGGTAGCGGTCCTGGTCGCCGTCGATCTGCCGCTGCCACAGCCCGCCGGTCAGCCACAGGCCGTCGGCCATCCGCACCGAACCGGTCAGGTGCAGGCTGCGGTAGTCGCCCGAGCGCGCCGTGGGCTGGGCGAGGTCGCCCTCGCGCGCGGTCGAGAAGTCGAGCGAGCGGGCCAGCTTGTCGACACCTGACTCCAACAGCACGCGGCTGCCGCCTCGTTCCGGCAGCGCCGTGAGCAGCGCGTCCAGCGGTGCTGCGCCTGCTGGCAGCGCCAGGCAAAGGGCCAGGCTCAGTGCCGGTGCCGCACGCTGGCTCAAGCTGGGTCGAATGGCTTCTTGGCTCAACTCAGTCCGTCAGGGTGATGTAACCGGTCAGGCCGATGCCCGTGACGGTCTTGCTGGTGGTGACGGCGCCGCTGCTGTTGATGGCCGTGGGCACCACCACCGTGGTGGCCGGCATCGCCGTGCCATCGGTCTGGCGCAGCGGCAGACCGGTGAGCACGATCGTGACCTTGTACTTGCCGCGCAGGCCATAGATACCGGTGAAGTCGTTGCTGACCTTGTTGATGCCGAAGTTGACCACCTCGCCCAGGATGATGCTGTTGCTGCTGGCCAGCGCCGTCTTCAGCGTGTTGGTGATGCCGGCCACGTTGGCGCCGAAGTCGATGATCGCCTTCTTCTTGCCGTCACCGGACACCGCGTACATCAAGGAGCCCGCGCCCTTGGGGATGGTGATCTGCAGCCCGCCGGCGGTCTTGACCAGGTTGACGGTGTCGATGTAGGCGCTGGCCTCGCCCAGGCCACCGGCCTTGACCTCGCTGATCGCCACGGCCGCACTGATCGTGCCGGGCACCGCGTAGCTGCCGACCTCGGACAGGCCCACGCGCAAGGTCATCGGCGACGGCAGGGGCCAGGACACGCTGATGCCCGCCGCCGACTGGAACTGCGCCATCGTGTAGGCGTTGCTGATGCTGCCGTTGACCGTGCTGATCGCGTTGTTGTTGATGTACAGATAGTCGGTGATGACCGCCGGGCCGGCGCCAAAACTCAGGTCGTCGACGTAGTAGCTCTTGCCCGTGCCGGCCTTGCCGAAGTTGAAGAAGATCGACGCCTTGTTGTAGGTGGTGGCCAGGTTCAATGCGGCGGTGCCGGCGGCGGGGTTAGCGAAGTTCCAGGTCAGAACCTGCCAGCCGGCGGCCGTGGTGACGGTGGCTTCGGTCTCGACCGACTGGCCGCTGTTGGCCGCGTTCTCGACCTTGAGCCGGATTGGGATGCCGGCGTCAGGTGACCACACCCGGGCCCGCAACGAGGTGGCGCCGACAGCGAACGGAATGGTGGCGATGCTCTGGTTGGGGCCGAGCGAGAGCGTGGTGCCGGCCCAGGTTTCCGAGCCGGTGGCCTTGATGATCTTGGCGACCTTGCCCGTGCCACCTGCCGGGTCGGCGACGATGCTGGCGTCTTCAGCGCCGCCGAATCCCGTGAGCACCGGTGCCGGCGACTCTTCGAAGGTGACCAGCTCGCCATTGGGGCCTACTGCCAGCGCCGCTGCAGCGCCGCTGATCTGCGCCGTCAGTGCTGTGGCCAGAGCCGCCGTGGCGGCGCCGGGCGGGTTGCCCAATGCGGCCTTGTTGGCTGTCACGAAGCTGGCGATGCGGGCATCGGCCTGCTGGGTGCGCGTCACGTCCACCAGCGTGGCGGCGGTGGCGGCGAGCAAGGCGTCGGTCTGGAGCTTCAGCCCGCCACCCACCACCTGCGCCAGTGCGTCGGCGTTCAGCGCCGTGACGGCCGTCTTCACATCGGCGGCGACGGTGGTTGACGCCGCGATGCGTTGGGTCGCGGCCTTGGCCAGGCTGTTGATGAGGGTGGCGTCGACGGCGCTGCTGCCCATCAGTGCACCACCGCCGGCGAGCAGGGTGGCCACAGCAGCAGCGACCTCGCCGTAGACCGCCTGCTGGGTGGCGGCGGTGCTGCTGCCGACCAGGCCGGTGAACATGTCGGTCAGCTGCTGCATCAGCTGCTGCATGACCAGAGTGCGCCGCGCCAGGTCGGCGTTGGCCAAGGACCCGTTGGTGCGCAGGGCGGGGTCGGTGGTGGTCAGCGCGGTGCCTGCGGGCAGACCCGCGCTGGTGTTGACCTGCGCCAGCGTCATGCCCTGCGACAGCAAGGTGGTCAGCGGCGAGATCACGGTGGCGCCGGCCGGCGCGCGCAGCTTGCCCCGGAAGGGCAGCCCGGTGTCGATGCTGGTGCCGCCGCTGGCGATCAGGGCCGCCGTGCAGCCGGCGCCGAAGGTGAACAGGCCCGTGGTGTCGGTGCTGACCGTGACCTCACCGGCATCGGCCAGACCATTGGCATTGCTGTCGCAGACCACGGTGGCGCCGCTGAGGTAGCCGTCCACCGCCCGGCCGCTGGTGGGCGTAGCCGCTGGCGTCACGGGTATGGCCCCAGGCGGCGCTTCGGCCGAGCCGCCACCGCACGACGCCAGCAGGCAGGCTGCGGCAGCAGCGGATATCGATCGCAGAACATGTTGCATGGTGAATTCCTGGCTCGTTGGGCAGTGCGGACCTGCGCTGGTCAGCGTCTCAAGCGCGCCGATCAGTGCCTGGTGGCAGGACACCGTCAGCCGGCGGCTGCGTGGGCTGCGCGGACGTCGCGCTGACCCTCCGCCGCCGCCGGCCGGGTGCCAGGTCGCTTCAAGGCGTGCCGAACGCAATGTCGTCGAAGTAGTAGGTGCCGGCCCAGTTGCTGCCGGCAGCGGCAACGTTGAAGAACACCGTGACCTTGTTGTAGGTTTCGGCCACATTCAAGGCGGTGGTCGGCCCACCGGTGACCGGTGGCGCCAGGCCCGGGTTGGCGAAGTTGAAGCTCAGCGTCTCCCAACCGGTGCCCACGGTCACCGCATCGGTTTCACAGCTGACGCCGGGGTTGCTGGCGTTCTCTACCTTCATGCGCACCCGCATGCCGGCGCCCGGACTGTAGACGCGCATCTTCATCGTCTTGGCGCTGGCCGTGAACGGCAGCGTGGCGATCGACTTGTTGGCGCCGGTGGACACCGTGGTGCCGCCGTACCACGGCCCGCCCGCCGCACGCACCACCTTGCCGACCATGTTGCTGCCACCAGCCGGGTCAGCGGCCAGGGTCGAGGCTTCGGCGCCTTCAAAACCGGTGAAGGTGTAGGTCACGCCGGCGCCGTCGAAGGTGATGGGCAGGCCCGAGACGGTGCCGCCACCGGAGCTTGCGGCCAGCAGCTTGACGTCGTCGAAGTAGTAGGACTTGCCAGGCGCCGCGTCCACCGTGCCCAGGTTGGGCAGCAGCACGATCTTGTTGTAGGTCAGGGCCGCGTTCGCCGAAGCGAAAGTCCAGGTCAAGGTCTGCCAGCCCGCCACCACCGTCTCGTTGGCCTGCACGTCGCCGGTATTGGCACCGGTCGCGGTTTCCAACTTGATCACCATCGGAATGCCAGCCGTGGGCGAGTGCACCAGGGCACTGATGGACTTGCGGTCGACGGTCAGGGGCACCACCTTTTCCAGCACGGCCAGGGCATAGACCTGACCGCCCGAGCGCAGCACCCTGTAGGCATTGCCGCTGCCGCTGCCACCGGCCGGGGCGACGGCCAGACCGCTGGCGTCACCGCCTTCGCCGCCAGCCGCAGAGATGGGCAGCAGGTCGTCGAAGTTCAGCAGCAGCGTCGCCCCGGTTGCTGGCGGCGTCACGACAGCAGCGGCCTTGAGCTTGAAGTCGTCGAAGTAGTAGGACTTGCCGGGCGCCGCGTCCACCGTGCCCAGGTTGGGCAACAGCACGATCTTGTTGTAGACCGTGGCCGGGTTGGCCGTGCTGAAGGTCCAGGTCAGGGTCTGCCAGCCGACGACCACGACCTGATTGGCAGGCACGTCACCGGTGTTGACGCCGCCGGCGCCTTCCATCTTGATCGGCATCGGGATGCCGGCGGTGGGCGAGTAGACCATCGCGCTGAGCGTCTTGCGGTCGGCGGTGAAGGGCACCACCTTCTCCAGCACGGCCAGGGCGTAGACCTGGCCGCCCGAGCGCAGCACCTTGTACGAATTGCCACTGCCTCCGCCAGCCGGCCCGACCGCCACCGCACTGCCATCACCGCCTTCGCCGCCGTTGGCGGAGATGGGCAGCAGGTCGTCGAAGTTGAGCAGCGCCGTGTCGGCACTGGCCGGCGGTGTCACCACCGCCGCCGCCTTGAGCTTGAAGTCGTCGAAGTAGTAGGCCTTGCCCGGCGCGGCATCCACCGTGCCCAGGTTGGGCAGCAGCACGATCTTGTTGTAGACCGTGGCCGGGTTGGCGCTGCTGAAGGTCCAGCTCAGGGTCTGCCAGCCGACCACCACCGTCTCGTTGGCGGAAACATCGCCGGTGTCGCTGCCGGCGGCCTCGAGCTTGATCTTGATCGGTATGCCGGCGGTGGGCGAATAGACCATCGCGCTGACCGTCTTGCGGTCGGTGGTGAAAGGCACCACCTTTTCCAGCACGGCCAGGGCATAGACCTGACCGCCCGAGCGCAGCACACGGTAGGCATTGGCACTGCCGCCACCGGCCGGGGCCACCGCCACGCCGCTGCCTTCGCCGCCTTCAAGGCCGACGGCGCTGACCGGCAGCAGGTCGTAGAAGTTGAGCAGCACCGTGTCGCCGCTGGCCGGTGGCGTGGTCGTGTCGTAGACCTGCGCTGCCGATGCGGCTGCGGTGTTGACATTGAGCGCGATGTCGCTGAACTTGCCTGCGGCCACGCTGACCGTGATCGACCCGGCAGCGTTTGTCGCCGGCGTGACCGACAGGGTGTAGGCCGTGGCGCTGACCTTGGCAAAGGCGCCGGCGGTACCGCCGGTAACGACCACGTCTTCGGCGGTGAAGCTCGTGCCCACGTCTTCGCTGAAGGTGAAGCTGAAGATCACCGCGCCGCTGGTGGTGGCCCCCGACACGTTGTCGGTGATGACCAGCGTGGGCGGCGTGGTGTCGGGCGGGGGCACCACTTCACCGCCACCGCAGGCAGCGAGCATCAACGAAGCGGCCAACGCGGTGGCGGCCAGAGAAAAGGGCCGGGCAGACGACTTCAAGGGCTTGTTCATGGTGTGTGATCCTGCTGACATGGGGTCGATGCGACGTCGACCGGGTGGTAAGAGGCTGAACGGGCGGTGCGCGTGGCGCCGACAGCGGCATGCGTTCTGACTTTGGCCGTTGGCACGCTTGAAAGCGCTTTCATCAAGCGTAGAGCAGTTGTCGCGGCTTGACAAGCGCCGGAGCCTGCTGGCTTTCCCTAGGAGCCTGTCGGGCTTGGGGTCAGCAGGCTGACGCTTGTTCGGACGAGCTCTGGCGCTGGCAGTCCGTCATGGAGTCCGTCATGGGCTTTGCGCCAGTTCTCCTGGCGCCACCGTCAGCAGCTTGCCGTCGCTGAAGGTGACCGTGCGCGGCGCCTTGCCGGCGTTGAAGCTCAGGTAGGTCTTGCGGCCGTCGGCGCGTTTGAACACCTGGTACAGCGGGGTGTCGGCGGAGACCGTCAGGTCGGGGGTGCCCATGGCGTTCAGGGCCAGCATGTAGTGCAGCGTGTGGCTGCGCGTGTCACCGCCTTCGATCGCACCCCAGCGGTCCCACTGCGCCAGCGCGGCGCTCGGGTCGGCCAGCGCCTGGTACTTGGCAAACACGTCCTGCCAGATGTCCTGGGGCACCTCGTCGTAGCCCTTGCCCCGGCTGCGGTAGACCTTGTCGTCACCCGGCAGCGTGCCCAGGTTGCGCAGGATGTAGGCCGGGTCGCGCGCCAGATGGGTCGAAAAGCTGGCCATGGGCAGCAGGTTGATGCCCTTGATCTGGCGCGGCTCGTCGGTCCACCAGGTGTTGTGGGCATAGGTCGAGCCGAACAGCATGCTGGCCTCGACATGGTGCTGCTTGTACTCGGGCGCAAAGACCAGGCCATGGATGTCGAACCAGTAATGCGCTATGGCCTCGGCCTCGGTGGCATACAGGTAGGCACCCAGGTCGCGCAGCGCGGTGTTGCCGGTCACCTCGGCCCACAGGATCAGCCCGGCCCAGGCGTTGATGGCCTCGGACGAGGATTCCTGGTTGTTGCCGTAGGCGCCCATGCCCACGCCCGAGGCCCATGAATGGCCCTCATAGGCGTCGAAGGTGCGCAGAAACGGAAAGTCGGCGCGGCCGCGCTCGGTGGTGGCGATGTCGGCCACCAGCAGGTCGACCATGCCGCCCCAGCGCTCCTTGGCGGCCCAGGCCGGGTCACGCAGGCCGATCTCGGCCGCGGCGCGGATGAAGTAGCCGTAGTGGAAGTGGTGGTCGTTCATCTGCTCGACGGCGAAGAACTCGTCGGGGTAGCCCACCACCGTGCCCAGGCGCTTGTCGAGGTGGAAGTAGCTGCTGGCGCCCTCGCCGCTGAACCAGAACTCCAGGCGCTCGCGGGCCAGTTCCAGCAGCTGGTCACGGGCGCCCAGGTCGCCCTGCTGCTCGGCCACACTGGCCAGCTGGGTGGCGCGGGTCAGGCCCTTGCCCTGCCAATAGGCACTGGTGCGCCAGTTGTCGTTGTTCTCGCGCATCGGGATCAGCTCACGGCGCTTGCGCACATCGTCGCTGAGCAGGTCTTGCAGCTCGCCCAGGCGCGGGCCCTCCTTCAGGCCGGGCCACCATGGCACAAAGCCGGTGTAGGCCAGCGTGGTCTTGAACTGCGCCGCCGCCAGCAGCTTGAGCGGGCCACGCACGGTGTCGAAGGCCGGGCCCAGCTTGCCGTCAACCGCTGCGTTCCTGAACCAGTGGTGCGGGTACAGGCCCAGCAGCGGGCCGGGGTTGTCACCCTCCATGGCCTTGGTCGTGGCCTGGTAGCTGGTCTCGACCAGGCTCTTGGCGCTGTCGTAGCGCCAGTCCACGCGCGTGTCCTGCAGGAACGAATACGCATGCTTGAGAAACAGAGCCAGGGTGGCGGCCTGGTCATCGGGCAGGCCGGCGGCCGACAGATAGCCCTTGCCGGCCGGCAGCCGGGCCAGCCATTCGGTGGGCGAGACCTGCTCCCAGCGCACACCGGTGGGGCCGAACAGGGCGTAGTGCTTGCCCTTGAACTTCAGCGCCAGTACACGCGGGTCAGCCGACAGGGCCAGGCGCTCGGCCGCCTCGGGCAGACGCACCCGGGCGTCACCGCTGGAAATCTGGAAGTAGGCATAAGGGCTGCCATGGGCCACGGTGGTGGTGAACTGGTCCGCACCGTTGGCCATGGCGATGTCGATCGCCCAGTCACTGGAACCCGCCAGCTTGGCCGGCCCAGGCTTGAACGCGACGGGTGACACCACCAGGGGGTCGGCGTGCGGGTAGTTGATCAGCACGTCGCGCCGCTCGGTGGGCTCGACACGCTTGCTCGGCAGCGCCATCTCCATGCCGTCGGCGGTGGGCTTGACGCTCAGCGGCTGGGCATAGATGGCTTCGGGCCGAGGGTTGAAGATCAGCGTGGAGTACCACTGGTTGGTCGGCGCCGCGCGCTGCATCATGGCCTCGGTGCGCCCGGGTGCCGCCGGCGGCGAAACAGCGCCGGCCTTGGGCGACAGCACATAGGCGCCCGCGCCGACCTTGACCGGCTGGGCCACGCTGGCTGTTGCCGCGGTCAGGCCGAACAGGCAGACAAGGCCGGTGCTGAAGATCCGATTCATGGCGATTTCCTGGCACAGGGTTCCTGACTGCAGCATTTTGTTTGAAAGCGCTTTCAAAGCATGCTCTGGTTTTCCCGCAGGCCAGGCGCCACCCGGCGACACCGTGTCGCCTGACCCCGATCATCTGGCCGCCAACAAGGGAAAACACCCAGCCGCAAGCGTTGACGACCGGGAAGCCGCAGGGCTATTCTCTGAAAGCGCTTTCAAAGCCATGAGGCGCCGTCCCCGCCTGATCGGGCGACGAGCGGCAGGCCGCTTTCCCACCCAGACCCATCGCCTTCGGGCCGAGAGCCATGCACCTGACCATCCACCGCCCTTTGAACGCGGCGCGGGCCGCCCCCCAACCGACCCGGCTGGCGCTGTTGCTTGCCGGACTGGTGCTTGGCGCACCGGCAGCGGCCGTCGACTTCGGCCCGTTCAGCCTGAATGGCTTCGTCAAGATCGAGGCCGTGCGCAGCAGCAATGCCTGCAGCGACTGCCAACACTTTCCAGACGAAAACCGGCAGCGCTTCTGGGCCGACGCGGTGGTGCCGGGCCGGGCCTACGGTCACGACGACTCGGTGGTCACGCTGGCCCAGCCCTATTTCGGCTGGAAGCTTGACCTGCCCAAGGGCTTCAAGGTCGGCGCCCTGATCAGCCAGCGCTGGCGTGACGGCAAACTTGACCTGCCCGGATTCTGGTACGAGAAGAATGCCTATGTCAGCCACGAGAACTACGGCCGACTGAGCATCGGCGCCTTCCCGACACGGGCCTGGAGCATGGCCGACTACCCCTTCGGCAGCGACTTCGGCGGCGGTGACGTGTGGGCGTCCAGCGGCGCGGGCTACGGCCTGAACACCTCTGCCGTGCGCTACACCTCGCGCATCCTGGACGTCGTCAACGGCGACCTGGTGCTCGAGGCCACCTACGACCAGGGCAACACCGATTTCAAGCTCAACAAGCCGCGCTTTGTCGAGCTTTGGGGGCGCTATTACAAGGGCGCGCTCAAGCTCGATGCGATGTACCAGGACAGCCGCAATGGCGGCCCCGGTTCCTGGGGCCATGCGCCGTTTGCCGGCATCACCTACGACGTCGCCCACGACAAGAAAGTGGGCGGGTCCGGCCAGAGCATGGCGATGGCGCAGCTGCGCTACCAGCTCACGCCGAAGCTGGAAATGGGCGCCGGCGCGCGCTTGAACCGTTGGAGCGGCGCCTATGGCGTGTGCGTGGACTTTGTCGCCGGAGCATGCCGCTGGAACAACATGTTCAACGTCGACTGGGGTGCCAAGGACGCCAACGGCGTGGCCAATCCGGGCTACACAGCCACCTCCACCGACCTGACCCTGGGCCTGCGCTACCTGGAGGGCCCCTGGAGCCTGAACACCGGCTTGACCTACCTGGGCACGGCCAAGACCGACAACCCGAGCGAGCGCGGGCAGAGCAACTCGCTGCTCAAGTTGTCGATCGGCGGCGGCTACAACTTCAAGAACGGCCTGGTGGCCTATACCTCCGTCAGTGCATCGCGCTACGGCCAGCAGCCGCAATCCAGTGGCTGCGGCATCGCGCCGGTCGACCGGCCGGCCGGCAGTTGCACGCTGGCGCCACTGTCAGCACCGAACACCGCCGTCGGCGGCGGCGACCCGCGCGTCAGCCGCAGCAGCAATGCCGTCACCGTCGGCGTGACCTACTCGTTCTGAGGCTTCGCAACATGAACACTGCAGCAACCCGCGGCAAGGTCCGCTCATTTCCCGCCGCCTGGCGTGTGGTCATGGCGCTGATGCTGGCCACCCTGCTCGTGGCCTGCGGCGGCGGCGGCGTGGTGCCGGGCACCGGCGTTGAGCTTCGCCCCTTGAGCGCCGATTTCACCGCTCGCAAGGCGGTGGCGTACTCGCCCTTTCGCAGCGCCAACCGAGACACGGAAGCCATCACCTCGGCCATGGTCAAGCAGGACCTGGACCTGGTGGTGGCCGCCGGCTACGGCGTGATCCGCTTGTTCGACAGCTCGGACGCGGTGGCCAAGCTGACGCTGGAGGTGATCCGCAGCAACAACCTGAACCTGAAGGTGATGCTGGGCATGTACGTCAACCCCAATGCCGAGGCCGCCAACCAGGCCGAACTGGCGCGCGGCGTGGCACTGGCCAAGGCCTATCCCGGCATCGTGGCCGCATTGAGCGTGGGCAACGAGACCCTGGTCAGCTGGTCCTTCGTGCCGCAGGAGCCGGCCACCATGGCGCGCTACATCAAGCTGGTGCGCGACGCGGTGACCCAGCCGCTGACCACCGACGACAACTGGGCCTTTTTTGCCGCAGCCCAGAGCGTCAAACCGCCGCAGACGGTACTGAACAACATCGATTTCGTGGCCATGCACAGCTACCCGCTGCTCGACACCGTGCACAACCCCGGCCTGTGGGACTGGCAGCAAAGCGCGGTGCCCGCCGCACAGCGCGCCGCCGCGATGATGGACGCGTCCATCGCCTCGGCGAAGAAGGAATACCAGGCGGTGCGCGACAACCTGAACGGCCTGGGCTTCGGCGCGATGCCCATCGTCATCGGCGAGACGGGCTGGAAGGCGGAGGCTTCTGGTGGCGAGACATCACGCGCCCACCCGGTGAACCAGAAGCTGTACATCGACCGCCTGGCCGCCTGGAAGGCCAGTGCCGGCGGGCCGGCCAACATCGTCTACTTCGAAGCCTTCGACGAACCCTGGAAGCAAGGCGACGACAAATGGGGCTTGTTCAACGTGGCGCGCCAGGCACGTTATGTGGTGCAGGGTCTGTTCCCGGCAAGCCAATGGGCGCCGGGTGCCTATACCGATGCCAGCGCCCTGTACTACGTGCCGCTGGGCGGCAATCCGATCATCACCGCCAGCCGCTACACGCTGTTCGCCGACGTGGCCGTGGCCGGTGAAGCCCGGCCGGCCGAAGTACCGGTGTGGAATGCGTGGGACAACGGCACCACCGCCGGCGGCGTCGAATCGGCCGCCGACGCGGCCGCCGACGACGGGCCCAACAGTTTCCGCATCACCGCCACACCCCAGGTCTGGGGCTGGGGCATGACCCGGGCGCTGAACACGACGGTGGAGAACTTGAGCAACTTTGCGGCCACCGGGCGTCTGAACTTCAGCATCAAGACCATCTACGCCGGCAGCATCGAGGTCGGCTTCCTGACCGGCAACGCCGCCAGCGGCACGGCCTACGATGTCTACCTCAAGCTCGACCCGGGTCAGTACGGCTACCAGAACGACGGTCAGTGGCGGCAGGTGTCGATCCCGATCTCGGCCATCACGCCGGCTGGGGCCATGGCCTTCGGCATGACCAACCCGGCCTTGTCCAGGCTCGACCTGACCAAAGTCACCAACCCGTTCGTGATTGCCGACCGCTACGCCGTGACCGGCAAGTCTCAGGGCGCGAATGTGCGCACACCGATCGTGATCGACAAGGTCTTCTGGTCGCGCTGAGGCACGGCCGCGCCTGAGTTTTCAGCGGCAGCCGTCTTCACGCAGCAGCGGCTGCAGCGTGGGTGCCAATGACTTCAGCAGCTGCGCTGGCAGCGCGCTGGTGAACTTGTAGTCGGCCGCGTAGGGCTCTTTGACGTAGGCCATCACGGTACCGAACCAGCGGTCACCGATGAGGAACATCAGCGTGGCCGAGCGGCTGATGACCCGGGTGCCCAGCAGCCGGCCGCTGCGGTCATGCTGCTGACGCCGGTGGTCACCGGTGCCGGTCTTGCCACCCACGGCCACCGGCTGGCCCTGCGCGTCGGTGAACGCGCCCTTCAAGCGCCGCGCCGTGCCGTCTTCCACCACGCTGAGCAGGGCCGTGCGCACGGTGGCGGCCACCTCGGGCGCCAGCACCTGTTCGGCCACGCTTGCAGCCGGCGACAAATGGGTTTCGTAGGGTGTGCCCTCGGCAAACACCAACTGGTTGATGCGCTGCACCGGCAGCGCACGGCCGCCGTTGACGATGATGCCCATCAGCTCGGCCAGCGCCGAAGGCCGGTCGCCCGATGCACCGATGGCGGTGGCGTACGACGGCGTCAGCACCGCAAACGGATAGCCCAGGCGCTGCCAGCGCTGCTGGATCTCGGCAAACACATCTTCCTCGAGCAGGCTGCGGATGCGGTTGTCCTGAGCGCTGCGGTGCCGGGTCTTGAAAAGCCAGCCGTAGACCGCCTGGCGTTGCTCGCTGCTGGCGGCCAGCGCTTGCGCCAGCGTGCCCTGCGGGTGCTGTTGCAGCCAGCCTGCCAGCCACAGCGCCAGCGGGTGCATGCCGGCCACATAGCCTCGGTCGGACAAGGACAGGCCGCCACCGCCATAGCGCTGGTGCAGGGCCTGCAGGGCCGCGCCGGTGATGTCGGATTCATTGAGTTCGACGTCGACCGAGCGGCTGCGGATGAACTCGGCCAGGGCTTGGGCATCGCCCTCGGGCTGCAGCTCACCGAACACGCTGGCCAGGCGGGGCAGCGTCGGACTGCGCCCGCGCAGCAGGCGCAGCAGCAGCTCGTCGGGCGTGCGGCCCTGAAACTGCTGGTAGTAGCGCTGCAGGTAGGCGCTGCCCTCCTTGTCGGCAAAGCGCGCCAGCAGGGCCTTGCGCGCGGGGTCGTCGCGGTCGGCGTTCAGCGCGTCGGCGCTGCCTTCGCTGTCGAACATCAAGTGGCGCACCACGTCGCGCATCAGCCGGATGAAAACCAGGTTGACCGAGCGCGTCAGCGCCTCGCGCACGGTGATGATGCGCAGGTTGTCCGCCGGCTCGAAGTTGCCGAAATGGTGCACGCCACCACCGGTGTAGAAGCCCTCGCCGGGGTTGGCCGAGTAACGGCGCAGCATCGCCGCCTCCAGCAGCGCGGGCAGGCCCCGGTCCTTGGCCGCGATCAGCTGCGCACGCGTCCAGCGGCCCAGCGTGTCGCGCTCGTCGATGTCCAGCGCGGCCAGTTGCGCAGCATCCAGGGCGTGCCAGCGCTTGTGCAACTCGGCCAGCAGTTGCAGGTAGGTGACCAGGGTGCGCAGCTTGGCGGTGGAGCCCAGGTCCAGCCGCGCGCCCTCGTTGATGTCGAAGGGCTGGTTCAGGTTGTCGGTCTGCACGCGCAGCTGGTTGCCCGTGGGCCCGACCTCGTACAGCGTGAAGCTCAGCAGCAGCCGGCTGGGGTCGTCCTGCGGGCGCAGCAAGTAGGGGCCATACAGGCCGGCAGCGGCCGCGCCGTCACGTTGGGCCAGGCCGCGCAGCACGGTGCCGGCCACTTGCTGCACACCGGCGTGCAGGCTGCTGCGGGCCTGCAGGTCGATCCGGTCCAGCGCATAGGCATCGGGCACGGCCAGCAGGCTGCCCAGGTGTTTGCGCAGCGCGTTCACCGCCTTGCGCTGGTTGAAGTCGGCCAGCTCGGGCAGTTCGGGCCGGCCGCTGCGCTGCAGCGCCAGGGCCAGCGCGGCGTCGCGCAGCGCCGCCGGAATCACCCCGTCCTGGGCCAGCACCCGCAGGTGGCTGTTGCTCAGCTCTTCCAGCTGCGCCGCGCCCTCGGCGCTGCCCAGGTAGTGGCTGGGCCGGCGCTGCGCGACCAGCAGCGACAAGGCCTGCTTGAAGGCCAGCGCCTGCGCTGGCAGCCCGGCGCCTCCGGTCATGGCGGTGTTGACCTCGTCGAACTCGCGGCCATACCAGGCCCACAGCGCGTCGCCCAGGCCATGCACCTCGCCAAAACCGGCCCGCGCGGCCAGCGGCACGGTGTCCAGGTAGTCGACGACGATCTGCTGCCGGCGCTTGAAGTTCAGCTCGCCGTCCGGATAGGCGCGCAGCGAGGCCGAAACCATCTGCCGCCATTTCTCGGCCATCGAGTCGGTGCGCCCGCCGGGTGAATGGCGGTACTTCTCGATCTGCGTGGCCAGCGTGCTGCCGCCGGGCGTGGCGTGGTCGGGCTTGACCAGGTGCACCAGCTGATCGGCCAGCGCGCGGGCCAGCCGGCTCCAGTCCAGCGCCGGGTTCAGCCGGGGCTGCGCCGCGTCCAGCAACTGCCGGTCTTCGATGAACAGCAGCGCGGCCACTACCAGCGGCGGCAAGGCGTCGAAGCCGCCGTACTGGCGCTGAGGGTGGCGCAGCACCGACATCGCCTCGCCCCGGCAGTCCTGCAGCGCCAGGCCGGCCTGGTTCTTCTCGGCAAAGGTGGTGAAAAAGCCCTGGTCGGTGCTGTCAAGCAAGGCCGCCGACCACAGGGCTTGAGCGTCAATGCCGAAGCCCTGCGCGTTCAGCCGGGACAGGGTGGCGGGCAGCGCGTGGTAGCCCATGCGCTGGTCAAACGGACCCATTCCGGCGGGGCGGTTGGCACTGCTGGGGCCAGCTTGCAGCGCAAACTTGAACTGCGCGTTCTGCTCGGCCAGGTACTGCGCCTGGTGGCGCGAGGTCTTGATCTCGTCGGCCGCCAGCCAGCCGGCCCAGGCCAGCAAGGCCAGCAGCAGCAGCACAGACAAGCCGCCCGCCATGCGCCGACCCAGCAGTCGGCGGCGCGGCGGAGTGGCAGCGGCCGCGTGGGCATCGGTGGGGTCCAGCGGGCCGGGCATGGCGCCACGATAACGCGGGCACTGTGCCGCCAACGCCACAGTCCGTGCCCTGTCCGAGCCAGACAAGCGATGCACGATACTGGTCCGACGATGCCCACAGTGCACCGCCGCCCGCCGCGCCCGCGGCCGGCCGGCCGCAGACCCCCATAAAGGAGACCCCGATGGATGCTCCCGACCTGCCGCACATGGGCACGCCTGCGAACACCCCCCGTGGCGACGATGCCCGCGCGGTGATCGACCAGCTCACCCGGCGCCTGCACGAGCGCCTGCCGGGTGAGCAGGCCGGCCTGGCCGCCGAATTCACGCGCCAGTACTACCGCAACGTGGCGGCCGAAGACCTGGCCGAGCGCATGCCCGCCGACCTGTATGGCGCGGTGCTGTCGCACTGGACCTTTGCCCGCAGCTTTGCCGGCGGCGCGCCCAAGCTGCGCGTCTACAACCCCCGGCTGGACGAGCATGGCTGGCAGTCGACCCACACGGTGATCGAGATCGTCAACGACGACATGCCCTTTCTGGTCGACTCCATCACCATGGAGGTCAACCGCCAGGGTCTGACGCTGCACCTGATCGTGCACCCGGTGATGCAGGTGCAGCGTGATGCCGAGCATCGCATCACCAGGTTGACCGCGCCCGGCCACGACGATGGCCCGGGCCACTTCGAGTCACTGATCCGTGTCGAGGTTGACCGCCGCACCGACCCGGCCACGCTGGCCGCACTGCAAACCGGGCTGCTGCGCATCCTGGGCGACGTGCGCGCGGCGGTGGAAGATTGGCAAGCGATGCGCGGCAAGCTGGTCGAGGTGGCCGATGTGCTGGCAGACAGCAGCCCGCCCGTGGCCGCCGACGAACTGGCCGAGGACCTGGCCTTTCTGCGCTGGCTGGCCGACGACAACTTCACGCTGCTGGGCCAGCGTGACTACGACCTGGTCGACGAGGACGGCGAGGACGCGCTGCGCCTGGTGGTCGGCTCGGGCCTGGGCATCCTGCGTGCGCAGGACGAAGAAGCGGCCGTGGCCAGCAGCTCGTTTGCGGCCCTGCCCGCCGACGTGCGGGCCCAGGCGCGCGAGGCGCGGTTACTGCTGTTGACCAAGTCCAACGCCCGCTCCACCGTGCACCGTCATGGCCATCTCGACTATGTGGGCGTGAAGCGCTTCAACGCCACCGGCCAGGTGGTCGGCGAACGCCGCTTCCTGGGCCTGTTCACCAGCGTGGCCTACAACGCCAGGGCCGCCGACATCCCGCTGCTGCGGCGCAAGGTGGCCGCGGTGATCGACCGCGCCGAACTGCTGCCCGGCGGCCACACCGCCAAGGCCCTGGTGGCCATCCTGGAGCAGTACCCGCGCGACGAGCTGTTCCAGATCGAGGTCGACGACCTGTTCCACACTGCCCTGGGCATCCTGCGCCTGGGCGAGCGCCAGCGCACCCGGCTGTTCTTGCGCCGCGACGCCTTCGGCCGCTTCACGACCTGCCTGATCTATGTGCCGAGGGAGAACTACAACACCGACATCCGCTCGCGCATGCAGAGGCTGCTGACCGAAGCGCTGAACGGCGAGTCGTCCGAGTTCTCGGTGCAGTTCTCTGACTCACCGCTGGCACGGGTGCTGATCGTCGTGCATTCCAGGAACGGCAGCGCACCGGTGGCCGATGTGCCGGCGCTTGAGAAGCGATTGGTGCAGATTTCTCGCCGCTGGGAAGACGAGTTGCGCACCGCCTTGCTGGAGACCTGCGGCGAGGAACGCGGCAATGCGCTGTATCTGCGTTATGCCGGTGGCTTTGCGCCCGGCTACCGCGACGACCACGCCCCCGGCGTGGCGGTGCGTGACATCGAGCTGATGGACGCGCTGGACAGCCCCAACGCGCTGGGCATGACCCTGTACGCCCCGCTGGAAGAGCCGCCCGGACGCCTGCGCTTCAAGCTGCTGCGCGCGGGTGAGCTGGCCCCGCTGACGCAAAGCCTGCCGCTGCTCGAACACATGGGCGTGCAGGTGCTCGAAGAGCGGCCCTACGAGGTGCGTCGCGCCGACGGTGCGGCCTACTCGATCGACGACTTCGGCATGTGCGTGCCGGGCAAGCAGGAGATCGATGTGGAAGCGTTGCGTGCGCGCTTTCAGGAAACCGTGTCGCGCACCTGGCGCGGCGACAACGACAACGACGACTTCAACCGCCTGGTGCTCAGCGCCGGCCTGGACTGGCGCGGCGTGACCGTGCTGCGCAGCTACGCCCGCTACATGAAGCAGGCCACCTTCACCTTCAGCGAGGCCTATATCCAGCAGGCCCTGGCCAGCCACCCGGCCATCACGGCCGACCTGGTGGCGCTGTTCGTCGCCCGCTTCGACCCCGCGCTGCAGGCTGACCGGCTGGCCGCGCAGGCGGCCATCGTGGCGCGCATCACCGAGGCGCTGGACGCGGTGAGCAACCTCGACGAAGACCGCATCCTGCGCCAGTACATGGCGCTGATCACGACCACGCTGCGCACCAACTTCTACCAAAAGGCGGCAGACGGTGGCCACAAGCCGGTGCTGTCGTTCAAGCTCGACCCCAGCGGCGTGCCCGACCTGCCCGAGCCCAGGCCGATGTTCGAGATCTTCGTCTGCTCACCCCGGCTCGAAGGCGTGCACCTGCGTGGTGGCAGGGTGGCGCGCGGCGGCCTGCGCTGGTCCGACCGGATGGAGGATTACCGCACCGAGGTGCTGGGCCTGGTCAAGGCGCAGCAGGTGAAGAACGCGGTGATCGTGCCGGTGGGCAGCAAGGGCGGCTTTGTGCTCAAGCGCCCGCCCACACCGGGCGACCGCGACGCGCTGATGAAGGAAGGCATCGCCTGCTACCAGGCCTATCTGCGTGGCCTGCTCGACCTGACCGACAACCTGGTCGCCGGCCAGGTGGTTCCGCCGCTGGACCTGGTGCGCCACGATGGCGATGACACCTACCTGGTGGTGGCCGCCGACAAGGGCACGGCCACCTTCTCCGACATCGCCAACGGCACGGCGGCTGAATATGGCTTCTGGCTGGGTGATGCCTTCGCTTCGGGCGGCTCGGCCGGCTACGACCACAAGAAGATGGGTATCACCGCCCGCGGCGCCTGGGAATCGGTCAAGCGCCATTTCCGCAGCCTGGACCACGACACGCAGGCGCGGGACTTCACGGTGGTGGGCGTGGGCGACCTGAGCGGCGACGTGTTCGGCAACGGCATGCTGCTGTCCAGGCACATCCGCCTGCTGGCCGCGTTTGACCACCGCCACATCTTCATCGACCCCAGCGCCGACGCGGCGGCCAGCTTCGAAGAGCGCGAGCGCATGTTCGCGCTG
>JANOWE010000161.1:0-9096 GCA_031417735.1 Betaproteobacteria bacterium
CGGTGACCTGCCCAACGCGACCCAGAAGGCCGACTTTGACGATCGTGTGACCCAGCACACCATGGTCAACGAGCAGATGCAGTTCTTTCTGCGCGGCTTTCGGCGCGATGCGCACCCGAGGGCGATCATGACCGGCCTGGTCGGCGGCCTGTCGGCCTTCTACCATGACAGCACAGACATCAACAACCCGCAGCACCGCGAGATCGCGGCGATCCGATTGATCGCCAAGATGCCCACGCTGGTGGCGCTGGCCTACAAGTATGTGAACGGCGCGCCGTACATGTACCCGAAGAACAAGCTCAGCTACTCGGCCAACTTCATGCACATGATGTTTGCCAACCCCTGCGAGGAGTACAAGCAGAACGAGGTGCTGGTGCGGGCCATGGACCGCATTTTCATCCTGCATGCCGACCATGAGCAGAACGCGTCCACGTCCACCGTGCGCCTGTGCGGCAGCTCGGGCACCAACCCGTTTGCGGCCATCGCGGCCGGCGTGGCCTGCCTGTGGGGCCCGTCGCATGGCGGTGCCAACGAGGCTGCGCTGAACATGCTGGGCGATATCCAGAAGATGGGCGGCGTCGAGAAGGTCGGCGAGTTCATCAAGCAGGTCAAGGACAAGAGCAGCAACGTCAAGCTGATGGGCTTCGGCCACCGCGTCTACAAGAACTACGACCCGCGCGCCAAGCTGATGCGCGAGACCTGCCACGAGGTGCTGCAGTCCCTGGGCCTGCAGAACGACCCGCTGTTCAAGCTGGCGATGACGCTGGAAAAGATCGCGCTCGAAGACGAGTACTTCGTCTCACGCAAGCTGTACCCGAACGTCGATTTCTATTCCGGCATCGTGCAGCGCGCCATCGGCATCCCGGTCAGTCTGTTCACGGCCATCTTCGCGCTGGCCCGCACCGTGGGCTGGATCGCCCAGCTCAACGAGATGATCGGCGACCCCGACTACAAGATCGGCCGACCGCGCCAGCTCTACACCGGCTCTGTCCGGCGTGATGTGGTGGCGATGGACAAGCGCTGATCAGCCAGCTGGGTTGCACCACCGGAAGGGTCGCATCGAGCGGCCCTTTTTGCGTCTGATCGCCAATCGGCGACACCGCCCGATCTTCTCGCGCTGCACAGCCACCGGTATGAGGGCCACCACGCCATCAGCGCCCTTGGGTAGGGACCGATGCGAATCGCCCAGCGTCGTCGCCATGCAGGCGACAGCGCGGCCTGTCAACGCCGGCCACAGGCGCGACACGACATCGGCAAGCGCCACCGAGCCCAGGCCAGCATCTGACTCGT
Source organism: Betaproteobacteria bacterium (assembly GCA_031417735.1). Classification (GTDB taxonomy): domain Bacteria; phylum Pseudomonadota; class Gammaproteobacteria; order Burkholderiales; family Burkholderiaceae_C; genus Pseudaquabacterium. The sequence continues at coordinate 1,291 of JANOWE010000161.1, forward strand.
ATGCCAGCTTCGACCGGATTTGCACCCAGCCCGAGGGTGCCCGCAGGTTGCTGGCGCAGCTGCCGGCCACACGGCGGCCAGGATAGTTGACGCCGGTCACCATGAACCACCATCGCCGAACTTGACCAACGCAGCCTGGTCTTGCACCAGGCGGTTACCGCCAAGGCGCGGCGTGAACCGGCACGCATGTTGGCCGTGCGGCAGACGCTGGCGCGCTGGCAAACGCTGGTCAGCGGCCATGGGCAGCCGTATGTGGTGGAGTGGGCAGCATTGCTGGCACCATAGGCCGCTGAGAGTCCCAGAGCGGTCTGCTTCACCGCAGCCTGACGCCCGCTCAATCCAGCTGCGTCGCCGCCAACCCATGGTTGAAATGCGCCCGCATTGCCGCGCTGGCTGCAGCGGCGTCACCGTCGCCGATGGCGGCCATCACCACCCTGTGCTCGGCCAGGGCCTCGGCCAGCCGGCCTTGCTTGAACAGCGACAACTGGCGGTTGAGCTTCATCACCTTGCGCAGGTCTTGCACCATCTGCGCGGCCCAGCGGTTGCCGGCCAGTTCCAGCAGCTTCAAATGAAAGGCCTCGTTGGTGGCGAAGAAGGCGTCGCGCTGGCGCACCTGCTTTTCCAGCCGGTCGTGCAGGGCCTGCAGCTCGGCGACCTGCGCCGCGCTGGCATGCTCGGCCACCTGGCCGGCTGCGTCTGATTCCAGCAGCGCCATCAGGTGGTAGACCTGGGCCACGTCGGTGCTGGAGACTTCGGTGACATAGGCGCCTCGGCGCGGCTTCATCGTCACCAGGCCCTCGGCAGCCAGCACCTTGAGCGCCTCGCGCAGCGGTGTGCGGCTGATGCCGAACTCGACCGCCAGCCTTTGCTCGTCCACCCATTGCGCCGGCTGCAGCCTGCGGCTGAAGATCAGTTGGCGCAGGCGCTCGGCCACGTCCAGGTACAGGGCGCGGGGGGTCAGCAGCGGCGGTGGGGCAGCGGTGTCAGTGGCGGGCACGGTGCGGGCGGTGGCTGAGCAGGTTTTGGTGGCGGACGCGCCGGCCTGTCAGCCTGGGGCAGGATTTTGAATTCATAATTATGCATCATGTATCATCAGCGGTCTGGCAAAGGCTCAGCCTGCGGGCTGCCCCGATGCCTTGCGACCGCTAGACGACCTGCCCGAGGAACCCGCCATGTCCAAGCCCGACCTCTTCAAGCCCGCCACGCTGGACCAGTGGCAGCAGGCCGCAGCCAAATCGGCCCCCGGCGGTGACGTGGCCGCGCTGACCTGGACCACGCCCGAAGGCCTGAGCGTGAAGCCGCTGTACACCGCCGCCGACCTGGCCGGCCTGCCCTACACCGACACGCTGCCCGGCTTCGAGCCCTATCTGCGCGGTCCGCAGGCCACGATGTACGCGGTGCGGCCCTGGACCATCCGCCAGTACGCGGGTTTCTCCACCGCCGAAGAGAGCAATGCCTTCTACCGCCAGGCCCTGGCCGGCGGCGGCCAGGGCGTGAGCGTGGCCTTCGATCTGGCCACCCACCGGGGCTATGACAGTGACCACCCGCGCGTGACGGGTGACGTGGGCAAGGCCGGCGTGGCGATTGATTCGGTCGAGGACATGAAGATCCTGTTCGACCAGATTCCGCTGGACTGTGTGTCAGTGAGCATGACCATGAACGGCGCGGTGCTGCCCGTGCTGGCGGGCTATGTGGTGGCGGCCGAAGAGCAGGGCGTGGCGCAGGACCAGCTGAGCGGCACGATCCAGAACGACATCCTGAAAGAGTTCATGGTGCGCAACACCTACATCTTTCCGCCCGAACCCAGCATGCGCATCATTGGCGACATCATCGAGTACACCGCGCAGAAGATGCCCAAGTTCAACTCGATCTCGATCAGCGGCTACCACATGCAGGAGGCTGGCGCCAACCAGGCACTGGAACTGGCCTTCACGCTGGCCGACGGGCAGGAGTACGTGAAGACCGCGCTGGCCAAGGGCCTGGATGTGGACGACTTTGCCGGGCGCCTGAGCTTCTTCTGGGCCATCGGCATGAACTTCTACCTGGAGATTGCCAAGATGCGCGCGGCCCGGTTGCTGTGGGCCCGCATCATGAAAGGCGTGGGCGCGAAGAAGCCCAAGAGCCTGATGCTGCGCACGCACTGCCAGACCAGCGGCTGGAGCCTGACCGAACAGGACCCGTACAACAACGTGGTGCGCACCACCATCGAGGCCATGGCGGCGGTATTCGGCGGCACGCAAAGCCTGCACACCAACAGCTTTGACGAAGCCATCGCGCTGCCCACCGAGACCAGTTCCCGCATTGCGCGCAACACCCAGCTCATCATCCAGGAAGAGACCCACATCACCAGCGTGGTCGACCCCTGGGCCGGCAGCTACATGATGGAAAAGCTGACGCAAGACATGGCCGACGCGGCCTGGACCATCATCGAAGAGGTGCAGGCCATGGGCGGCATGACCCAGGCGGTGGACAGCGGCTGGGCCAAGCTCAGGATCGAGGCCAGCGCGGCCGAGAAGCAGGCCCGCATCGACAGCGGCCGCGACGTGATCGTGGGCGAGAACAAGAACAAGCTCAACTCGCAGGACGCGATCGAGATCCGCGAGTTCGACAACGTCAAGGTGCGTGACGGCCAGATCGCGCGGCTGCAGGCGGTCAAGGCCAGCCGCGACAACGCAGCGGTCACCGCCGCGCTGGCCGCGCTGACCGATGCCGCCCGCAGCGGACAAGGCAACCTGCTGGACCTGAGCATCCAGGCGGTACGTTTACGCGCCACGGTGGGTGAGGTCAGCGACGCGCTGGAAGTGGTCTACGGCCGACACCGCGCCGACATCCAGAAGGTGACCGGCGTTTACGCCGCCGCCTACGACTCGGCCGAAGGCTGGGACAAGCTGCAGCAAGAGATCAATGCCTTTGCCGAAGAGGCCGGCCGCCGGCCGAGGGTGATGATCGCCAAGCTGGGACAGGACGGGCACGACCGCGGCGCCAAGGTGGTGGCCACCGCGTTTGCCGACCTGGGGTTTGACGTGGACATGGGCCCGCTGTTCCAGACGCCCGAGGAATGCGCCCGCCAGGCGATCGAGAACGATGTGCATGCGGTGGGTGTGTCGACCCTGGCCGCCGGCCACAAGACCCTGGTGCCGGCGATCATTGCCGAGCTGCGCGCGCAGGGGGCCGACGACATCATCGTCTTCGTCGGCGGCGTGATCCCGGCTCAGGACTACGACTTTTTGTACCAGGCCGGCGTGAAGGGCATCTACGGCCCGGGCACGCCGATCCCGGCCAGCGCCAAGGATGTGCTGGAGCAGATTCGGCTGGCGCAGGCGGCGTGAGCCTGGTGCTCAACGGTTGGTTGTGATACTGTATTACCGTATTCAACCTGGAGTCGAACCATGGCCATTTCCGTTCGAATGAACCCCGAGCTCGAGCAGCAGCTCACGCTGGCGGCCAAACGCCAGGGCATCACCAAGTCGCAATTCATCACCGACGCGGTGGCGCGCGCGCTGGGTCAGAAAGACCCGCTGGCGATCATGGTGCGGCTGCAGGCTGAAGAAGCGCAGGCGGGCTACGCGCTGGCCGCCGCGTTCAAGGGCGAGGAACAGCCCTATGACAGCGACCCGTCGCGCGAGGCGATAACCCAAAAACTGAGAGCCAAGCACAGTGGCCGCAGTGCTGGTTGACGCCGGCCCGCTGGTGGCCTTGTTTGGCAGCGCCCAGCCCGAGCAGGCGCGCTACCAGGGCCTGTTCCAGCGCGCGGCGCAAGAGGGCTGGGCCTTGGCCAGCACCTGGCCCTGCATCGTCGAGGCCAGTTATCTGGTCATGCCACCGCAGCGCTTCGCGCTGCTGCGCTGGGTGGCCGAAGGGGCGATCTCGGTCTTTCCGTTTGACCCGCAAGACCTGGAACCCATGGTGTCGCTGATGCGCCGCTATACCGAAACCACGCGCAAGCAGATGGACCTGGCCGACGCGTCGCTGGTCTGGCTGGCGTCTGACGCCGGCATCACCCGCATCATGACGCTGGATGTGCGCGACTTTTCGCGCTACCGGCTGGCTGATGGCCGGGCGTTCGAGATCCTCTGACATGGCCGCTGACCTGGCTGATCTGCATGCGCCCGACCAGGCCTTGTTCGATGCCATCACCGGTGCATGCGGCGCAGTACAGCGCCGCGCGCTGGCCAAGGCCATCACGCTGCTGGAATCGACCCGGCCCGACCACCGCTCCCGCGCCGACGCGCTGCTCAATGCGCTGCTGCCGGCCAGCGGAAACAGCTTTCGGCTGGGCATCAGCGGTGTGCCGGGGGTCGGCAAGAGCACCTTCATCGAGGCGCTGGGCCTGCAACTGATCGAGCAAGGCCACCGCGTGGCGGTGCTGACGGTTGACCCGTCGTCCAGCGTCTCGGGCGGGTCCATCCTGGGCGACAAGACGCGCATGGAACGGCTGTCGATGGACACCCGCGCCTACATTCGCCCCAGCCCGGCCAGCGGCACGCTGGGCGGCGTGGCCGAGAAAACGCGCGAGGCGATGCGGGTCTGCGAAGCCGCCGGCTATGGCATTGTCATCGTCGAAACCGTGGGCGTGGGCCAGAGCGAAACGGCGGTGGCCGGCATGACCGACATGTTTGTGCTGCTGCAGCTGCCCAACGCCGGTGACGATCTGCAGGCCATCAAGAAAGGCGTGATGGAGCTGGCCGACCTGGTGGTGATCAACAAGGCCGATCTGGACGCGGCGGCGGCAACGCGGGCCCGGGCGCAGATCAGCTCGTCGCAGCGGCTGATCGGCCTGCACCACCGGCCCGAGCACATGGCCCAAGATGAATCGACCTGGCAGCCGCAGGTGATGCAGCTCAGCGCGCTCAAGGGCAGCGGGCTGGCCGAGTTCTGGGCCCTGGTGATGCGCTTTCAACAACTGCAAACCGCCAACGGCCGGCTGCAGACCCGGCGCCATGCCCAGGACCAGGCCTGGATGTGGAGCCTGATCACCGCCGGGTTGAACCAGCGCTTCAAGGCCCATGCGGCGGTCAAGGCCGCGCTGCCTGGCCTGGCCGCCGAGGTGCAAGCCGGACGCGTAGCGGCCTCCGTGGCCGCGCGCCGGTTGCTCGACCTGATCGCTTGAACCGAATACCACGCCACTCACAAGACACACGCGAGGAATACACCATGCACGACATTCAAGAAAAGCTCGAAGCCATGCGCGCCAAAGCCCGCCTGGGCGGAGGCCAGAAGCGCATCGATGCCCAGCATGCCAAGGGCAAGCTCACCGCACGCGAGCGCCTGGAACTGCTGCTGGACGACGGCAGCTTCGAGGAATGGGACCTGTTCGTCGAGCACCGCTGCGCGGACTTCGGCATGGCCGAGAACAAGGTGCCGGGCGACGGCGTGGTCACCGGCTACGGCATGATCAGCGGGCGCCTGGTGTTTGTCTTCAGCCAGGACTTCACGGTGTTTGGCGGTGCGCTGTCCGAGGCCCATGCCGAGAAGATCTGCAAGGTGATGGACCAGGCGATGAAGGTGGGCGCGCCGGTGATCGGGCTGAACGATTCGGGCGGCGCGCGCATTCAGGAAGGTGTCGCGTCGCTGGGTGGTTATGCCGACGTGTTCCAGCGCAATGTGATGGCCAGCGGCGTGATCCCGCAGATCAGCCTGATCATGGGCCCCTGCGCCGGCGGCGCGGTGTACTCGCCGGCGATGACCGACTTCATCTTCATGGTTCGTGACAGCAGCTACATGTTCGTCACCGGCCCCGAGGTGGTGAAGACGGTGACCCATGAAGAGGTCACGGCCGAAGAGCTGGGTGGCGCCGGCACCCATACCAGCCGCAGCGGCGTGGCCGACCTGGCCTTCGCGAACGACGTCGAGGCGATTCAGATGCTGCGCCGCTTCTACAACTACCTGCCGCTGAACAACCGCGAGAAGCCCCCGGTGCGCCCCAGCGGCGACCGCGCCGACCGGCTCGACCTGTCGCTCGACACGCTGGTGCCCGACAACCCCAACAAGCCCTACGACATCAAGGAACTGATCCAGAAGGTGGTGGACGACGGCGACTTCTTCGAACTGCAGCCCGACTATGCCAAGAACATCGTCATCGGCCTGGGCCGCATGGAAGGCCAGACCGTGGGCATCGTGGCCAACAACCCGCAGGTGCTGGCCGGCTGCCTGGACATCAAGAGCAGCATCAAGGCCGCGCGCTTTGTGCGCTTTTGCGATGCCTTCAACATCCCGGTGGTGACCTTTGTCGATGTGCCCGGCTTCATGCCCGGCTCCGCGCAAGAGTACGGCGGCATCATCAAACACGGCGCCAAGCTGTTGTATGCCTATGCCGAATGCACCGTGCCCAAAGTGACGGTGATCACCCGCAAGGCCTATGGCGGCGCCTATGACGTGATGAGCAGCAAGCACCTGCGCGGCGATGTCAATTTCGCCTGGCCGAATGCCGAGATCGCGGTGATGGGCGCCAAGGGCGCGGTGGAAATCATCTTCCGCGAGGACAAGGGTGACCCCACCAAGCTGGCGGCGCGAGAGGCCGAGTACAAGGCCCAGTTTGCCAACCCCTTCGTGGCCGGCAGCCGCGGCTTCATCGACGACGTGATCCAGCCGCACGAGACCCGCAAGCGCATCTGCCGTTCACTGGTGATGTTGAGAGACAAGAAGCTGGAAAACCCGTGGCGCAAGCACGGCAACATTCCGCTGTGACTGGTGCAGGTTGACGCCTTACACTGAAGTAAGGAAAATTCGGAGCATTGCCGCCATGACCACCGCCACGCTGACCAGCAAGGGCCAGATCACCATCCCCGCCGACGTGCGCCGCACGCTGGGCGTGCAAACCGGCGACCGGGTCGAGTTTGTCGAAATCCAGCCCGGCCGCTTCGAACTGGTGGCCGCCACGCGCTCGGTGCGCGAGTTGAAGGGCATGCTCGGCAAGCCCGCGCGCACGCTCTCGATCGAGGACATGAACCGCGTGATTGCCGAACAGGGCGCCAAGGCCGGGTTGCGGTCGGGGCGCTCGAAGTGATCGGGCTGGACACCAACGTGCTGGTGCGCTATGTGTTGCAGGACGATGCGCGCCAGTCGCCGCGCGCCAGCCGCCTGATCGAGTCGCTGAGCGTGGACGAGCCGGGCTTCGTGCCCGTGGTCACCCTGGTTGAACTGGCGTGGGTGATGGGTGCCGGCTACAAGCTCCCACGCGCCCAGCTGGCCGCGGTGCTGGAGACCCTGCTGCGCAGCAAGGAGCTGGTGATCGACCGTGCCGACCTGGTGATGCAGGCACTGGCCCGGTTTTCATCCGGCAGTGCCGACTTCGCCGATGCCCTGATCGAGCGCACGGCTGCCGCTGCGGGCTGCACGACGACGATGACCTTCGACCAGGGCGCAGCCAAGGCCGCCGGCATGACGCTGGTGCCCTAAGCCATGGCTGCGCACCACGACTTGATCGCCCAGGTGGCCGATGCCCGCCTGCTTGAGCGCATCACTGCCGAATGGACCAAGGCCACGCGGGAGCGGAAGTTCGGACTGGCGCGCTTCGCTGAGCGGCATGGCGGACAGTTCGGACGCATCCAGCTGATCCGGAAGCGCCGGACGGCAGGCGGCGGTGCGCAAATCGTCCGTCTCGAAATCAATCGCCGGGACGCATGGCAGCAGGTGCTGCTGGTGAACACGGCGACACAACTGGACAAACTGTTTCACGGAGACCATTGATGTTCACGAAAATCCTGATCGCCAACCGCGGCGAGATCGCCTGCCGCGTCATCAAGGCCGCCAAGAAGATGGGCATCGCCACCGTGGCGGTGTATTCCGAGGCCGATCGCGACGCCC
>JANOWE010000162.1:0-7270 GCA_031417735.1 Betaproteobacteria bacterium
ACCATGTTCATCTCGGCGATCGCGCGACGCCGACGGCTGTTGCCTCGGGAAACGACGGCGGCCATGCGTGCTTTCCTTCAGCGCGCTGCAGGCACGGCGGCCGGCGGGGCACCAGCGTTGCGCTGCAGGATGTTGCTGAACTCTTCGATGAAGCTTTCCAGCTGCATCGCGATGCGGTCGATGTCGCGCGCAAAGCGGTTGTAGGCCACCACCGCCGGAATGGCGGCGAACAGGCCGATGGCGGTGGCCACCAGCGCCTCGGCAATGCCGGGCGCCACCGTGGCCAACGAGACCTGTTGCGCGCTGGACAGGCCGACGAAGGCGTGCATGATGCCCCACACCGTGCCGAACAGGCCCACATAGGGGCTGACCGAGGCCACCGAGGCCAGGAAGCCGACATTGCCCTCGATCAGGTCGAGTTCACGCTGCAGGCTGGCGCGCATCGCGCGGCGCGCGCCGTCGAGCTGGGTGGCGGCATCGAGCCGGCGCTCGCGCAATTTCAGAAACTCGCGCATGCCGGTGGCGAACAGCCGCTCCATGGTCGCGCTGTCGGCCTTCTGGGTCACCGCGCTGTACAGGTCGGACAAATTCTTGCCCGACCAGAACTCGCGCTCGAAGGCGTCGTTGCTGCCGCGCAGGGCGCGCAGGCCCAGCAGCTTGCTGAAGATCACGGTCCAGCTGGCCACCGAAGTGACCAGCAGGCCGGCGATGACCAGTTGCACCACCAGGCTGGCATGCAGCACCAGGGTGATGATCGAAAAGTCCTGATTCATGGTGTGGGGTTCTTGTTGTTCGATGGGGCGGCGCGGGCCGGTTCAGGGCCAGCGCCACCGCCGATGGAAAGCGCCGGGGCCGGAAAGTTCCGGCGTCCTCGCAGCCGATGCGGATGCGGCCTGCGCACAGCAGCCTCTGGTCCAGACAGGCCTGCTGCTGCAGCCACATCGTCGCATGGCCGGTTTGCAGCGGCCGCACCGAGATCCGAAGCAGCTCGTCCAGGCGGGCCGGCGCATGGTATTTGAGCTGGGCCTCGGCAACGATGAAGATCGCGCCTGCTGGCCCACGCCCAACGCACGCAGCCACTTGGTGCGGGCGCGTTCGAAGAACAACAGGCAATTGCTGTGACCACGCCGCCAGCGTCGGTATCTTCCCGGTAGACCCGCAGCCTCAGCTCGAACTCAGCAGCACTGTGCATCAGCCCAGCACACGCTGCAGGCGGTGCAGCGCCTCGTCCAGCCGCGCGCGGCTGCTGGCGAACGACAGCCGCAGCCAGCGCTGCGGGTCATGGCGGCCGAAGTCGCGGCCCGGCGTCAGCGCCACATGGGCGCTGTGCAGCAGCTGCTGGCAGAAGTCCCAGCTGTCGGCGCTGTGGGCGCTGACGTCGGCATAGGCATAGAACGCGCCGTCGGGCAGCACCGGCACGCGCAGGCCCAGGCGGTTCAGTGCCGGCACGACCAGGTCGCGTCGGGCGCGGAACTCGGCCCGCCGGCGTTCGTACTCGGTGATGCTGTCGGGCTCGAAGCAGGCCAGCGCCGCATGCTGGGCGATGGTCGAAGCGCAGATGAACAGGTTCTGCGCCAGCCGCTCCACCGGCGCCACCAGGGCCTCGGGCAGCACCAGCCAGCCCAGGCGCCAGCCGGTCATGCTGAAGTACTTGGAAAAGCTGTTGACCGAGACGATGTGCTCGCCCAGGCTCAGTGCACTGTGGCCGAACTGGTCGTCGTAGCTCAGTCCCAGGTAGATCTCGTCGACGATGCAGACCCCGTCGCGCGACTGCACGAAGTTGCTGATGCGCGCCATCTCGTCCGGCGCGATGGACGTGCCGGTGGGGTTGGAAGGGGACGCCAGCAGCACACCGCGCGTGGCCGGCCCCCAGGCCTTGGCCACCGCGTCGGCATCGAGCTGGAAGCGGTGCTCGGCGCTGGCCGGCAGCAGCCGGGCCACGGCCTCGGCGGCGGCCACAAAATGCCGGTTGCAGGGGTAGCTGGGGTCGGGCATCAGCACCTCGTCGCCGGCCTCGAACAGCGCCAGGCAGGCCAGCTGCAGCGCGGCCGATGCACCGGCGGTGATGACGATGCGCCGCGCCGGCACGACCAGGCCGAAGCGCTGGCGGTACCAATCGGACAGGGCCTGGCGCAGCGCGGGCAGGCCGGTGGCGTCGGTGTACTGGCTGCGGCCGGCGTGGATCGCGGCCACCGCGGCCAGCTGCACCAGCGGCGGCGCGGTGAAGTCGGGCTCGCCGATGTTCAGGAACACCATGCGCTCGCCGCCAAGCGCGGGGTCGCAGGCCGGGCTGGCCGCCACCTGCGCGGCGGCCTTGGCCAGTTCCATCACGTAGAACGGCTCGATGTGGTCCAGGCGCCGGGCCAGTTTCATGGCGGCCTCAGCAGCTTGCGGACAGCATCTTCAGCGTGCCGCCCGGCGCGCCGCCACTTCCACCGGCCGCAGGTCGCCGGCGGTCTTGTCGAGCACGCCGTTGACGTATTTGTGGCCGTCGGTGCCGCCAAAAGACTTGGCCAGTTCCACCGCCTCGTTGATGACCACGCGGTAGGGGATGTCGATGCAGTGCGTCAGCTCGTAGGCACCGATCATCAGCACCGCATGCTCGACCGGCGACAGTGCGGTGGTCTTGCGGTCGACATGGCGGGTCAGCGCGGCGTCCAGCGTGGCGGCTTCGGCCATGCAGCCCAGCAGCAGGGCGTCGAAGTGCAGGCGGTCGCATTTGCCGAACTCGGGCTCCTGCTCACGCAGGTTGGCCTCGATGTCGGCGGCCGACGCGCCGCTGAGCAGCCATTGGTACAGGCCTTGCAACGCCAGTTCGCGCGAGCGGCGGCGGCCCGATTTGGCCTGGGGCTTGCGCGCCGGGCGGGCACCAGCTTCGACTGAGGCGGCGGTTTGATCGGCCAATTTGGACTCAGGAACGGCGGGCTCGCTCACGTCAGCTTGTCCATCAGCTGGGCCATTTCCACCGCCACGCGGGCCGCGTCACGGCCCTTGTCCTGGGCTCGGGCCTGGGCCTGGGCCTCGTTTTCCACCGTCAGGATGGCATTGGCCACCGGCACTCCATGGTCCAGCGCGACGCGGCTGACACCGGCGCCGCTCTCGTTGGCCACCAGCTCGAAGTGGTAGGTCTCGCCGCGGATGATGCAGCCCAGGGCGATCAGCGCGTCAAACTCGTCGCTGTCGGCCAGCGCGGCCAGGGCCACCGGCACCTCCAGCGCGCCGGGCACGCCCAGGTGCACGATGCGGGCATCGTCCACGCCCAGTGCGGCCAGCTCGGCCAGGCAGGCCTGGGCCAGCTGGTCGGTGATGTGGGCATTGAAGCGAGCCTGCACGATGGCGATGGACAGGCCGCTGCCGTCGAGTTCGGGGCTCAGGCCCTGGTTGGCGTTGCGCATGGGTGCAGGTTCAGATCAGAGGAGAAAAAGCTCATTCGCCGGCGGCGACAAAGCGGGTCACTTCCAGGCCGTAGCCGACCATGCTGGGCATGCGGCGTGGGCTGCCCAGCAGCTGCATGCGGCCCACACCGAGCTCACGCAGGATTTGCGCGCCCACGCCGTAGGTGCGCAGCTCATGCTGGGTCGAGCGCTTGGGCGGCGTGCCGTTGCCCAGCACCTGGGGCAGCAGGGCAGCGGCGTCCTGGCCGCAGTTCAGCAGCACGGCCACGCCCGCAGGTGCTGCCTGCAGCGCGGCCAGGGCCTTGGGCAGCGGCCAGGCGTGGCCGGCGCTGTCGGCGTCCAGCAGGTCCATGGCGGTGAAGGGCTCGTGCACACGCACCAGCAGTTCATCTTGCGGCGTCCACTGGCCATGGTGCAGGGCCAGATGCAGGCCACCCGAGTGGTCGCGGTAGCTGACGCACTGAAAACTGCCCTGGGCCGTGACCAGTTCACGCTGGCCGATGCGCTCGATCAGGCTCTCGTGGTTGGCGCGGTGCGAAATGAGGTCGGCGATGGTGCCGATCTTCAGGCCATGGGTCTTGGCGAACGCCTGCAGGTCGGGCAGTCGCGCCATGGTGCCGTCGTCGTTCATGATCTCGCAGATCACGGCCGCCGGGCTCAGCCCGGCCATGCCGGCCAGGTCGCAGCCGGCCTCGGTATGGCCGGCGCGCATCAGCACGCCGCCGTCCTGGGCCTGCAGCGGAAATATGTGGCCGGGCTGGACCAGGCTGCTGGCCTGGGCATCTCGCGCCACGGCAGCGGCCACGGTGCGGGCGCGGTCGGCGGCCGAGATGCCGGTGGTCACGCCGGTGGCGGCTTCGATCGAGACCGTGAAGGCCGTGCCATGCACCGTGCCGTTGCGGCTGGTCATGGGCGGCAGTTGCAGGCGCTCGCAGCGCTCTCGGGTGAGCGTCAGGCAGATCAGGCCGCGGCCGAAGCGGGCCATGAAGTTGATCGCCTCGGGTGTGACCAGGTCGGCGGCCAGCACCAGATCGCCTTCGTTCTCACGGTCTTCTTCGTCGACCAGGATCACCATGCGGCCGGCGGCCAGTTCGGCCACCAGCTCAGGCACGGGGCTGATCACACCGCTGGAGTGCTGGGACTGGGGCATGAGTTTGAGCGTGGAGGCCATGCGTGGATTGTAGGCGGGCCCCGCCGCCAAAGCAGGTCAAGCCGGGCCGCGGGCGCTGGGTGCGGCGGGGCCTGCAGACTCGGCCGGCGTCGCAGCGGCGTCACGCCATTGCCCGTCGCTGAGCAACTGGTGCGGGCCGAACTGGGCCTTGTAGGCCATCTTGTTGCTGTGGGCGATGAAGTAGCCCAGGTAGAGGTGGGGCAGCTTCAGCTGCCTGGTCTGCTCGATCTGCCACAGGATGCTGTAGGTGCCCAGGCTGCCCTTGAAGTCGGGGTCGTAGAAGGTGTAGACGGCCGAGATGCCGTCGTTGAGCACGTCGACGATGGACACCATGCGCAGCAGGCCCGGGCCGCTGCCATCGGCCGGCGCCGGTTCACGAAACTCGACCAGGCGTGAATTGACCCGGCTTTGCAGCAGGAACTGGGTGTACTGGTCGACGCTGTCGTGGTCCATGCCACCGCCGGCGTGGCGGCCGGCCTGGTAGCGCAGGTAGAGCTGGTAATGCTCGGGCAGGAAGCACAGCTTGAGCACCCGGCTGCGCAGGCCGCCATGCTGCTTCCAGGCCCGGCGCTGGCTGCGCGTGGGCTTGAATCGAGCCACCGGCAGGCGCAGGGGCTGGCAGGCGTGGCAGCCTTCGCAATAGGGCCGGTAGGTGAACATGCCGCTGCGCCTGAAGCCGTTGGCGACCAGGCCTGAATAGGCGTCGGCATGGATCAGGTGGCTGGGCGTGGCCACCTGCGAGCGCGCCATGCGCTCGGGCAGATAACTGCAGGGGTAGGGCGCCGTGGCATAAAACTGCAGCGACGCCAGCGGCAGTTCCTTCTGATAGGTCACGCTGGCTGGGCTCCGGCTGCGGACGGGGCCGCCTGTGGTCCGGCCGACGCCGACGCAAACAGGTTCAGATGGGCCCACATGCCAGGATCATAGGTCCACATCGGTGGCCCTGGCAGTGCCACCACCCGGCTCAGGTGGGCTTCGAAATCGGCGCGCGCTATCTCTTTGGCGCCGAACGACGCCAGGTGCTGTGTGTGTTGCTGGCAGTCGATCAGCGTGATGCCCTGGCTGCGGCAAAACGCCACCAGCGCGGCCAGCGCGATCTTGGACGCGTCGCTGCGGCGGGCGAACATCGATTCGCCAAAAAACATGCGGCCCATGCCCACGCCGTACAGCCCGCCGACCAACTCGCCGTTGATCCAGGTCTCCACGCTGTGGGCCCGGCCCTGGGCATTCCAGGCGCAGTAGGCGTCGATGATCTCGGGCACGATCCAGGTGCCGTGCTGACCGGTGCGCGGGACCTGGGCGCAGACGCCGATCACGGCCCGGAAGTCGTGGTCGATGCGCACCTCATGGCCTGGGCTGCGGATGAAGCGGCGCAGCGTCTTGCGCAGTGACGGCGACAGCACAAAGTCGGCCACCGGCAGCACCATGCGCGGGTCGGGGCTCCACCACAGCGGCGGCTGGCCAGGGCTGAACCACGGAAACACGCCCCGGCCGTAGGCCTCTTCCAGCCGCGCCGGTGTGACCCGGCCACCGGCGGCGAGCAGGCCCGGCGCGTCGCTGTGCTCGTCCAGCGCGGCGCTGCTGGGCGGCAGCGGCAGGTCGTCGTCTATCCAGGTCAGCGCCATGGCGGGCATTGTCGGCCAGGGTTTTGGCTGCACTGCGTGGGTCAGGCGCCGACAAAGGACTCAGATCGTCACACCACCGTCGATGACCAGACTCTGTCCGGTCATGAAGCGGCTGGCCGGCGAGGCCAGGTAGACCGCCGCCCCGGCAATCTCGTCGGGCTCGCCGATGCGGCGCAGCGGGGTTTCTGCATTTCGAGCGGCCAGCGCCTGCGGGTTCTCCCACAGCGCCTTGGCAAAGTCGGTGCGGATCAGCCCCGGTGCAATGCAGTTCACACGCACATTGTGCGGGCCGAATTCCACCGCCAGGTTGCGCGCGAGCTGCATGTCGGCGGCCTTGCTGATGCAATAGGCACCAATCTGCCCCGAGCCACGCAGCCCGCCGATGGACGAGACGATGATCACCGAGCCCTCGCGCCGGGCCACCATCTGCGGCGCAGCCATGCTGATCAGCCAGTGGTTGGCGACGATGTTGTTGTCCAGGATCTTGCGGAACTGTTCGTCGCTGATGCCGGCCATCGGGCCGTAGTAGGGGTTGCTCGCGGCATTGCAGACCAGGGTGTCGATGCGGCCGTAGGTGGCCAGGGTCTGGTCCACCAGCGCCTGCAGCGCTTCTTTGGACGAGATGTTGGCCGCCAGCGCCAGCGCGGCGCCCGGGCCATGCCGGGCGTTGATGGCCGCAGCCACCTCGTCGCAGGCCGGCTGCTTGCGTGAGCTGATGACCACCTTGGCACCATGCTCGGCCAGGCGCTCGGCAATGGCGCGGCCAATGCCACGGGACGAGCCGGTGACCACGGCCACCTGGCCATTGAGATCGAACAAGTTCATGGGTTTCCTTCTGGGAAAGTGGAGTGGGGCGCTGCCACGCGCGGTCCCGGCAACGACCGCAGGGCAAGCATGCCGATCTTTCCAAATGGCGGCAGGCCAAGCCATTGGTACTTACGGTATAACCCAGGGCTTCACCATACCGAAACCCCCAAAATGAGCCTCGATTTCAAGGATCGTGTCGCCATCGTGACCGGCGCGGGCGGCGGCCTGGGCCGCGAACATGCGCTGGCCCTGGCCCGCCGAGGCGCGCGCGT
>JANOWE010000163.1:0-16732 GCA_031417735.1 Betaproteobacteria bacterium
ACCAAGACCGGCATGGTGCTCGGTACGCCTTCATATATGTCGCCCGAGCAACTCGCCACCTGCGATACATCGATCTTCTCGTCCTTGCCATTGAACAGGTCGTCGTAGCGCGCCAGGTAGGTGCCGGTGTCGCCGATGTAGCGGAAGTAAGTGCCCAGCGGGCCGTCGTTGTTGAAGCTCAGCGACAGCGTGCAGATCGCACCATTGGCGGCCTTGAGCTGGATGCTCATGTCCATCGCGATGCCCAGCCCGGGGTGGATCGGGCCCTGCATGGCATGGGCCTGCACGATCGGGCTGCCGCACTGGTAGGCAAACAGGTCCACGGTGTGCGCGGCGTGGTGCCACAGCAGATGGTCGGTCCAGCTGCGCGCCTGGCCCAGCGCATTGGTGTTGCTGCGGCGGAAAAAGTAGGTCTGCACATCCAGTTGCTGGATGTTGAACTGCCCGGCCATGACCTGCTGGTTGACCCATTGGTGGCTGGGGTTGAAGCGCCGCGTGTGGCCGCACATGGCGACCAGGCCGCTGGCCTGCTGCGCGGCCAGCACGGCCTGTGCGCCGGCCAGTGAATCGGCCAGCGGGATCTCGACCTGCACATGCTTGCCGGCCTTCAGGCAGGCAATGCTTTGCTCGGCATGCATCTGGGTGGGCGTGCACAGGATCACCGCGTCGACTTCGGCCAGCGCCAGGCTGTCGGCCAGGTCGGTGCTGGTGTGGGCGATGCCGTACTTGTCGGCCACGGCACGGGTCTTTTCGATTTCGCGGCTGACCAGCGACACCACTTCCACGCCCTCGATCAGTCGGATGCCGTCCAGGTGCTTGATGCCAAAGGCGCCCGCACCGGCCAGCGCCACTTTGATGGTCCTTTCACTCATGTCAGCTGTTCTCCAGGATCAGATGGCCCACCGCCGTGTTGCTGGCGGGCACATGGTAGAAGCGGTGCTTGAGGCTGGGCGCGGGGCCGCCGGCCACATCGGCCATGGCGCCACGCGCGATCAACCACATCACCAGCTCGATGCCCTCGCTGCCCGCTTCACGCACATAGTCGATGTGCGGCTTTTGTGCCAGCGCGGCCGGGTCGGCGATCAGTTGGTCAAGAAAGGCATTGTCGAACTCGCTGTTGATCAGGCCTGCGCGTGGGCCCTGCAACTGGTGGCTCATGCCGCCAGTGCCCCAGATCTGCACCTTCAAGGGTTCGTCAAAAGACTCGATGGCGCGGCGGATGGCCTGGCCAATCTGGAAGCAGCGCCGGCCCGACGGCACCGGGTACAGCACCACGTTGACCGCAAACGGGATGACCTTGAATGGCCAGGCCGGTTTGGGGCCCTCAGGCTGGCCGCACAGCAGTGACAGCGGCACGGTCAGACCATGGTCCACATCCATCTTGTTGACGATGGTCAGGTCAAAGTCGTCCTGAATCACCGACTGCGCAATGTGTGCGGCCAGTTCAGGGTGACCGATGACCTGCGGCACCGGTCTGGGCCCCCAGCCTTCGTCGGCGGGCTTGAAGCTGTCCGCGGTGCCGATGGCAAAGGTGGGAATCATCTCCAGGCTGAAGGCGGTGGCATGGTCGTTGTAGACCAGAAACACCACGTCGGGCGGGTTGTCTTTCAGCCACTGCTTGCTGTATTCATAGCCCTTGAACAGCGGCTGCCAGTAGGGCTCGCCACTTTTGCCCAGGTCGAGCGCAGCGCCGATCGCCGGTACATGCGAGGTGTAGACGGACGCGGTGATCCTGGCCATCACCGGCCCCCTTTTTCTGCCCCGGCCGTGGCCTTGGCCTGTTCGGCGATGCTGCGTTTTCCTTCGACCGAGCGGCCACCGGCGAGCATCATCGCGGCGTAGTCTTCCTGGGTCATGCCGGTCATGCTCGCGGCCATGTACTGGAAGCTCTTGGCATCGGTGGCACCGATCTTGGCCAGGAAATAGATGTTGCCGCCGGCGGCGATGCAGCGGTTCAGATCGCGCGTGAGCACGCCCTGCTTCTGCTCTTCGCTCATCTGCCACTGGTCCAGGTACGCGCGCTCGTCGGCCTTGAAGCGGGCGCGGTTGTCGGCCTTCATCAGGCTCATGCAGAACTGGTTCAGCCAGTAGCCCTTGCGCGACTGTTCGGTGTCGAAGACGGTCGTGCCGGGCACGTCCAGGTAAGGCTTGTTCAATGCCATGCTCAGGCTCCTTGGGACAGTTCAGGCCAGTACAGCCGCATCGGGTTGTCCACCAGCAGCTTTCGCTGCAGTTCGGCGGTCGGCGCGATGTGCGGGATGAAGTCCACCAGCAGCCCATCGTCAGGCATGTGGTCCTTCAGGTTGGGGTGCGGCCAGTCGGTGCCCCACAGCACCCGGTCGGGGAACTGCTCGACGATGCGGCGGGCGAAGGGCACGACATCGCGGTAGGCCGCCTGCTCGCCGCGGGTTTCTCCAGGTAGGGCTTTCGGGCCGCTGACCGACAGCCGCTCTGGGCAACTGACCTTGGACCAGACATTCGGATGCTCGCGCATGAAGCGCTCGAACAGCGCAAACTGCGGCCCGTCCACCGGCAGCGACACATCGGGCCGGCCCATGTGGTCGACGACCACCGTGGTGGGCAGAGCGGAGAAAAAGTCCCACAGCTCGGGCAGGTCAACCGCCTCGAAGTAGATCACCACATGCCAGCCCAACGGGGCGATGCGCGCGGCAATCTCCATCAACTCGTCGCGCGGCGTGAAGTCGACCAGGCGCTTGACGAAATTGAAGCGCACGCCGCGCACGCCGGCCTCGTGCATGCGCTGCAGTTCATCGCCGGTCACGCTGCGCTTGACGGTGGCCACGCCGCGCGCCATGCCGCCGCTGTGGCGCAGGGCGTCGACCATGGCCCGGTTGTCGGCACCGTGGCAGGTGGCCTGCACCACCACGTTGCGGGCAAAGCCCAGGTGGTCGCGCAGCGCAAACAGCTGCTGGTGCGACGCGTCGCAGGGTGTGTATTTGCGCTCGGGCGCGAAGGGGAATTCAGCGCCGGGGCCGAAGACATGGCAATGCGCGTCCACGCTGCCGGGGGGTGGCACAAAGCGTGGATTGCTGGGGCTGGCGTACCAGTCCAGCCAGCCCGGGGTCTTGGTGAACTCAGTCATCCTGGTCCTTCGGACGTTGGGCGCGGGCATGGGCCAGGATGCGGTCGGCCTCGGTACGCCAGTCGGCGCTGCGGGCAAAGGCTTCACCGCCTCGCGGGCCGAACAGGCCGGCGTCGGCCAGATCGGCGACCCAGGCCTGGCGCTGCGCGGTGCCCGCAGCGCTGTACGGGCTCAGACCGGCCTGCTGCACGGTGGCGGCCACTTCCATCACCTCTTCGCTGCGGCGGCGACCATGTTCAATGGCGCGCTGGAAGAAGTAGGCACCCTGCTGCTCCCAGTCGATGCCCGGAAAGGTCTCGGCCAGCGAGGCCAGCACCGCGTCTTCCACACCATAGGCGCGGGCGGTGGTGAAACTTTCGATGACCATCGCCTCCAGGCCCTTGACCATCACGCTGCGGCACATCTTGGTGGCGCTGGCCACGCCCAGTTGCTCGCTGGCGAGCTTGGCGTCAAAACCAAGCTGGCGCAACAGCGGCGCCAGTTCGGCCGCGTCAGGCCCACCCAGCAGCAACGGCACCTTGATTCGGTAGGGCCCGATCGAGGTCATCACCGCGCCCTCCACATAGCGCCCCCCTGCCCCGACCACGGCCGCAGCCGCACGCTGCTTGGCGCCGGGCGAGGCCGAGTTGAAGTCCAGCAGCCAGCTGCCAGGCTGCAGCGCGGGCGCCAGCGCAGCGGCCACGGCCTCGGTCTGGCTGGCGGTGACCGCGCTGACGATGAAGTCGGACCCTTCGGCCAGTGCGGCGGGGCTGGGCATCAAGGCCAGGCCATGTGCCGCCGCATGGGCGCGCAGCGGTGCGGCCAGTGCCGCATGGCCCAGTTTCAGGTCGAATGCACACACCGCCACGCCTTGGGCGCGCAGGTCTTCGGCCAGGATGCGGCCGACCTCGCCATAGCCGACCAGGCCGACGCGCCACTGCTGGGGGTCGCTGTGCATGGCCATTCAGTCGATGTACTTCAGTCCGGCCTTTTCCAGCGGCTCGCGCATTTTGTACATGTCCAGGCCCAGCACGCCAGAGGCCAGTTTGACCCGCTTCTCCGTCTCGAAGGCCTCGCGCGCTGCGGCGGCGGCGGCCACCTCCTGGGCTCTGGCGGCCGGCACCACGACCACACCGTCGATGTCGGCAATGACCACGTCGCCGGGGTGAACCATGGCACCGGCGCAGACCACCGGCACGTTGACCGAGCCCAGCGTGGCCTTGACCGTGCCCTTGGCGCTGATGGCGCGCGCAAAGACCGGAAACCGCATCTGCTCCAGGTCCTTGATGTCACGCGCGCCGCCGTCGATGACCAGGCCCAGCGCACCCCGGGCCTGAAAGCTGGTGGCCAGCAGATCGCCGAAAAAGCCGTCTTCGTTGTCGGTGGTGCAGGCCGCCACCACCACGTCGCCAGGCTGCAGCTGCTCGGCCGCCACATGCATCATCCAGTTATCGCCGGGCTGCAGCAGCACGGTCACCGCCGGGCCGCACATGCTGGCGCCGGCATAGACCGGCCGCATATAGGTCTTCATCAGGCCGACGCGGCCCATGGCCTCGTGGATGGTGGCCACGCCGAAGGCCCTCAATTGCTTGACGGCAGCCGCATCGGCGCGCCGGATGCGGCGATGGACGACGCCGAGTTGGTAGCTGCTCATCGCTGCTCCTGAAAGAATTGATGGATCAGAGGCCCTTGGCCTTCAAGGCCAGGTCAAGCCGGCCGAAGACGCGGCGCGCATTGCCTTCGTACACCGCCTGCTTGTCGACCGCGCTGAGCTGGGTGCTGGCCTCGATGTAGCGCTTGGTGTCGTCGTAGCAGAAGCCGGTTTCGGGGTCGATGCCGCGCACCGCGCCGATCATTTCGCTGGCAAACAGGATGTTCTTGACCGGAATCACCTTGGTCAGCAGGTCGATGCCGGGCTGGTGGTAGACGCAGGTGTCGAAATAGATGTTGTTCAGCAAATGCTCCGTCAGCAGCGGTTTTTTGAGCTCCTGCGCCAGGCCGCGAAAGCGCCCCCAGTGGTAGGGCACGGCGCCGCCGCCATGCGGGATCAGGAACTTCAGCGTCGGAAAGTCCTTGAACAGATCACTCGTCAAACACTGCATGAACGCGGTCGTGTCGGCGTTCAGGTACTGCGCGCCGGTGGTGTGGAAGCAGGCGTTGCAGCTGGTGGACACATGGACCATCGCCGGGATGTCGTACTCGACCATCTTCTCGTAGACGGGAAACCAGCTGCGGTCGCTCAGCGGCGGGCTGGTCCAGTGGCCGCCGGACGGGTCGGGGTTGAGGTTGATGCCCACATTGCCGTACTGCTCGACGCACTTCACCAGTTCGGGAATGCAGCTGGCCGGATCGACACCGGGTGACTGCGGCAGCATCGCCGCCGGCGTGAAGTGGTCGGGGAACAGCTGGCTGACGCGGTAGCACAGCTCGTTGCAGATCGCGGCCCAGGTGCTGCTGACCTCGAAGTCACCGATGTGGTGGGCCATGAAGCTGGCGCGCGGGCTGAAGATGGTCAAGTCGCTGCCGCGCTCGCGCATCTTGGCCAGCTGGTTGAGCTCGATCGATTCACGCAGCTCGTCGTCGCTGATCTTCAGGTCGCTCACTTTGGGCATCAGAACGGCATCGGCAATGCCCAAGATCTGCTGCTTGCGCCAGGTTTCCAGCGCCTTGGGCGCGGTGGTGTAGTGGCCGTGGCAGTCGATGATCATGGTCGGTCTTCCTCGATGTCGGTGGTGTGGGCTGTCAGGCCGGCGTCATGCCATGGCGGCGCTTGGCCGCTTCGGCTTCGGCTGAGCAGAAGTAGGCCAGGCAGTCTTGTGCGGCTGGCACCGGGTTGGCGGCCAGGCCCAGCGCGCCAGAGAAAACAGTGTTGATCTGCACCGCCTCGGGCAACGGCCCGAGCACGGTGATGCCGGGTGCAGCCAGCAGTTCACTGAGCTGTTGAAAACCCAGTGCCACCTCGCCCTGGGCGACCAGCCTGGCCACCGGCATGCCGGCCGGTGCCTGGCGCAAGCGGTCCTTGATCGACGGGTCCATGCCCCAGCGCTGAAACAGCGCCAGCAGCGCCACGCCGCTGGGCCCGGTGGAGTAACCGATGGTTGGCGCGGCCAGCACGGTCTGGCGCAGGGCTTGTTCGGTGCTGATGTCGGGCGCTGATTCGCCCTGCCGCACTGCCACCGCCACGGGCGAAACCATCAGGTCGGTTCGACTGTAGGCGCGCAAATGGCCGCCGGCCATCAACTTGTCGACGGCGTCGGCGGCCAGAAACACCAGGTCAAAACCCTCGCCGGCCACGACCCGTCTGGCTGCGTCGACCCCGCCCACCGACTCGATGGCCAGCGCCACGCCGCTGCGCTGCCGCCAGGCAGCGGCCAGTTCGGCCAGCACGGCACGGGTGGCCATCGACGAAATCGCGGTCAGGGTGGTGCTCATGCCCGGATTCTGTCGATCCGCAAGCCCTGTGAACAGGCATGGCTTGGTATAGCTGCTAGAACAAGTCGGCATGGAAGCCTTGCCTGGGAGCCTCAGCCCGGCCTCGACTGAGCGGCAGCGGCCTGCGGCAGACTGCGCACCAGGTCGGTCAGCAGCGGCAGCATGTGGCGCATCAGCGGGCTGGGGCGCTTGTGGGCCGAGGTGGCCAGACAGAGCACGGTGCTCAGGCTCGGCGCCTGCAGCGGCCGCACCCACAACTGGTCAAGCCGGCCCGACGCGGCCACCGCGCTGGCATGCAGAACGGCATGGCCATGGCCGGCGCAGACCAGGTCGATGATGGTCGCCACGCTGGAGACCTCCCAGGCAATGTGCAGCTTCACCCCGGCGAGCAGGGCCTGGGCTTCGAGCACGCGGCGCACGGTGTGGCCACGCTCGGGCAGCACCAACGGGTAGCGCGGCAGGTCGGAGAATGCCACCGCCCTGCCCCGCTCGTCGGTCACGGCAGCGCACGACACCAGGCTCAGCGGCTCTTGCAGCAAGGGCGTGAACTCCAGCCCGTCCTGGGGCTCGGGGTTGTAGAGCAGGCCGATGTCCAGCCGGCCGCTGCTGATCCATTCCGCCACATGGCTGGACAGGCCTTCGACGATGGCCAGGCGGGCTTGCGGCAGGCGCTGGCGGAAGCGGTCGATCAGCGGCAGGCTCAATTGCCGGCCGATGGACGGCGGCAGACCCACGGTGATGCGGCCCACCGGCTCGTCGCGGCGCGCACCCATTTCGTTTTCGGCCTGGGCCACGGCCTGCAGGATCTGATTGCCATGGACCAACAGGCGGCGACCGGCGTCGGTGGGCGCCACACCCCGGCCATTGCGCAGCAGCAAGGTTTCGCGCAGCTCGGTTTCCAGTTGGCGCACCTGGCGGCTCAATGCGGGCTGGGCCACGCCCAGCAGGCGCGCGGCCTTGCTGAAACTGCCGAGTTCGGCCACTTGCACAAAGGAGGCCAGTTGCTTGAGGTTCATCAGGTGCGGGCGGCCAGAGCCTGGCATTGTGGGCCAGCCCTGGTTCGCACAGGCCATGGCCCGGCCGCGATACTGCAGCCACCAAAGCCACTGACGCGACGACAAGCCCCATGCACTACGATGCCAACACCCGCGACCATGGACTCGCCCATGACCCCTTCAAGGCCCTGGTCGCACCCCGGCCGATCGGCTGGATAGCCACGCTGGGACCGGACGGCGTGCCCAACCTGGCGCCCTACAGCTTTTTCAACGCCGTGTCCGACCGCCCGCCCTTCGTGATGTTTTCGTCCGCCGGCCACAAGGACAGCCTGCGCAATGTGCTGGCCACGGGTGAGTTCAGTTGCTCGATGGCCAACTGGGACCTGCGCGACGCGATGAACCTGAGCTCGGCCGCCGTGGCGCCAGGCGTCGACGAGTTCGCGCTCGCCGGCTTGAGCGCCGCGGCGTCGCGCTTCATCAAGGCACCGCGCGTGGCGCAGGCACCGGCGGCGCTGGAATGCCGGCTGTGGAAAACGCTGGAACTGCCTTCGGCCGGCACGTCGACGACCTACACGCTGGTCTTCGGCCAGGTCGTGGGCATCTACATCGACGACCGCTACATCGCCCTGGGTCAGGTCCAGACCGCGATGATGAGGCCCATCGCCCGCATGGGCTACATGGACTATGCGGTGGTCGGGCCGGACAACGCCTTCACGCTGAACCGACCGCTGGCCAGTGCCGATGGCCAGGACGCCAGCGTGCAGCCTGGGCCCTGGGACGGCGTCTACCGCTGAGTGCTTGAAGCGACGACTCAGCCCTTGGCCGGCGCAAGCTTGGCCAGTTCGATCTTGGCGATGGCGTTGCGGTGCACCTCGTCCGGCCCGTCGACGATGCGCACCGTGCGCTGGTGGGCATAGGCCTCGGCCAGCCAGGTGTCCTGGCTGACGCCGGCCGCGCCATAGGCCTGGATCGCCCAGTCGACCACCTTGCAGCTCATGTTCGGCGCCACCACCTTGACCATCGCGATCTCGGCCGCCGCAGCCTTGTTGCCGGCAACGTCCATCTTGTGCGCGGCATTGAGCGTGAGCAGCCGGGCCTGGTCGATCAGGCAGCGGCTGTCGGCAATGCGTTCGGCCCAGACCGATTGCTGCGACAGCGCCTTGCCGAAGGCGATGCGGTTCTGCAGCCGCGCGCACATCAGTTCCAGCGCCCGCTCGGCCGCGCCGATGGAACGCATGCAGTGGTGGATACGGCCTGGCCCGAGCCGACCCTGGGCGATCTCGAAGCCCCGGCCCTCGCCCAGCAGCATGCTGCTGGCCGGCACGCGCACGTCCTTCAGTTCAACCTCCATGTGGCCATGCGGCGCGTCGTCGTAGCCGAACACGCTGAGGTGGCGCACCACCTTCACGCCCGGCGCGTCACGCGGCACCAGCAGCATCGACTGCTGGGCATGGCGCGGCGCGTCTGGGTCGGTCTTGCCCATGGTGATGAACAGCGTGCAGGTGGGCACGCCCGCACCTGAGGAGAACCACTTGGTGCCGTTGAGCACATAGTCGTCCCCGTCGCGCACGATGCGGGTCTGGATGTTGGTGGCGTCCGACGAGGCCACCGCCGGCTCGGTCATCAAGAAGGCCGAGCGGATCTCGCCGCGCAGCAGCGGCTCCAGCCACTGGTCTTTCTGCGCTTCGGTGCCGTAGCGGTGCAGGGTTTCCATGTTGCCGGTGTCGGGCGCCGAGCAATTGAACACTTCACTCGACCAGCTGACGCGGCCCAGCAACTCGCACACCGGCGCGTAGTCCAGGTTGCTCAGGCCCTCGGGCGCACGGTCGCTGTGCGGCAGGAACAAATTCCACAGCCCGGCTTCACGCGCCAGCGGCTTCAGTTCTTCGACCAGGGCCGAGGGCTGCCATTCCTGTTCCTTCTTGCGCGCCGAGTGCAGCTCTTGATGGTGGCGACCCTCATTGGGGTAGATGTGCTGGGCAAAGAACGCTTGCAGGCGGTCCAGCAGTTCACGGGTACGGGGGGACGGTTCGGCAAACATGCTTGTCTCCTGGGTCGACTGCGCGGATCACGCCTGGCGCCAAATTCAACCATCAGGTCTGCGCCTGCCGGGTCGCCTAAGTGACGCCTGCCAGGGCAGTCCGCTGTCAGGCCGACGCAATGCCCCGAGTTTATGCTGATGGTCTTCAACCCCAGCCAGGAGCCCCCATGAGCCAGCCCAGAGACATCTTCCTGATCAGCGCCGCCCGCACCGCCATCGGCACCTTCGGCGGCATGCTCAAGGACAGCCCGCCATGCGATCTGGCCACGTTGGCGGTGCAGACCGCGCTCGAGCGCGCCGCCGTCGCGCCCGACAGCGTGGGCCATCTGGTGCTCGGCACGGTGGTGCTGACCGAGCCGCGTGACGTCTACATGAGCCGCGTGGCCGCCGTGGGTGCCGGCCTGCCCTACGAAACCCCGGCCTACAACGTCAACCGCCTCTGCGGCTCGGGCCTGCAGGCCATCGTCTCTGCCGCCCAGGCCATCGCGCTGGGCGACTGCGAGGTGGCGGTGGGCGCGGGTGCCGAGTGCATGTCGCGCGGCGCCTACATCACGCCGTCGGCCCGTTTCGGTGCGCGCATGGGCGACGTGCAGATGCTGGACATGATGGTCGGCGCACTGCACGACCCCTTCCACAAGATCCACATGGGCATGACGGCCGAGAACGTGGCGGCCAAGTTCAACATCAGCCGCGAGATGATGGACGCGCTGGCCGCGCAAAGCCACCAGCGCGCCGCTGCGGCGATTGCCGCCGGCCGCTTCAAGGACCAGATCGTTCCGGTGATGATCAAGAGCCGCAAGGGCGAGGTCGCCTTCGACACCGACGAGCATGTGAAGGCCGAGACCACGGTCGAATCCCTGGCCAAGATGCGCCCGGCGTTCAAGAAGGACGGCCTGGTCACCGCCGGCAATGCCTCGGGCATCAACGACGGTGCCGGCGCCGTGGTGCTGGCCAG
This sequence comes from Betaproteobacteria bacterium, assembly GCA_031417735.1. Lineage (GTDB taxonomy): Bacteria > Pseudomonadota > Gammaproteobacteria > Burkholderiales > Burkholderiaceae_C > Pseudaquabacterium. The sequence continues at coordinate 10,506 of JANOWE010000163.1, forward strand.
CGCCGACGCGGTCAAGGCCCAGGGCCTGAAGCCGCTGGCCCGGCTGGTGGGCTATGCCCATGCCGGGGTCGACCCGAGCATCATGGGCATCGGACCGGTGCCCGCCACGCGCGCCGTGCTCAAGCGCACCGGCCTGAAGATCAGCGACCTGGACGTGATCGAGAGCAACGAGGCCTTTGCTGCCCAGGCCTGCGCCGTGGTGCAGGAACTCGACCTGGACCCGGCCAAGGTCAACCCCAATGGCTCGGGCATCTCGCTGGGCCACCCGATCGGTGCCACCGGCGCCATCATCACCACCAAGGCCATCTACGAGCTGCACCGCACGGGCGGGCGCTACGCGCTGGTGACCATGTGCATCGGCGGTGGCCAGGGCATCGCGGCGATCTTCGAGCGGGTCTGATCCGGCCCCGGCTCAGGCCGCTGCACAGCAGGCTGACGCCCTGCGTCGCTCAGCCGGGCGGGCTTTGGCGGCCAGGCAGCGACCGCAGCGCCAGCAAGGCGCCGGCATGGTCGTACCGCAGCAAGGGCTCGGCAATGGCCCTTGCTGCCTCGTTGCCATAGGCCGCCTCCAGCGCGGCTGCCATGCCGCGGTGTTGCGCACCGGCGGCAAAATCGGCGCTGCTGAGCTGGGCGTCCAGGGTGTCCATCGATTCACTCAGGTTCAGCAGGCCGGTGCCGCTGTCCTGGGGGCAGGTGCCTGTCCATCGTTGCAACCGGTCGGCCACCACCGCGCTGAGCGTTCGCGTGGCCTGGTCCAGGTTTTGCGCCGCATCTGCCAGCGCCGCCGGCAGCGTGGTGCACGAAGGCGCCAGCGCGCCAATGGCCTTTTCCAGCGCCAAAGCCTGGTCCAGCAGGGCCACGGCGCCCACCGCGCCGCAGGCGCCCCGGAATGAATGCAGCAGCCGGCTGGCCTCGGCCCAATCACCCTGGTCAAGCGCCAGCGCCAGGGCCGGCGCGCCGTGATGGTAGCTGTGGCTGAATTGCTGCAGCACGCGGGCAAAGACCGCGTCGCGACCCGGCAGAAAGAGCAAGGCCCGGGACATGGTCAGGCCGGGGATCTGGCCCAGTGCCGGTTCGGCCTGGGCTGCGGCCGGACGCGCAAGCGCGGTCAGCGCATCCTGGCTGGCCGGCTCACCGCCAGGCAGCCAGCGGTCGAGCAGGATGAACAAGCGCTCGGGCTCCACCGGTTTGGTCATGTGGTCGTCCATGCCCGCGTCCAGGCAGGCCTGGCGGTCATCGCCAAAGGCATTGGCGGTCATGGCCAGGATGGGCGTGCGCCGATGCCCTGCCAGTTGCCGGATCTGCCGCGTGGCGGCCAGCCCGTCCAGTTCGGGCATCTGCATGTCCATCACGATCAGGTCATAGGCACTTTCCGCAGCCATGGCCACCGCCAGCCTGCCGTTGTCGGCCAAGTCCACCGCCAGGCCTACGCTGGCCATCAGTTCGCAGGCCACCTCCTGGTTGATCGGGTTGTCCTCGACCAACAGCACTTTGGCGCCCCGATGCCTGAGCGGCGAGCCGGGCGTTTGTTGGCCAGGCAGCAGCGCCGGTTGCGCCGCTCCGGGGCGTGCCTTGCCCAAGGCCGCGCGCAGCGGCGGCAGCAGATCGGCCAGACCAGCGGGCTTGTGCACCACCGCCACAAAGCCGGCGCTGAGCGCGCTGGTGGTCTGCGCCGCATCGCTGTCCAGCGCCAGTGCCAGTGCCGGCGGCATGGCCTGACCCAGCAAGGCCCGCAGTTCACCCAGGCTGTCAGTGCCGGCCGGGTTGGGCAGGGGCCACTCCAGCAACAGCAGTTCATGCACCCGATCTGTGGCCAGGGCCTGCTGCGCGGCCTGCAGCGCTTCAGCCCAGGTGGCCACCGAATCGACCTTCAGGCCCAGCCCGCGCAGCAATTCGGCCAGGGCCTCGCGCGCCACCGGCAGGTCATCCAGCAGCAAGGCCCGCCGGCCACGCAGGGCGTCGTGCTCGGTCGTTGCCGGCACCTGCGTCGGCAGCGCAAAGCTGGCCGTGAACCAGAACCGGCTGCCCTGACCAAACACGCTTTCTGCGTCTGCCAGGCCACCCATCAGCCCGGCCAGACGTCGGGTGATGGCCAGGCCCAGACCCGTGCCACCGTGGCGACGGGTGAGCGAGTTGTCACCCTGCTCAAAGGCGTTGAACAGGCGATGCATCTCATCAGCGCTCAGGCCAACACCGCTGTCTTGCACCGAGAAGCACAGGCTGACCTTTTGATCGTGCCGTTCCAGCTGCTCGCAGGCCAGCACCACAAAGCCCTTGTCGGTGAACTTCACGGCATTGCTCATCAGGTTGAGCAAGGCCTGCGACAGCCGGGTCGGGTCACCGCGCAACTGCGTAGGCACACCCTGCGCGCGGATCACCAGTTCAAGGCGCTTGGCCGAAGCCGGTGCGGCGACCAGGGCGCAAACCCGGGCCAGCACGGCGTCGAGGGTGAAGTCCACCGCCTCAAGCTGCAGCTTGCCGGACTCGATCTTCGACAAATCCAGCACGTCGTTGATCACGTCCATCAGGTGATGGGTGGCCTCGGACACCTTGGCCAGCCGCTCCAGCGCACGCGGGTCGCGCAGATCGCGCTGCATCAAATGGGTCAGGCCGATGATGGCGTTCATCGGCGTGCGGATCTCGTGGCTCATGTTGGCCAGAAAGGCCGTCTTGGCCTCATTGGCGCCTTCGGCCCGGTTGCGCTGGACCACCAGTTCGTCGTTCAGCCCACGCAGGCGGGCATGCGCGGCCTGAAGCTCACTGATGTCGGTGATCAGCACATAGACGCCCAGCACCTGCGCTTGCGCCTGATCGGGGATGTAGTGGATCAGGGCATGCTGGGTCCGGCCCTGGTGATCGGTCAGACGGTGCTCAAAGTGCTGCGCCTGGCCGGCCAGAGCCAGCGCAAAGGCCAGCTCACCAGGGTCGGAGGGGTCGGCTGCGACCAGATCGCGGCGGTGCATGCCCACCATGTCGGCGTCACCCCGGCCAAACCAGCGCCGATAGGCCAGGTTGGCAAAGCGGCAGACCCGCCCGGCGTCCCAGTAGCCCACCATGTCGGGCAGGTTGTCGGCGATGTTGCGCAGAAAGCGCTCGCTGACGGTGCGGGCCTGCATGGCCTGGTGCAGTTCGGCCGTGCGCTGGGCCACCTGCGCCTCCAGCTCGTGGCGATGCCGTTCCAGCTCAAGCACATTGCGTCGCGCAACGGAGATGTCCTCGACGATCGACACCAGGTGCTGGACCTGGCCCGCGCCGTCGCGCACCACCGAGCAGGTGCGCGCCACCCACAGCACACCGCCATCAGCCTGCAGCAGGCGGAGTTCGCTGCGTGACGATGCGTCCTGGCCGCGCAGCAGCGCGGCCTGTGATTGCAGCCAGCGGGGCCGGTCGTCCGCATGCACCATCGACTCGAAGTTCATCGCCAGCAGCTGTTCATAGCCACGGCCGGTGATCTGGCACAGCTTGCGGTTGACGCTGATGACGCGGCCGTCGACCTGGCTTTCGGCAATGCCCACGGCCGAGTTTTCCAGCGCGGCCCGCAGGCGGGCCTCGCTGCTGCGCAGCGCATCCTCGGCCAGCAGGCGGTGGGTGGCGTCACGGGCGACGCAGAACCAAACCGGCTGGCCTTGCTGCTGAACCCGGCTGGCGCTGAGTTCGATGCAGCGGCGGCCACCGTTCGCACGCTGGTGGTACAGCGTGACGTCGGCCGTGTCGGCGGGGCCGGGGCTGGGCCCGCCCTCGGCGTCGGCCGCTGCGGGCTCGGCCAGGCGCCGAGCAAACTCGACGCAGCCATCGTCGGCCAGCACCCAGCGGTCCAGCGTGGTGCTGCGCAGCTTGGCCACATCGGTGTCGAGCATGCGAGCAAATGCGGCGTTGCAATCGCGCACCCGGCCCTCGGGACCGAGCACCAGCACACCATCGCGCGACTGCTCGATGATCACCCGACGCCATGACGCGTCGTCGTCCAGGCGCTGGCGTTGTCGGCGTTCCTCGGTGAAAAGGGCTGAGCTGCCCGGCAGACTGGCCGGCACCGGCCGATCGTCATCGCTCATGGGGCAGACCTGTCGCTGCCGGCAGTGGACGGCGTGGGCCCATCAAGGTCGGCATGGCGGATCGAGATCGCCTCCATTTCGGCATGGCAGGCCTGAAAGGCGTCGATCACCGCGGGGTCGAAATGCCTGCCACGCTGAGCGACGATCCAGTCGTGTGCCTGCTGGCGCGGCAGCGCTGGCTTGTAGACCCGGCGCGAGACCAGCGCGTCGTAGACATCGGCCACCGCCATCAGCCTGGCGGCCAGCGGAATGGCTTCGCCGGCCAGGCGGTCCGGGTAGCCCAGGCCGTCCCAGCGCTCATGGTGGCTGCGGGCGATCTGTTTGGCAAAGACCATGAAGGCCAGCGGCTGGCTGGGAGCGCTTGCGGTGGCGGCGGCCTCGGCGTCGATCTCGGCCTGCGCCAGGGCCTCGGCGCCCAGCGCGGCATGGGTCTGCATCACCGCCCATTCGGCTTCGGTCAGCGGCCCGGGCTTGCGCAGGATGTGGTCGGGGATGCCGACCTTGCCGATGTCGTGCAGCGGTGCCGACTTGGCCAGCAGATCCAGCGCCTGCTCGGTGATGCAATCGGCATGGCCGGGCAGGGAGCGCAGCGCCTGGCCCAGCAGGCGCACATAGGCCTGGGTGCGCAACAGGTGCTTGCCGGTTTCGGTGTCGCGGGTCTCGGCCAGGCGGGCCAGCGCATGGATGCTCAGGTCCTGGATCAGCTGGTTCTCGCGCATGCGGCGGCTGATCTCTTCTTCCAGCCACTCGTTGCGGTGGCGCATCTGGTCACGCGCCAGTTTGAGTTCGATCTGGGTGCGAACACGGGCGAGCAGGATCGACGGCCGTATGGGCTTGGTCACATAGTCCACCGCGCCCTGCTCCAGGCCACGTTCTTCGTCAGCGGCACTGTCCAGCGCGGTCAGAAAAATCACCGCGATGTCGGCCGTGCTGCTGTCGCTGCGCAGCGCAGCCAAGACCTGGTAGCCGTCCATGCCCGGCATCATCACGTCGAGCAGGATCAGGTCGGGCTGCGGCGTCAGGCGGGCCAGGCGCAGCGCCAGCGGACCCGAGCGGGCCACCCGCACGGCGTGGGCCGGAGACAGCAGCTCACCGATGACGGTCAGGTTTTCGGGCTTGTCGTCGACGATCAGGACAAGGGGCTGTTGCATCGTGGGCTGCAATATCCTGGGGCTGTGCCCTGTGCCAGTCACTGCGAGCGTCGGGGTCGGGTCGGATGCGCGTTAGCCAGCGCCGACGCCTGCCACCGGTTTGTACCATGCGCGCTTGCGCCGATGCGCCCAGTGGCCTGCCCCGGACCTGCGGCCAAAACGCAGTGGGCAGAATGCGCCCATGAGCCGCCTGCCCGAACGCATCGTCTGTCTGACCGAAGAGCCGACCGAGGTCTTGTACGCCCTGGGCCAGCAGCAGCGCATCGTGGGCATCTCGGGCTTCACCGTGCGCCCGCCCCAGGCGCGGCAGGAAAAACCCCGCGTCAGCGCCTTCACCAGCGCCAGGATCGACCGCATCCTGGCCCTGCAGCCCGACCTGGCGATCGGCTTTTCCGACATCCAGGCCGACATCGCGGCCGCGCTGATCAAGGCCGGCATCGAGGTCTGGATCAGCAACCACCGTTCGATCGAGGGCATCCTGGGCTATGTGCTGCGCTTGGGCGCCATGGTCGGCCAGGCCGCTGCGGCACAAGCCTATGTGCTGCAACTGGAGCAACAACTGGACCGCGTGCGGCTGGCCGCAGCGGCGCTGCCACGTCGGCCCAGGGTCTATTTCGAGGAATGGGACGAACCGCAGATCAGCGCCATCCGCTGGGTCAGTGAACTGGTGGGCGTGGCCGGCGGTGACGACGTGTTCCCAGAACGCGCGGCGGCCTCACTGGCGCTGCAGCGCATCGTGGCCGACCCGCTGGCGGTGGTGGCTGCGGCGCCCGACATCATCATCGGCTCCTGGTGCGGCAAGAAGTTTCGCGCCGAACGGGTCGCCGCACGGCCCGGCTGGCTGGGTGTGCCTGCGGTGCGTGACGGTGAGCTGCACGAAGTGAAATCGCCCTTGATCCTGCAGCCCGGGCCGGCGGCGCTGACCGACGGCCTGGACCGCCTGCACCAGATCATCAGCGGCTGGGCCCAGCGCCAGGCCGGCTGGTCGCCAGCGTCACCGGGCTAGCCTTCCGGGCCGCTGCTG
>JANOWE010000164.1:0-6327 GCA_031417735.1 Betaproteobacteria bacterium
CAGGCCGAGGGCGACTTTGCGCTCATCGAGCCGATGTTCTTCTCCACCAGCAATGCCGGCGGCGCGGCACCTTCGATGGCAAAGAGCGAAGGCAAGCTGCACGATGCCTTCGACATCGCCGCGCTCAAGCGCTGCGACATCATCCTCACCGCCCAGGGCGGTGACTACACCAGCGAGGTGTTCCCCAAGCTGCGTGCCGCGGGCTGGAAAGGCCACTGGATCGACGCCGCGTCCACACTGCGCATGGACCCCGATGCGGTGATCGTGCTCGACCCGGTCAACCTGCCGGTGATCGAGGCCGCGCTGGCCAAGGGCGGGCGCAACTGGATTGGCGGCAACTGCACCGTCAGCTGCATGCTGATGGGCGTGGGTGCGCTGTACAAGGCCGGCCTGGTCGAATGGATGAGCACCCAGACCTACCAGGCCGCGTCTGGTGGGGGCGCGCAGCACATGCGTGAGCTGCTGACGCAGTACGGCACGCTCAACGCGGCGGTCAGGCCTTTGCTGGACGACCCGAAAAGCGCGATCCTGGAAATCGACCGCCTGGTCGCCGCCACCCAGCGCGGCCTGTCGGCCGAGCAGACGGCGAACTTCGGCGTGCCTCTGGGCGGCTCACTGATCCCGTGGATCGACAAAGACCTCGGCAATGGCATGTCCAAGGAAGAGTGGAAAGGCATGGCCGAGACCAACAAGATCCTTGGCCAGGGCGAAGGCTTTGGCTCGGCGGCGGTGCCGGTAGACGGCTTCTGCGTGCGTGTGGGCGCGATGCGCTGCCACAGCCAGGCGCTGACCTTCAAGCTCAAGCAGGACGTGCCGGTGGCTGACCTGGAAGCCATGATCGCCGGCGACAACGACTGGGTGAAACTGGTGCCGAACACCCGGGAGGCCACGCTGCGTGAGCTGACGCCGGTGGCAGTGACCGGCACCATGACCATCCCTGTGGGCCGGGTGCGCAAATTGGCCATGGGTCCCGAGTACGTCGGTGCCTTCACCATCGGCGACCAACTGCTGTGGGGCGCGGCCGAGCCGCTGCGCCGCATGCTGCGCATCCTGCTGCAGGCCTGAGCCGGGGGGTTGACCGGCGTGGGTTCGAGACCTATGCCGCGTTTGGTCGTGGTGGCGTGGCAACATAGGGGCTTGCCTGGCTGTCTGGCGCGGCAACGCGCCAGAATGTCAGGCAGCCCATGAACTTGTTGGCCTAGATGCCTGATGTAATGGTGGTTTTGAACATCCGGGGTCATGCTGAGTTGCCGCTTGCCGGCCACGGCGTGGCGCCTTGGGGAGGGTGGGCGCATGGCATGCCCACCGGTGCTGCCGTGGAGACGCCTTGAACAACCGCCCGACTTTTGCCGTCCGTACGGCGCTGGCCCTGGCCGCCAGTGCCGCCCTGAGCGCCATGCCCATGGCCGTCCAGGCCCTTGGACTGGGGCGGCTGAACGTGCAATCGGCGCTGGGTGAAGGCCTGCGCGCCGAGATCGACATCACCAGCCTGAGTGCCGAAGAGGCCTCTACCCTGACCGTGCGGGTGGCTCCGCCCGATGCCTACCGCAGCGCAGGGATCGACTACAACGCCGTGCTCGCTGGCGCACAAGCCAGTGTGGTTCGGGGCGCCGATGGGCGATCGATACTGCGCCTGTCCAGCAGCCGCGCGGTGCAGGAACCCTTTGTCGACGTGATCCTGGAAATGCGCTGGGCCACGGGTCGCCTGGTGCGAGAGTTCACGCTGTTGTTCGACCCGCCGGGCAGCCGTGCTGCGCCGCCGGTGCAGGCCGCCGCGCCGATGCCGGCCACCATCACCGCAGCGCCCCCGGCTCAGCCCGCCGCGGTGGTGCTGGCCCAGGCGCCGATGCCGCGCCCAGCCAAGCCGGCACCGGCACCGGCCCCCGCACCGGCTGCCCGCCCGGCGCCGCCTGCGCCGGTCGCGACGCCACCCAGGCCCGCTCCGGCGCCGGCCCCGGTGGCCCGGGCCAACACGGCGCCTGCCAGCCCGGTCGCCAGCGCCGGCAAGTACGAAGTCAAGCGGGGCGACACGCTCAGCGGCGTGGCCAGCCGCAACCTGGGTGGCGGTGTGTCGCTGGAGCAGATGCTGGTGGGCCTGTACCAGGCCAACCAGGAAGCCTTCATCAACGACAACATCAACAAGTTGCGTGCAGGCGCGGTCTTGCAAGTGCCTGCGGCCGACGCGGTGCGCGGCATCGATCGCAATGAGGCGCGCAAGATCATCGTGGCGCAAAGCGTCGACTTTGGTGCCTACCGCAACAAGCTGGCCCAGGCCGCGCCGCAGGCCGTGGCACAGGCTCCGGCCGCCGCGCGCCAGGCCCAAGGCAATGTGCAGGCCAAGGTTGATGACAAGAAGCACGCCGCCGGCGCCTCACCCGACAAGCTCACGCTCAGCGGCGGCGAGGTCAATGCCCCGGCCGCTTCGGCGGCGGGCAAGGACAACGCCACGCGCATGGCCGAGTTGTCGCGCAACGTCGAAGATCTGAAGAAACTGCAACAGGGCACGGCGGCAGCCACCGCGCCGGCCGTGGTGGCCGCCAGCCCGGCGCCCGCTGCGCCGGCCGGTGCCGACAGTGGTGCAGGAGCAGGCCAGCCCGCGTCCGCAGCGGTACCCGCCGCGCCCCTCGCGGTGCCGATGGCCGCAGCCAGACCGCCGGCCCCATCCGCAACGCCACCCGCACCGGTGGCGGAAGGCCCTGGCCTGATGGACAGCCTGTCCGGCAGCCCCTGGCTGCTGCCTGGGGCAGGCCTGCTGGCCCTGCTGCTGGCCGCCGTGGCGGCCTGGCGCTGGCGCAGCCGCCTGGGTGGTCGCGACAGCGAGACCTCGTTCCTCGAAAGCCGCATGCAGCCTGATTCGTTCTTCGGCGCCAGCGGCGGTCAGCGGGTCGATACGCGCGACGCATCGGGCGGCAGCTCGAACTCATCGATGGGCTATTCGCTGAGCCAGCTCGACGCCATCGGCGACGTTGATCCGGTGGCCGAGGCCGATGTCTACCTCGCCTATGGCCGCGACCTGCAGGCCGAAGAAATTCTGAAAGAGGCGATGCGGGCCACGCCCGACCGCCTGGCGGTGCGCACCAAGCTGCTCGAGGTGTATGCCAAGCGGCGCGACATCAAGGGCTTCGAGCTGCTGGCAACGCAGCTCTACGCACTGACCAAGGGCGCCGGGCCGGACTGGTCACGGGCACAGGAACTGGGTATTCAGGTCGACCCCGAGAACCAGCTCTATCAGTCGGGCGGCCATCCCGAAGAGATCATCCTGGACGGTGAGCGCGTGGTGGTTGAACCCTTGTCCGCTACGACCTTGCCCCATGCGCTGACGCAGGCCCCGGTGATCGAGGAAGACCAGGGTCTGGGCTTTGAGCGCCTTGATCTGGAACTGGACCTTGACCTGGGCGGTTACGAGCCGCCCACGTCGGCGGACGAAATGACCCAGCCGCTGGCCTCTGGCGCGCACCGCCCGATCGACCGTGGCCTTGACTTTGTCGACAGCACCCAGCCGTCCCGGCACCCGATGCCCGACGACAACCGCACCATGCGCTTGCCCTTGACCCAGGAGCGCACCTACCGTTTGCCGCAGGCCGACGAGCGCACCCAGCGTCTGCCGCTCAACGATGAGCGCACCGTGCGCTCGTCGCTGGACGACGAGATCACCGAGCGCCAGGCGCTCAATGACGACCGAACCCTGCGCGCCGAACTCGACCTGGATTCCGACGCCATGGCGCTGGACGAGATTTCGCGCGGCGGTGCCGGGCCCAGCCGCAGCGCTGAGGCGATGGACTTCGACGAATTTGCGCTGTCGCAACCGCTGGATCTGGACATCACCGCGCCAGGGCAGCTTGAAGGTCTGGACGGCGAGGACATAGACCCGCTGGCGCGCAAGCTCGAACTGGCCGACGAATTCCGCCAGATCGGAGACCTGGAAGGCGCACGCGACCTGCTCAACGAGGTGGTGGCCAAGGCCGGCGGTGCCATGCGCGCGAAGGCGCAGGCCATGCTGGACGCGCTGGGCTGAGCGAGCGCGCCGGGGCGCCCGCGCCCTGGCCGAGCCTGGCCAGCCACCGGGCACCCGCATGTCAGAACGAATAGCGCTGGGCATCAGCTACCGAGGCAGCGCCTATTGCGGCTGGCAACGCCAGTCGAACCAGCCTTCGGTGCAACAGGCGGTGGAACTGGCGCTGTCCCGCTTTGCCGACTCGCCGTTGGCGGTGGTCTGTGCCGGCCGAACCGACACCGGCGTGCATGCCTTCAACCAGGTCGTGCACCTGGACAGCCCGGTGCAAAGAGAGGCTTTCTCCTGGCTGCGCGGCGGCAACCGCTACCTGCCGTCCGACATTGCGCTGCAATGGTGCCAGCCGGTGGGCCCGGATTTTCATGCCCGATTCAGCGCCATCGGTCGGCGCTACCGCTACCTTCTGCTGCAGTCGATGTTGCGCCCGGCACTGGAGTCCGGGCAGGTGGGCTGGACCTTCCGCCCGCTGGACGGCCAGGCCATGCAGCAGGCCGCTGAGATGCTGATCGGCGAGCACGACTTCAGCTCGTTCCGGTCATCGCAATGCCAGGCCCGAAGTCCTGTCAAGACCATGCGCTCGATCCGCATCAGCCGCCACGGCGACTACTGGCGCTTCGACTTTGACGCCTCCGCGTTTTTGCACCACATGGTGCGCAACCTGATGGCTTGTTTGCTGATGGTGGGACAAGGCCGCCAGCCACCCGGCTGGATGGCCGAAGTGATTGCAGCGCGTGACCGCGACGCCGCTGCGCCGACCTTTGCCGCCGACGGCCTGTATTTCAGCGGCCCGTACTACGATGCACGGCATCAAATCCCCGAGCAGGTGCCGGCCATGGGCTGGTTGCCCTGACAAGCCATGAACAGCCCACGAACCCGAATCAAGATCTGCGGCCTGACCCGCGAGGCCGATGTCGCCGCAGCGGTGGCCGCTGGCGCCGACGCCATCGGCCTGGTGCTGTACGCCAAGAGCCCGCGCGCGGTGAGTCTGGCCCGGGCGGCCGAACTGGCGCGCCTGCTGCCGCCCTTCGACATGCCGGTGTGCCTGCTGGTCAATGCCGAGCCGGCCTTGGTGGCCGAGGTGGTGGCCACCTTGCCGCAGGCACTGTTGCAGTTTCATGGCGATGAGAGCCCGGCCCAGTGTCAGGCCGCTGGCAGGCCCTTCATCCGCGCCGCGCGCATGGGGTCCGACCTGGCTTTGATAGACTTCGCCCATTCCTACGCTGCAGCCATCGGCATCCTGCTCGATGCCCAAGTGGATGGCTACGGCGGTGGCGGAAAGGTCTTCGATTGGTCTCTCATTCCGTCCGGCGTAGCCCTTCCGCTCGTTTTGTCTGGTGGGTTACATCCTGCAAACGTGGGCAGTGGCATCGCGGCCGTGAGGCCCTGGGCCGTTGACGTGAGCTCTGGCGTTGAAATCGCCAAGGGCCACAAAGACGCCGGCCTGATGTGGCAATTCTGCGAAGCGGTGCGTGAAGCCGACGCCCGCATCGAAGACGCCGCCGGCTGAGCGAACCCCCGTTTTTGCCCGCTGCAGCGCCAGACTGCGGTGGGCCACAGGACTGAACATGAGCAGCACCTACCAACAACCCGATGCCCGTGGGCATTTCGGCATTTACGGTGGCAGTTTTGTCGCCGAAACGCTGACCCATGCCTTGGACGAGTTGCAGGCCGCCTATGCCCGTTACCGCGTCGACCCCGAGTTCATCGCCGAATACCAGCATGAGCTCAAGCACTTCGTCGGCCGGCCCAGCCCGGTCTACCACGCGGCGCGCATGAGCCGCGAGATCGGCGGCGCGCAGATTCACCTCAAACGCGAGGACTTGAACCACACCGGCGCGCACAAGGTCAACAACACCATCGGCCAGGCCTTGCTGGCCCGGCGCATGGGCAAGCCGCGTGTCATTGCCGAGACCGGTGCCGGCCAGCATGGCGTGGCCACAGCCACCATCTGCGCCCGCTACGGCATGGAATGCGTGGTCTACATGGGCAGTGAAGATGTCAAGCGCCAGTCGCCCAACGTCTACCGCATGAAGCTGCTGGGCGCCACCGTGGTGCCGGTCAACAGCGGCTCGCGCACGCTCAAGGACGCGTTGAACGAGGCCCTGCGAGACTGGGTCACCAACGTCGAGAACACCTTCTACATCATCGGCACCGTCGCCGGCCCGCACCCCTATCCGATGATGGTGCGCGACTTTCAGCGCGTGATCGGTGACGAGTGCCTGACGCAGATGCCCGAGATGATCGGCGAACTGGGCGGCCAGCCCGGCGCGCAGCCCGACGCGGTGATCGCCTGCGTGGGCGGTGGCAGCAACGCG
>JANOWE010000165.1:0-4084 GCA_031417735.1 Betaproteobacteria bacterium
GCCTACCAGGCCGGCCACCCGGTGTTGCAGGGACTGGACCTGGACGTTGCGGCCGGCAGCTTCGTGGGCATCGTCGGTGCCACCGGCAGCGGCAAGAGCACGCTGCTGGCGCTGCTGTTGCGCTTTTATGCCGCACCGCCAGGCGCGCTGCTGGTCGACGGCCAGCCGCTGGAAAACTTGGCCGAGGCCGATTTCCGCCGCGCCGTGGGCCTGGTGCCGCAAGACCCGTTTCTGCTCGCGGCCAGCGCGCGCGAGAACATCGCGCTGGGCCGGCCACTGAACGAAGCCCAGGTCCAGGCCGCCGCGCAGGCCGCCCATGCCCATGACTTCATCGGCCGATTGCCACAAGGCTATGACACGCCCTTGGGTGAAGGTGGCGCGCGGCTGTCGGTAGGCGAGAAACAGCTCATCGCCATTGCCCGTGCGCTGGCCGGCCAGCCCCGCTTGCTGCTGCTCGACGAGGCCACCGCGCACATCGACAGCGAGACCGAAGGCCTGGTCCAGCGCAGCCTAGCCGGTCTGCGCGGCCGGGTCACGGTGCTGGCCGTGGCACACCGGCTGTCGACCATACGCGCCAGCGACCAGATCGTCGTGCTGCACCATGGCCGCATCGCCGAGCAGGGCCCGCATGCAGCGTTGATGGCCCTGCCTGGCGGCCTCTACCAGCGCCTGGTGCAGTTGCAGCAACTGGAAGTCGATGCCGGCGATTGAGCCTGCCGAGGCGCACACGTTCGCCAGCCCGAGCGCCGCTGCGTTGTTGCGCGAACCGGGCTTCCGGCGTTTCTGGCTGTCGCGCGTGGCCAGCACGGCGGCCGGCCAGATGATGATGGTGGCCCTGGGCTGGCAGATGTACGAGCTGACCGGCAGCGCCTGGGATCTGGGCCTGGTCGGACTGGCCCAGTTTGGGTCGGCTCTGCTGCTGGCCCTGCCTGCCGGCCAACTGGTTGACCGCCATGACCGCCACCGCGTGCTGGCCGCCGTGCTGCTGCTGCAGGGCCTGGTGGCGCTGAGCCTGGCACTGAGCAGCGCGGCCGGGCTGCTCGGCCGGGACGGGCTGCTTGGCCTGTCCATGCTGCTGGGCGCCGGCCGGGCGTTTCAGATGCCGGCCTCGCAGGCCCTGCTGCCGCAGTTGGTGTCGCGCTGGCAGCTGCCCCGGGCGCTGGCGCTGTCGGCCACCGCGCTGCAGGCGGCGGTGATCGCCGGGCCGGCGCTGGGCGGTGCGCTCTACGCCGGCGGTGCCTGGCTGGCCGAGCTGGCCCTGCGCAGCGCACCGGCCATGGCCTCGGGCAGGGTCGACGCCGCAGCCGCCGGCGCGGCGGCGGTTTATGCGCTGGCCGCCACCGGCTTTGCGGCCGCGCTGTGGGGTGTGGTCGGTCTGCGCCCGGTGGCCGGCCCTCGGCTGGCCGAGCCGGCGTCGATGCACACCCTGCTCGCCGGTTTGCGCTTCATCGCCGGCCACAAGGTGGTGCTGGGCGCGATGGGCCTGGACCTGTTTGCGGTGCTGCTGGGCGGTGCCACGGCCTTGCTGCCGATCTTTGCGCGCGACATCCTGCATACCGGCCCCGAGGGCCTGGGACTGCTGCGCGCCGCGCCTGCCGCGGGTGCCTTCCTGATGTCGCTGCTGCTCACCCGCTGGGCCTTGCAGCGCCACACCGGGCCCTGGTTGCTGGGCTCGGTGGCGGTGTTCGGTCTGTGCATGGGCGTGTTCGGCCTGTCCACCCACTTCGGGCTGTCGATGGCCGCGCTGGCCGTTTCAGGCGCCGCCGACATGGTCAGCGTGGTCATCCGCCAGACCCTGGTCCAGCTGGAAACGCCCGACGCCATGCGCGGCCGGGTCAGCGCGGTCAACGGCATGTTCATCGGTGCCAGCAACCAACTCGGCGAATTCGAATCCGGTGCCACGGCAGCCTGGCTGGGGCCTGTAGGATCGGTGGTTTTGGGTGCCGCCGGCACCTTGCTGGTGGTGCTGCTGTGGCTGCGCGGCTTCCCGGCATTGGCCCGACGGGACCATCTGGTGCAGGCACATGCCTCGGCGCCCGGTGCAGGAGCGATGACTTGAATCAGAAGGACATGCAGGCCCTGGCCGAATTGCTGGCCGGATTTGGCCTGACCATGAGCGTCAGTGACGGCAAGACCGGGCCCAGCTCCGGCAGCCACGACCCGATGCTGCGGCGCGCCGCCCCGGCCGCCCCGGCACCACGCAGCGCAGGCCTGACACTGGCCGACGGCCGCCGGCTGCAGCTGACCGAAACCGAGCGCCGCAGTGCGGCCGACGCGGCCGACCTGCGCTTCAGGCTGCTGGCCGAGTTTTCTACCGACCTGATCGTGGCGGTGGACGCCGACCTGGCCATCCGCTACGCCTCGCCCGCGGCCACCAGCATGCTGGGCTGCGAGCCCAGCGCCCTGCATGGCCATACCCTGGCCGAACTGCTGGTGCCCGAAGAGCGTGCGGCCTTCATCGCCCGGCACTTCACCCGCGCCGCGCAGCGCGGCAGCGGGCCTGAGTTGTTTCGCGTGCTCAAGCGTGACGGCAGCACCGGTTGGGTCGAGGCCAAGGTTGCCGTCCTGCCGCCGGGCAATGGCCTGGGCGACTTCCTGGTCACGCTGCGCGACGCCGAGCGACGCCGCCAGGCCGAAGAGGTGCTGGGCCAGGCCAATGCCGAACTGACCGCGCTGGCCTCGACCGACGCGCTGACCGGCCTGGCCAACCGCCGCATGTTCGACAGCACGCTGACCAAGGAGTGGTACCGGGCATTGCGTGACGGCGTGCCGCTGGCGCTGCTGATGATCGACGTCGACCGCTTCAAGCCGTTGAACGACCTGTTCGGCCATCAGGTGGGCGACGCCTTCCTGGCCATGGTCGGCCGGGTCATCAGCCACACCGTGCGCCGTGCCGGCGACCTGGCTGCGCGCTACGGCGGCGAAGAATTCGCGGTGGTGCTGCCCAGCACCGGCGCGTCGGGCGCGCTGGACATTGCCGAGCACATTCGCCGGGCGGTGCTGGGCATCGACACCCGGGCCATCGTCGAGGGCGGCTACCCGGTCAGCGTGAGCATCGGCGTGGCCGCCACCGTGCCGCTGGCCGGCAGCGGTGCCACCGGCCTGTTGCACAACGCCGACGCCGCGCTCTACCAGGCCAAGCGCAATGGCCGCAACCGGGTCGAGATGCTGGCCTGATCAGCCCGGCGCCGATGCGCCCGGCATGGACGAGACCACCCAACTGTCCAGATCGGCCTTGAGTTGGGCCAGGTCGGCCATGCGGGTGTACATCATGTGGCCAGCGTCGTAGTAGCCGTGCTGGATGCGTGCCAGCACCGAGGCCGGCGCGTCCAGTTGCGCCAGCGACCAGTCCGACGCCGAGTACGGCGTGCCCAGGTCGTAGCGGCCACTGGCCACCAGCACCTGCAGATGCGGGTTGCGGCGCATGGCGCGCGCCAGGTCGCCGCTGGTGCTGGTGAAGCCGTTGGCCTCGACCTTGCCGCCACCAGCTTCCGCATCACCGCGCTGCCAGACCCAGTTGCGGTTGACCTCATGGGAAAGCACCTCGTAGCGCTGGTCAATAACCAGGCCCAGGCTGGCGTAGTAGGCCAGGGCCGCGGTGATGTACGGGATGGCGATGGCCTCGATGCCGGGGTCGAACAGCATCTGGCGCTCTCGCGCGGCAGCCATGGGGGCGGTGGCGCGCGATTCCAGCCGGCCCACCAGCAGACCGCGCGGGCGCAGCGCTTCAACGAAGAAAGTGCTGTCGCTGAGGCGCAGGTTGTGCTCTTCAACCACCGGCAGAGCGATGCCCGTCAACTCGGCCAGTCGCTTTTCGGTGCGACGGCGACGGCGCTGATCCAGGCGGGAGCCGGCCTGCAAGGCGCCGAGGTAGTCGCTGGCCACAAACTCTTCTGCCGCCGCACGCGCCGCTTCGGGCGAGGCGCCCAGCGCGCCCTTGAGTGTGCCGTGGTACTGCGCGGTGGCGGCAAAACCGGGCAGGAACAGCGCATAGGGCAGGTCGTTGCGGGGCGCAAAGACCAGGCTTTGCAGGTCCATCGCGCAGGACACCAGAATCAGCCCGCTCAGACCCAGGCCCATGTCC
>JANOWE010000166.1:0-6182 GCA_031417735.1 Betaproteobacteria bacterium
CCAGGCGGCGCGGCGGCTAGCTAACTCGGCATCGGTGACGCGCATGTTGAGGCTACGCGCCGGCACGTCGATGTCGACCATGTCGCCGGTCTTGATCAGGGCGAGCGGGCCGCCGACGGCTGATTCGGGCGCCACATGCAGGATGCAGGTGCCGTAGTGGGTGCCGCTCATGCGGCCGTCGGAGATGCGCACCATGTCGCGCACGCCCTGGGCCAGCAGCTTCTTCGGGATCGGCAGCCCACCCCACTCGGGCATGCCCGGCGCACCCACCGGGCCGGCATGGCGCAGCACCAGCACGGTGTTGGCGTCGACATCCAGGTCCAGGTCGGCGCATTGCCTGTTCATCTCGGCCGGCGAATCAAACACCAGGGCACGGCCCCGGTGCCTGAAGAAGCGCGGATCGGCGGCGCTGGCCTTCATCACCGCGCCGTCGGGCGCGAGGTTACCGCGCAGCACGGCCAGGGCGCCGCTGGCGCTGACCGGGTGGTTCAGCGGGCGGATCACCGCGTCGTCCAGTACCCGAGCATCGGCAATGTTCTCGCCCAGGCTGCGGCCGGTGACCGTCAATGCATCGAGCGACAACTCGGCGCACAGCCGCTGCATCAGTGCCGGCAGGCCGCCGGCGTAATAGAAGTCCTCCATCAGCCGGTCGCCGCTGGGGAACACATTGGCCAGCACCGGCACGCGGCGCGCGACGGCGTCCAGGTCGTCCAGACCCAGTGCCACGCCGGCGCGGCCGGCCATGGCGATGAGGTGCACCACCGCATTGGTCGAGCCGCCCAGCGCCATCTGCACCACGGCGGCGTTGATGAAGGCGTCGCGCGTCAGCAGACGGCTGGGCGTGAGATCGTCCCAGACCATGGCCACGATGCGCTCGCCGCAGCTGGTGGCCATGCGGGCATGGCCGGCGTCCATCGCCGGGATCGAGGTGCTGCCCGGCAGCGCCAGGCCCAGCGCCTCGACGATGGCGGTCATGGTGCTGGCCGTGCCCATGGTGTTGCAGGTGCCGGGCGAGCGGGTCATCCTGGCTTCCAGCGCCACCCATTCCTGCTCGTCGATGGCACCGGCCTGGTACTCGTCCCAGAACATGCGGGTGTGGGTGCCGGCGCCAATCTGCCGCGTCACCCCGCCCAGCACCTGGCGGTCGTTGAGCATCGGTCCGGCGGGGCAGAACAAGGTGGGCAGGCCCATGCTCAGCGCGCCCATCAGCGTGCCGGGCGTGGTCTTGTCGCACCCGGCCAGCAGCACCACGCCGTCGATCGGGTGGCTGCGCAGCAGTTCTTCCACCTCCATGGCCAGGAAGTTGCGGTAGAGCATGGTGGTGGGCTTGACCATGACCTCGCCCAGGCCCATGGCGGGCAGCTCGAACGGCGTGCCGCCGGCCATCAGCACGCCGCGCTTGACGCTCTCGGCCCGCTCGCGCAGATGGGCGTGGCAGGGCGACAGATCGCTCCAGGTGTTGATGATGGCGATGATCGGCCGCTCGGTCACGTCCTGGCGGCGCAGGCCCATTTGCTGCATGCGCTGGCGATGGGCGAAGCCGCGCATGCCGGTGTCGGCAAACCAGCGCTGGCTGCGCAGTTCCTGAAGGCGTTTGCTCATGCGGGCGGTGCTGCCAGGGCAGGCGCTGAACCAGCCCCGGCGGTCGGTCGTGAAAGATGACGAGTCGTTGTTACCGCTAACATGGTAGATGGCATCTGAGCGGACAGGCATCAGGCAGAACCCTGATATACAAGCCCGGACGCGGCGGCCCATGCTGTGGCCAATGACCCGCCTTCCGCCAGCGCCGCCTGCGGCCAGCCACACAACCCAGGCCACGGCCGCAGCAGGTTCGCCGCCTGAAGGCACCCTGCCCGGTCGCAACCGACGCGGCCATGGCCGCACCACGCTGGCCGATGTGGCCGACGCCGCCGGGGTGACCAAGATCACCGTGTCTCGCTACCTGCGCCAGCCGGCATTGGTGGCGACCGACACCGGCGCGCGCATCGCACTGGCCTTGTCCCACAGCGGCTATGTGCCCAACAAGCAGGCCGGCATGCTGGCCAGCGGCCGCTCGGGCATGGTCGCGGCCATCGTGCCCAGCGTGGCCAATTCGGTGTTCGCCGAGACGGTGCAAGGCCTGTCCGAAGGCCTGCAGCCCGCCGGGCTGGAGCTGATGCTGGCCAGTTCGGGCTACTCGCTGCAGCGCGAGGAAGAGCAGATCCGCACGGTGCTGGGCTGGTCGCCCGACGCGCTGGTGGTGGTGGGCCACCACCACACGGCCGGCGCCCTGGCCTTGTTGCGCGCGGCCGCCGGGGCCGGCACACCGGTGATCGAGTTGTGGGACATCACCGCGGCCGACGCCGAGTTTCTGCAGATCGGCTTCGACCACGCCGAGGTGGGCCGGGCCATGGCCCGGCACCTGGTGGATGCAGGCTACCGCCGCATGGCCTATGTGGACACCGGCGTGGCCGACGACTTTCGCGCCCATGAGCGTGGCAAGGCCTTCCGGGCCGAAGCGGCCAGGGCCTTGGGCGGCCGGCGCGCCAAGGCCACCGGCGCCGTCGCTGCGGCGGTGCAGATGCTGACCGCACCTGCCGGCGACGCCTTTGACGGTGGCCGCGCCGCACTGCACCAGTTGCTGGCCGTGCCAGCAGCCCAGCGCGCCGACGCCGTCGCCTTCGCCAACGACCATCTGGCCTGCGGCGCCTGGCTGGAAGCCCAGCGCCTGGGCCTTGCCGTGCCCGACCAACTGGCCCTGCTGGGTTTTGGCGACTTTGCGCTCGCCCGCCAACTGGCCGGCGGCATCAGCAGCGTGCACCCGCCGCGCTACGACATCGGCGCTGAGGCCGCGCGCCAGATGCTGGCCCTGCTGGCACTGCCGCCGGAACAGCGGCAGCCGGCGCTGGCGCGTCGCCATGCCGTACCCTGGCAGTTGCTGGCGCGTGGCAGCACGGCGGCAAAGCCCTGAGCACAGCGCTTCAGGCAGGTCAGCGCGCAGCCGGCCGCGCTATGCTGGCAACCCACCGGACCCTATTCCCGGTGTTTCGTCAACCCGACCCGGTAGATTCACCATGAAACCACTGCGACTCTGTCTGCTACTCGGCCTGGGCCTGCTGGCCGGCGGCTGTTCCTCACTGCAGCGCTTGATGCCTGAGCGCAACGCGGCCCCGACATCAGCGCCTGCCGCAGCCAAGGCCAAGCAAAACGTCTGGTCGACGACGATGCAGGTCCGGCTGGACAGGCTGCAGAAAATCGCCCAGGAAACCGGCATTTCAGCCACCCGCACCGACGATGATGAATTGCAGGTCAATCTGCCCAGCGACTTTTCGTTCGACAAAGACAGCGCCGGCCTGAAGCCGCAGATGCGTCCCGTGCTCGACCACTTTGCCGACAGCCTGGAGTCAGCCGTGCTGACACACCTGCTGGTGCGCGTGGTGGGGCACACCGACGACCGAGGCCGCGATGACGCCAACATCAAGCTGTCGAAGGCCCGCGCAGCCAATGTGGCCAAGTACCTGCAGGACAAGGGCATTGCGGCATCGCGCATCGTCATCGAAGGCCATGGCGAGGCCGAGCCCATGGCCACCAACGCCCAGCCCTATGGCCGGGCACTGAACCGCCGGGTCGACCTGTTTCTGCGCGAACCGATTCTATGAACCCGCTGGCGCTGCGGCGCCAGGTCAGCCTCAGCCCGGCTGCAGCACCAGCTTGGCAGATGCCGTGCGTCCGGCATGCAGGTCGGCGAAGGCCTGCGCACCGTCGGCCAGCGCGCGGGTCTCAACCCACGACAGCTCACCGAACACGCCGCGCGACAGCGCCGCCACGGTGGCGCGCAGGTCGGACTGGCTGTAGGTGTAGGTGCCCATCAGCGTGATCTCGGCCAGGGTGAGTTTGCGCATGTCGATCTCGCTGGCCCAGTCCTGCAGGCCGATGTGCATCAGCACGCCACCCGGCTTGACCGCGGCCATCGCCGATTGGCGGGTGATGGCGCTGCCCACTGCGTCGATGACGTAGTCGAAGCTGTTCTCGGCTGCCGCTTCCTGGCGGGGATCGAAGGTGCTGCACTGCGCATGACGCTGCAGCGACGCGCGCCGGCCTTCGTGCACTTCGGCCACCTGCAGATCGTCCACGCCAGAGTGGCGCAGCAGCAGCGCGGCGAGCATGCCGATGGCGCCGCCGCCGATCACCAGCACGCGGCATTCGGGCACCGGCCGCACCAGCGCACGCATGCTCAGGTTCAGCGCATGCAGCGCAGTCGCGGCGGGCTCGGTCAGCACGGCCTGCACCGCGCCCAGGCTGTCGGGCAGCGCGATCAGGCAGCGGCCGGGAATGCTCATGCGCTGCGCAAACGAGCCTGGCCGGCTCATGCCCACCATGCTGCGGTCGCTGCACAGGTTGTCGCGCCCTTGCAGGCAGAAGTCGCAGCGGCCGCAGGTGATCAGCGGGTTGCCGGTGACGCGGCTGCCCACCGCCCACAGCGGCGTGGCCGAGTGCAGCACGGTGGCGGCAAATTCATGGCCCAGCACCAGGCCGGGCTGACGGCGCGGGTCATGGCCATGGTAGGCATGCATGTCAGAGCCGCAGATGCCGGTGGCATCGATGCGCAGCACCACCTCGCCGTCGACCAGTTCGGGTTCGGGCCGGTCGTGCAACTGCACCTCGTTGGGCTGGGTGTAGACCAGGGCTTTCATCGTGCGTCTTTCATTCAGAGTGCGGTGTAGCCGCCGTCGACCATCAGCGTCTGGCCGGTGATGTAGGCGCTGGCCTGGCTGGCCAGGAAGACGGTGGCGCCATGCAGGTCCTGCAGCTCACCGTTGCGTCCGATGGCGGTACGCGCGGCGTGCATCGCCACCAAGGCCGGGTCCTTGAACACCGGCGCGGTCAATGCGGTGGGAAAGTAGCCCGGGCCGATGGCGTTGCATGTCACCCCCTGACTCGACCAGGCCTGGGCCATGGCGCGGGTGAGTTGCACCACCCCGCCCTTGCCCGCGCCATAGGGCGCGCTGTTGGCAAAGGCGCGGCTGCTCTGCAGCGAGGCGATGTTGATGATGCGGCCCCAGCCCCGTTGCGCCATAGCCGGTGCCAACGCCTGCGACAGGAAAAACGGCGCACCAAGGTGCAGTGCGAGCTGCTGGCTCCAGCTTTCCGGCGTCACTTCGCCAAACGGCTGGCGCAGGTTGGTGCCGGCGGCATTGACCAGAATGTCGACCACGCCGGTGGCGGCGATGGCCGCCGCCGCGTCCGGCAATGACCCGGTCCGGCCCAGGTCCAGCGCCAAGGTGTGGCAATCAATGCCCTGCTCGCGCAGTCCTTGTGCCGCAGCCTGCAGTTCGGCCGGCCGGCGCGCCACCAGCAGCAGGCTTGCGCCGGCCAGGCCCAGTGCGGTGGCCATGGCCTGGCCTATGCCGCTGCTGCCGCCGGTGACCACGGCCCGCCGGCCGGCGAGTGAAAACCAAGCGTTCAACGGCGACATCGCGCTCAGACCCTGACCGGCTCGCCCAGGTCGAAAACCTGGCCCGGAAAGTATTTTGCCAGCCGGTCGTCGGCCGTGCGGGCATGGCCTTCCATGCCTTCCAGACGCGAGATGCGGGCGGTGACCAGGCCGATGTCGCGCGCCGCGTCGCGGTCCATGCGCTGCCAGGTCAGCGTCTTCATGAACTTGTGCACCGACAAGCCGCCCGAATAGCGCGCCGCGCCCTTGGTCGGCAACACATGGTTGGGGCCGCTGGCCTTGTCGCCATAGGCCACGGTGGTTTCTTCACCCAGGAACAGCGAGCCGTAGTTGGTCAAGCGGCCCAGCCACCAATCCAGATCGCGGGCATGCACCTCCAGGTGCTCGGCGGCATACCTGTCAGACAGAGCGGCCACTTCGTCGCGGCCGTCGCAGACCATGACCTCGCCATAGTTGCGCCAGGCCGCACCGGCGGCGTCGCGCGCGGTGGGCGGCAGCTTGGCTATCAGCAGCGGCACCTTGGCCATCACCGCCTCGGCCAACGCGGTGCTGTCGGTGAACAGCCAGGCCGGGCTTTCGTGGCCATGCTCGGCCTGGCCGACCAAGTCGCCGGCCACCATGTCGGCGTCGGCCGAGTCGTCGGCAATCACCGCCACCTCGGACGGGCCGGCAAAGACATCGATGCCGACCTTGCCGAACAAGGTGCGCTTGGCCTCGGCGACGAACTTGTTGCCCGGCCCCACCACCA
>JANOWE010000167.1:0-3317 GCA_031417735.1 Betaproteobacteria bacterium
CCCCCCCCCCCCTCCACCACCGCCCACCTCGGGGTGGGCCCCACCCCCACTTTCTTCCCGTTGTCGTGGTGTGGGGGCGCCCCCCCCCCCCACCCCCCACAGGCGCCTGGGCCGCAGGGCGCGTTCTGGCCGTGGCCAGCACTTCAGGCGCAGCACAATCGGCCCATGGACAAACCCACTTTGCTGCTGGTCGACGGCTCCAGCTACCTGTACCGGGCCTACCACGCGATGCCCGACCTGCGCTCGCCCGACGGCTTTCCCACCGGCGCCATCCACGGCATGGTGGCGATGATGCGGCGGCTGCGAGACCAGGTGCTGGGCAGCGGGCCTGACCACCCGCCCGGCCACGCTGCCTGTGTCTTCGACGCCTCCGGACCGACCTTTCGCGACGACTGGTACCCGGCCTACAAGGCCCAGCGCGCACCCATGCCGGAGGACCTGCGGACCCAGATCGCGCCCATCCACGAGGTGGTGCGCCTGCTCGGCTGGCCGGTGCTGGAGGTGCCGCGCATCGAGGCCGACGACGCCATCGGCACCCTGGCCAGGGTCGGTGCGGCGGCCGGCCACCGCGTCATCGTCTCCACCGGCGACAAGGACCTGGCGCAATTGGTCAACGAGGACGTGACGCTGATCAACACCATGAGCAATGAGCGGCTGGACGTCGCCGGCGTGCTGGCCAAGTTTGGTGTTCCGCCGGACCGCATCATCGACTTTCTGACGCTGGTGGGCGACGTGGTCGACAACGTGCCCGGCGTCGACAAGGTCGGGCCCAAGACGGCGGCCAAATGGCTGGC
The DNA here is from genome assembly GCA_031417735.1 of Betaproteobacteria bacterium. Taxonomy (GTDB): domain Bacteria; phylum Pseudomonadota; class Gammaproteobacteria; order Burkholderiales; family Burkholderiaceae_C; genus Pseudaquabacterium. The sequence goes on from JANOWE010000167.1 coordinate 795, forward strand.
CGAACATGGCTCGCTGGACGGCGTGATCGCCAAGGCCGACCAGATCAAGGGCGTGGCCGGCGACAACCTGCGCCGGGCGCTGGACTGGCTGCCGCAGGGCCGGCGTCTGGTCACCGTGGTCACCGACTGCGACCTGGCCGGTCACTTGCCCGGCTGGCCGTCGGTGGACGGTCTGGCCATGGCGGCCGTCAACCGCGCAGGACTGCTCGATTTTTTTCAGCGCTACGGCTTTCGCAGCTGGGTGCGTGAGTTGGAGGGTGAGCTGGGCCTGGCCTCGGCACCCGCATCCGCACCCGCACCCGCACCCGCACCGACAGTCAGCGTGGGGCAGGGTGCCGCCGCGCCGGTGGCCACCGACGCGGCCGAACCCGCAGTGCTGGCCCAGAGCTATGAAACCGTGCTGACCATGGACCGGTTGCAGGCCTGGTTGGCGCGGCTGCGGGCCGCCGAGCTGTGCGCGCTGGACACCGAGACCGACAGCCTGGACCCGATGCGGGCGCAGATCGTGGGCATCTCGTTCGCTGTGCAAGCCGGTGAAGCGGCCTATGTGCCGCTGCGCCACGACGGCCCCGGCGCACCCGATCAGCTGCCGCTGGACGAGGTGCTGGCCCTGCTCAAGCCCTGGCTGGAAGATGCCGGCGCGGCCAAGGTCGGCCAGAACATCAAGTACGACAGCCATGTGCTGACCAACCATGGCATCGCCGTGCAAGGCTGGCAGCACGACACCCTGCTGCAGAGCTATGTCCTGGAGGCGCATTTGCCGCACAGCCTGGAAAAACTGGCCGAGCGCCACCTGGGCCGCAGCGGCCTGAGCTACGAACAGCTCTGCGGCAAGGGCGTGAACCAGATCCCGTTCAGCCAGGTCGATGTCGACACCGCCACCCGCTACAGCGGTGAAGACAGCGAGATGACGTTGCAGGTGCACCAGAGGCTGTGGCCGCGCATCGCAGCCGAGCCCGGCCTGCGCCGGGTCTACGCCGACATCGAGATGCCGGTGAGCAAGCTGCTTTTGCGCATCGAGCGCCATGGCGTGCTGGTCGACGCGGCCTTGCTGGCCAAGCAAAGCCAGCAACTGGCCGAGCGCATGGTGCAACTCGAGCAGCTGGCGCATGAGATCGCCGGCCAGCCCTTCAACCTGGGCAGCCCGAAGCAGATCGGCGAAATCCTGTTCGGCAAGCTGGGCCTGCCGGTGAAGAAGAAAACCGCCTCGGGTGCGCCCAGCACCGACGAGGAGGTGCTGCAGGAACTGGCCGCCGACTACCCGCTTCCGGCCCGGCTGCTGGAGCACCGCAGCCTGGCCAAGCTGAAGGGCACCTACACCGACAAGCTGCCGCTGATGATCAACCCGGCCACCGGCCGCGTGCACACCAACTATGCGCAGGCGGTGGCGATCACCGGCCGGCTGTCCAGCAACGACCCCAACCTGCAGAACATCCCGATCCGCACGGCTGAGGGCCGGCGCGTGCGCGAGGCCTTCATCGCGCCGCCCGGCTGCAGCATCGTCTCGGCAGACTACTCGCAGATCGAGCTGCGCATCATGGCCCACATCAGCGGCGACCCGGGCCTGAGCAAGGCCTTCGCCGACGGGCTGGACGTGCACCGCGCCACCGCAGCCGAGGTCTTCAACACCACGGTCGCTGCGGTCACGTCCGAGCAGCGGCGCTATGCCAAGACCATCAACTTCGGCCTGATCTACGGCATGGGCGCGTTTGGTCTGGCGCAGTCGCTGGGCATCGAGCAAAAGGCCGCGCGCGACTACATCGAGCGCTACTTTGCGCGCTTTGCCGGCGTCAAGCGCTACATGGACGAGACCAAGGCCAGCGCGGCCGAGAAGGGCTATGTCGAGACCTTGTTCGGCCGCCGCATCGAGCTGGACAACATTCGCAAGGGAAATGGCGCGCAGAAGTCAGCCGCCGAGCGCCAGGCCATCAACGCGCCGATGCAGGGCACGGCCGCCGACCTGATCAAGCTGGCGATGATCGCGGTGCAGGCGGCGCTCGACGAAGGCGGCAAGCGCACCGCGGTGGTGATGCAGGTGCATGACGAACTGGTCTTCGAGGTGCCCGAGGACGAGTTGGCCTGGGTCCGCGCCGAGGTGCCACGGCTGATGGCCGGTGTGGCGCAGCTGGACGTGCCACTGCTGGCCGAGGTGGGCGTGGGGCCGAATTGGGAGCAGGCGCACTGATGGCGCACTGATGGCGCACCGATGGCGAGATGGCGGCGGGTTGGCGGCGGGTTTGCGCCGGCAGCAAGGCGCCGCAGAGGGGCGGTTTGTCACAGCACAGTGCGCCCGTCATCATGCTGACTTGGGGTCTGGCTAGCATGGCCGGATGCAGCCCCAGGCCTGACCGACCGCTGCGCAGCCCATGACATCCCCTTCAGCCAGCCACCCCTCCAAACCCGCCGTCGCGACCGGCATCGCCGGCCACACCCCCGCCGTGCCGGGGCTGAGCCTGCTCAAGCGCGAGATGGCGCTGCTGGCCTTCAACCGCCGCGTGCTGGCGCAGGTGCAGCGCGCCGACG
>JANOWE010000168.1:0-21149 GCA_031417735.1 Betaproteobacteria bacterium
GGGCAATTTCGGTTCAGGCTGGACCTGGCTGGTGAAAAAGGCCGACGGCTCGGTCGACCTGGCCAACACCAGCAACGCCGCCACGCCGCTGACCGGCGCCGACAAGGCGCTGCTGACCATCGACGTGTGGGAGCATGCCTATTACATCGACTACCGCAATGCGCGGCCCAAGTTTGTCGAGACCTACCTGGCCTCGCTGGTGAACTGGGACTTTGCCCAGGCCAACTTCGGCTGACCACCCGGCGCCATCGGGCGCTTTCAAGCCACAGGGGTCGCCCGACCATCGTCGCGCGGCCCCTGCTCATTGATGGCGCCGGACTTCGCGTTGCCCCCGAGTCTCAACCGCGCTTCACTTCGCGCCGAAGGGCGCGCCCGAGAGTTTGAAGCCCGCCTTCAGCCCGCGCTTGGCGAACCAGCCCTGGTTCATCTCCAGCACATAGCGCACCGGTTTGGCCGAGCAGTGCGAGCCGTCGTCAAAGGGCTTCATGTCGGCCAGGTTGACGATGCTGCCGTCGACGTCCAAGAAAGCAATGGTCAGCGGCGTGGGCGTGTTGCGCATCCAGAAGCACTGCGGCGTGGCCTGCTCGAAGATGAACAGCATGCCCTCGTGGGTGCCCAGGTCGCGGCGGTACATCAGGCCCATCTGCCGCTGCTCGGGCGTTAACGCCAGTTCGGCTTTGATGTTGTGCATGCCCGCGTTCAGCGTGATGGCCTGCAGGCGCTGCGGCTGACCCTGTGCCTGGGCCTGTGCCATGCCCGGCAAGGCGCTGACAGCGGCCCAGGCCAGCGCCAGCAGGGGCAGCAGGCTGCGCATCAATGGTGCCCGGCGGACTGGCTTTGTCTTGACATGCATCATGTTGCTCAGGGTGGCGCAGGCCTGGAGTCATTGAGAGGGGTTGGCAGCGTTGCCACCGATAGGCTCAGGGCCCTGAGGTTGCGATCTGCTGCGGCTCGATTTCATCACGACACCGACCCTGCCCGCGCCCCCGACTGCCGATGCCCTGATGGGCACCAGCGCAAGCCACGCCATCGAGCAGCTGGCCTTGCTGGACGGACCCGGTCGAGCAGCGGCGCTTCAGCCGCTACAGCATTGACGCGCAGGGCCTGGCGCAGGCCGAATCGTCGCTGCGCATCAGCGGCATGCACCGCGCCGCCTGCGCCAGCCTGATCGAGCAGGCACTGGCCCGGGTGCGGGTGTGCGGCAGGCCAGCGTCATCGCGTCCGGCGAGCGGGCCATGGTGCGCTGCGCGACGACAGGCACCCGCATGGCGGCGATCGTGGCCGCCATCCGCCGTGCCGGCTACGACGCGCTGCCCGACGTCGCGCTGTCCGCCTGCCAGGCCCGCATGCTGGAGTACCGCGCGGCGGTGTGGCACCTGTTCGTCGCCGCTTTCTGCGCCATGCAGGTGATGAGGCTGGCCATGCCCGGTTACGGCGCCGTCGGTGACGACCTGGCACACCCGACCTGTGCCAACTGCTCAACGTGGCCAGCGGGCTGCTGAGCCTGCCGGCGCTGGCCTTTGCCGCCAGACCGTACTTCAGCGGTGCCTGGCATGGGCTGCATCAGGGCCGCATCAGCATGGACCTGCCGATGGCGCTGGGTGTGGCGATGACCTTTGTGGCCAGCAGCGGCGCCAGCGTCGAGCCCTCGGGCCTGTTCGGCCATGAGGTCTATTTCGGCTATGCCCATGTTCGTGGCCTTTCTGCTCGGCGGCAGGCTGCTGCAAACGCGAGCCCGCCACCACCTGGCGTCTGTGCTCGAGTCGGCCATGGAAGGCATGCCGGCCAGCGCTCAGCGGGGAGCGGCCGATGGCACGGTGCAGACCGTCAGGGTGCAGCGACTTCAGTACGGCGACAGGGTGCGGGTGGCGGTGGGCCAGGCCATTCCGGGGGATGGCCAGCTGCTGCAAGGCAGCACCCTGGCCGACCAGGCCTTGCTCACCGGTGAAAGCACACCCGTGGCCAAGGCGCCCGGCAGCGCGGTGGTGGGTGGCAGCCTGAACCTGGGCGCGCCGGTGGACATGCTGCTGCAACGGGTGGGCGACGAGACCCGGCTGGCCGCCATCGTCGCGCTGATGCAGCAGGCCATGAGCCAGCGGCCGGGTCTGGCGCCCACGGGCGACCGCTGGGCCGCGCCCTTCCTGTGGGCCGTGCTGCTGGTGGCAGCGGGTGCGGCGGCGGTGTGGAGCGTGATCGACCCCACGCGCGCGGGTTTGGTTGGCGGTGTCGGTGTTGATCGTGACCTGCCCCTGTGCACTGTCGCTGGTCGCGCCCTGGGCCTTGCTCGCGGCCGCCAGCGGCCTGGCCAAGCGCGGTGTGCTGCTGCAGCGGCTGGACGCGCTGGAGCCGCTGACCCAGGTCCAGCCTGCGACAACCAGGCACTGGTCTGGCTTGGTTTTGAAGAATCGCTGTGGCCCGGCGCAGGCAAGGACGTGGCGGGCTGGCAGGCCGAAGGTGTGCAGGTGGTGCTGCGCTCTGGCGACTGGCCTGAGCGCGCCGATGCCATGGGCAAGCGCATGCGTGTGGACGGGGTCAGTGGCGGCGCCACGCCCGAACTCAAGCTGGCCGAAGTGGCTGCCGCCCAGGCCCAGGGCCAGGTGGTGGCGATGGTGGGCGACGGCATCAACGGCGCGCCGGTGCTGGCCCGCGCCGATGTCTCGCTGGTCATGGGCCAGGGTCTGCTGGGCTGGTTGCCACCCTGGGCCGCCGGCCTGGTGCGTGTCTCGATGCTGTGACGGCGGTGCCGTCCCAGCCAAGTCAGATCCACCATGAAAAACGCCCGGCAGGGCCGGGCGGTTCAGATCGATCAGACTGCGGCCGAGGCCGCAGGCCTGGTCCAGATCACTTCTTGGCGGCGGGAGCAGCCTTGGTGTCTTCTTTCTTGGCGGCAGCGGCGGCAGCGGCGGCCGGGGCAGCCGAAGCGGCCGGGGCGGCAGCGGCGGCCGGAGCAGCCTTCTTCTCTTCCTTCTTCGCGTCAGCAGCGAAGGCACCGGTGGTGGCGAATGCAGCAGCGATCAGGGCGGCCAGGAGCTTGTTCATTTGGTAGAGCCTTAGAGTAATGTTGAAATTAACGGCCTGCTGGTCGAGCAGGTCATTGCAAAACGTGGCCCCCTGCGGGCCGGTTGACAGGCTCGATGACCTAAAATGAAAAAAATCTTCAAGCCATCCACGCGCGGAAAGCCCATCTCATGTACCTGCACATCAGCGTGCCCAGCGAAGGGCAGAAGATTACGGTCAACGCCGACTTTTCGCTCAATGTGCCTGACCAGCCGATCATTCCGTACATCGAAGGCGACGGCACCGGCCAGGACATCACCCCGGTGATGATCAAGGTCGTCGACGCTGCGGTGGCCAAGGCCTACGGCGGTGCCAGGAAGATCGCCTGGATGGAGATCTACGCCGGCGAGAAGAGCACCCAGGTCTACGGCCCGGACGTCTGGCTGCCCGAGGAAACCCTGGCCGTGTTGCGCGAGTACGTGGTCTCGATCAAGGGCCCGCTGACCACCCCGGTGGGCGGTGGTATCCGCAGCCTGAACGTGGCGCTGAGGCAAGAGCTCGACCTGTACGTCTGCCTGCGCCCGGTGCAGTACTTCAAGGGCGTGCCTTCTCCGGTGAAACAGCCCGAGAAGATCGACATGGTGATCTTCCGCGAGAACAGCGAAGACATCTACGCCGGCATCGAGTACGAGGCCGAGAGCGACAAGGCCAGGAAGCTGATCAAATTTCTGCAGGAAGAAATGGGGGTCAAGAAGATCCGCTTCCCCAACACCTCGGGCATCGGCATCAAGCCGGTCTCGCGCGAGGGCACCGAGCGCCTGGTGCGCAAGGCCATCCAGTACACGATCGACAACGATCGGCCCAGCGTGACCATCGTGCACAAGGGCAACATCATGAAGTACACCGAAGGTGGCTTCCGCGATTGGGCCTATGCGCTGGCGCAGAAGGAATTCGGTGCCGAACTGATCGACGGCGGCCCCTGGTGCCAGTTCAAGAACCCGAAGTCCGGCCGGACCATCACCGTCAAGGACTCGATCGCCGACGCCTTCCTGCAGCAGATCCTGCTGCGCCCGGCCGAGTACTCGGTCATCGCCACGCTCAACCTGAACGGGGACTACATCTCCGACGCGCTGGCCGCGCAGGTCGGTGGCATCGGCATCGCACCTGGCGCCAACCTGTCCGACTCGGTGGCCTGCTTCGAGGCCACCCATGGCACTGCGCCCAAGTACGCCGGCAAGGACTATGTCAACCCAGGCTCAGAAATCTTGTCGGCAGAGATGATGCTGCGCCACATGGGCTGGACCGAGGCCGCCGACCTGATCCTGGCCTCGATGGAGCGTTCGATTGCCAGCAAGCAGGTCACCTACGACTTCGCCCGGCTGATGGACGGCGCGACACAAGTCTCGTGTTCGGGCTTCGGGCAGGTGATGATCGACCACATGTAACGCGGTCCCGAGACGTCTCCTTATCCACGGAGTCCTTGCGCCAACAAGCCAGGTTTCACCTGCCAATCAAGACGATCTGATGCGCGACTTCATTGACCCCGAGGCCAGTTGGTGCATCGAAAGCGCCTACGGTGGAGGTGAGGGTCACCGCATCTACCTTGAGCCTCCGCTCCGAACGCATCGCTCGGAATCGCTGATTGGTGGCGGGAAGCTTGTGTTCAGGCGCCGGTTCCAGGGGGTCGACGAAGGGCCGATACCGGTTGAGATCAGCCAGAAACTCGTGCATGCGCTCGACCTCTACTTCGTCGCGGAGCGAAGCGCCTATTGCCGACTTGATGCGCGCGGTGACATCGAAGTCGTGATCCGGGTGATCCGCTTCAAAGAGGCTGACCGGCAGTACGACGCCATCGTAACCATGTTGACGATGGACCTGACCCAGTACATGGTCGTCGCCGGAATGTCGCTCGTGTTCTTCTTTGACTTCGCGCGCTTCATCCCGAGCAAATTCGGAGGATGGGACGATCTCGGCAGGAAGGAATTTCGTGCGCCGGACCTCTTTTACAACGGTGGCAGTGGCTCGGGGGCGAGTGACGTCAATGGCCGAATGGTCTGCAGGCCAGTGAACGCCGCGAGGCATTCAACATCATGCTGTCCATGCCATCCGGTACCGACGCCCGCGTGCTGCAGCAGGCTGCGCGTGAGTTCGCCAAGGCCAAGCTGGCGAACCACCGCTACGTGATGGTCTTGGACACGCACCAGGCCAATCCGCATGTGCACAGCAGCGTGCGCGCGGAAGGGCGCGACGGCAAGCGCCTGAACCCGCGCAAGGAAGACCTGCACCGGTGGCGTGAGACTTTCGCCGATAAGCTGCGCGACTGAGGCATCGAGGCCGAGGCTTCGTCGCAGGCCAAGCGGGGCATCTCACGGCGCAGCCTGCGCGGCTGGGAGCGCCAGCCAGGCGCGGCAGCGCACCCCGGCAAGCGTGGCGAACACAAGTCGGGCTCGGCCTTCAGGGCGACGCGCTCCTCTGCGATGCAGGCCTGGTCCGAGATCACCAAGGCACTGGCGGCATCGCCCAACCCAGCCGACCGCATGTTGAGTAAGAGCATCGTCGACTCCGTGATGCAAACGGAGGTCGCGCGAGCCGTGCAGCGCCACCGCGCCGCGCAACAGCAGACTGAGCTGCCGGGTATGGCTATGACGCAGGGGCAGGGTGCGTCGCGGGTGCGACCGGAGCCGAACCGCGACCCGGACCTTAGCCGGTAGCGGCGGCGAGCAAAAGCCCAAGTCCTCGCCGCCGGACGAGCTTGGGGGGCAGGCCGCTGGAACAGCCGCCTGCCCCCGAGCCGCAGCGTGTGGGCGCCCGCCCTTGACCCGGCGCCGTGCGGCCGGTTTGGTTTGCCGTGTCGTCCAAAGGCGCTTAGACTGCACAGGATTCTGTAGCTTTCCAAGAGGCCAGTCATGAGCATTTCCGCCAGCGACGTTGTGCCGTTCACCCAGGCGCGCGCCAACTTGTCCGAGCTGGCTGACCAGGTGAAAGCCGGCGCCGAAAAGATCATCACCAAGAACGGCGAGAGCTACGTGGCCCTCATCGACGCCGACCGGCTGGACTACTACCACCGCCTGGAGCGTGAGCGCATCCACCTGCTGTTGATCGACGACGCCAGGCGAGGGCTGGAAGACATCGCTGCCGGGCGGACCCACGACGCCGATGACGCGATCGCCCTGCTCCAGAAACGGCGTGCCCGGCCCGGCGTCGTGGCCGGCAAGGGCAGCGTGAAGGCCGCCTCGGCCGCAAGGAAGCGTGGCTGACCCGCTGTTCCGGGTCGAGCTGACCGCCAGCTTCCAGGAGAGGCTGCAGGCGATCGAGGCCTTCCTGGGCGAGGCCGACGCGCCCTTCGCATTCGACAGATTGCTGGCCGAGTTGCGCGCCACGGTCATTCCAAACCTTCGGCGCTTTCCTCGCATCGGCCGGCGATATCTCGAACTACCGCCGCAGTCGGCCGAAGCGCTTGCCCAGCTGGCGGCACTGCCAGCAGGCGCGGCCGATCGCTTGCGCGAGTACCTGCACCGCGACTACCTGATCCATTACACGGTAGTAACGCCGGGCCGCCTGGTGCACTTGCTGTCCATTCGGCACCACCGCGAACTGTCTTTCCAGTTCTCTGGGCTGTGGGCCGGCCCCACCGGCAACCCCGAGCGCTGACGAGAGTGGACGACCGACATGACTGAAGCCGACACCTGCCGCGAGTTCGTCACACCCAAGCTGGTCGAGGCCGGGTGGGGCGCGGCCGAATCAGTCATCGGCGAGCAGCACAGCTTCGCCAACGGACGGATCATCGCGGCCGGCGGCAAGGTGCGCCGGGGCAAGCAGCGGCGGGCCGACTACCTGCTGTACTACCGGCGCGACTTTCCGCTGGCTGTCGTCGAAGCCAAGGAACTCGGCGTGCCTGCCAAAACCGGGGTGCAGCAAGCCCGCGAGTACGCGGAGATGCTCGGTCTGAAGTTCGCCTTCGCGACCAATGGCCATCGCATCATCGAAATCGACTACACCGCCGGAACCGAGCGCGAGGTCGATCGCTACGCCACGCCTGAGGAGCTTTGGCAGCGGCTGACGGCGTCGACTCACTTGACCGAGCCCGCGGCGGCCCACCTGCTGGAGCCGTTCAATCTGGTGTCTGGCAAGCTGCCCCGGTACTACCAGCACATCGCCATCCAGCGCGTCATCGAATCCATCCTGCTCGGTCAGCGGCGGATCCTTGCCACGCTGGCGACGGGATCCTTCATCCAACTTCAGGCCCAGGTAGCCACCCTGAAGGCCAAGCACACCACCATCCGCCTGGCCAATGCCGCGCTGCTACCAGCCACCATTGATCGCATCTTTGAATCCGAGACCACCACATGATCACCAAGCTGACGCTGCGAAACTTCAAGAGCGTGGGCGAGCAGGTCTACGACTTCACTCGCTTCGATCTGCTGGTGGGCCGCAACAACAGCGGCAAGAGCACCGTGCTGCAGGCCATGGCCATCTGGCAGTTCTGCGTCGACGAGTTTCATCGGTCCAAGCGTACCGGCAGCACCGGCATCCAGGTCGTGCTGCCCAACTTCACCGCGCTGCCGGTGCCGGAGTTCATCCTGCTCTGGAGAGACCGAACTGACCGCAACTATCCGGTCGATCTGGCCACGGGCAAGAAGAAGCAGGAGTTCGTGCTCATCGAGATACTGCTGGAGTGGCAAGACACTGCCGGCAAGACCGGCGCCTTCGGCGTCGAACTGCGCTACCACTCACCGCAGACCATGTACGCCATTCCGTCCGGTGGCTGGTCGGCATTCCGCGAGTGCGAGAAGGCGGGCTCACTCCCCCGCATCGCCTACGTGCCCCCGTTTTCAGGCCTGGAGCCGACCGAGAAGTTTCTCGACATCTCGCCAATGCGCCAACAGGTCGGCAAGGGCCAACCGGGCAGCGTGCTTCGCAACCTGCTGCTGCGGGTCAGCAGCCCGTCGGCGCGCGACAACGGCGACCGGGTGCCCAAGCGGGCGCCGTCGGCCGCGGACTGGAAGGAACTGGCCGGCATGGTCGAGCGCTGGTTCACCGTCAAGATCAGCCAGCCCCGCTACGAGTCGACCAAGGATGTCTACATCACCGTGGAGTACGCCGAACGTAACCGAAGCTACGACATCATCTCGGGCGGCAGCGGCTTCCACCAGACACTGACCCTGCTGGCCTTCCTGTTCGGCTACCAGCCCACGACGATCCTGCTCGACGAACCCGACGCGCACCTGCACGTCAACTTGCAGCGCGAGATCCTCGATTACTTCAAGCGCAAGTCCTTGGAGCTCGGCACACAGTTCCTGATTGCCACCCATGCGGAAGAATTTGTGCGCGGGGTGGACGCGAGCCAGATTGTTTCGCTGCTGAATCGCAATCCGAAGCGCGTGGAATCGACACCTGCCGTTCTGCATGCGATGTCCGATGTGTCCAACGAGGAGATCACGCGCTTGATGGCGTCGCCCTACATCCTGTACGTGGAGGGCGAGAGCGACGAGCGAATCCTTCGGGCCTGGGCCGGCGCCTGCGGGGCCCAGGAGGCGATGGACAAGGTCTGCTTCAAGACCATGGGCGGCGGCGGCAAGAAGAATATGAAGGAGCGCGCCGACGCGCACTTCGTGGCGCTGCAGCAGATCTTGCCGGGTGTCGATCGGTTGATGCTGTTCGACTTCGACGATGCCGACGAGGCCTTCCACCCCAAGGCGGGCAACGCCGTTCTGGCTGAGTGGAAGCGCAAGAACATCGAGAACTACCTGCTGGTGCCGGATGCTTGGCGCCGTGCGGCCTTGCAGCAGTTGCAACTGGCAGCGGACGACCTCTTCACGCAATCGACGCAGAAGATCGTCGACGACTTTTTCATCGATCAGAACCTGACTTTGCCTCCAGGGCGCACCTGGCGCCAGGTCAGTGCGAACGTCTTCAGCGTGGTGAACGGCAAGAAGATCCTCTTCGAGAACCCGGATGGCCTGTTCCAGCAACTGCGCGCAGCCGATCCAGCCGTCAGGCTGATTCGCGAGGCCGTGGCGCTCAGCATGACCGCCGACGAAATCCACGAGGACGTTTACGAGTTCATCGCCAAGGTGCAGGCGATGTCCGGGCGAGAGTGAATGGAGCGCCGAGGACGAGCCGATGACTGACGGCGAGGCCTTTGCCGCACTGCAATGCAAGCCGAGAACGTGCGACTGGTGGCGCTGCTGGAGTCGCACGGCATCGCGTGGCGCGCAACGCCGGCAGCGGCGTCACAAGCCGCGCTGACCGCATCCGTACCGGAGCCGGCGCCAGCGCCGCCTGGGCCCAGCCTGTCCACGGCCGCGAAGGTGGCATTGTTTCGGCGGCTGTTCCGGGGCCGCACCGATGTCTATCCGGTTCGCTGCGTGGGCAAGACCTCGGCCAAGTCGGGCTACGCGCCGGCTTGCGCCAACGAGTGGCGGGCCGGCGTCTGCGAGAAGCCGCGCATCAAGTGCGGCGACTGCCGCCACCGGCTGCTGGTGCCGCTGTCGGATCCGGTAATCTACGTCCACCTGGCCGGCAAGCAAACGATCGGCGTCTATCCGCTGCTGGATGACGATGCGTGCCACTTCTTGGCGGTCGACTTCGACGAGGCCGAATTTGAAAGCGGTGGCTGGCAACAGGACGCGCAGGCGTTCATCCAGTCTTCCAGCGAACTTGGCGTGCCGGCGGCGCTGGAAATTTCGCGCTCGGGCCAGCGCGCACATGCCTGGGTGTTCTTCGCTGGCCGTGTGTCGGCGCGCGATGCCCGCCGCCTGGGCACCGCCATCATCAGTCACACCTGCGCGCGCACCCGGCTGCGTATTTCAGTGGTCGTGGACGCCCGTTTCAGTCTGATCGTGGACGGTCAAACGGCGTCGTCGACTGTCCGCCGGGGAGGCGCGCAAGTAACGGTTTCGAATGTAGCCCAACCGTCCACGATCAGCCTGAAACGCCGGTCCGGCAAGGGCGCGTCGGGGGCGGTTTTGGGCTTGAATTGATCTTCAGATTCCAGGCCCCCGCCAGGCCGCCGGAGGAGCCCCGACCGGGCCTTGTACCCATGTCCGGCCTTGGCATGTCTGCACGGACTGCAGAGTCTGGGTCACGCCGCCTGAGCAGCCTCGGCCTCGCGCATCGACCGCGTGCGCTTGAGCTCGATCTTGTGGCTCGAGTGCACGACCCGGTCGAGGATCGCATCGGCCAGCCTCGGATCGTTGAGGTAGGTGTGCCAAGCATTGACCGTCAAGTGGCTGGTGCACCTGTGACAACGGGTGACGCTGGCCGCCGCCTTGTTGGGTGTCGGTGTAGGCGCTGAGGGTGGCTGCTGCAGCGGTGGCGGCCTCATGGCCTGAGTCCACGCCGCGGCCCTGTGGGCTACCCGGGCGCAGCGCGGCACTGCGGTGCAGCGCCGAGACCTGGGCCACCCGGCGCCACTGGTCAACCGGGCCACTGAAGATGCGGCCCTGCACGCCATAGACCGAGAACATGCTGTTTCTGACTCATACGCCTGAGCGAGGATCATGCACCGCCGGGCCCGGGCTGTGGCGCACGCCGGCGCAACGCCGCCGGCCCAGCCGCGCCGGGGCCAGCAGAATCCACGCAGCCTGACCCCCTTGTGTCCACCGCGGCCAAACTGAGCCCATACCAGACATGCCCTGCCACCCCAAGCCTTGGCAGCCGCCAGCGGTGCCGTCAAAGCCCCGGTCTCAAGCATCATGAGCGCCGCAACTCTGGGCCAACTGGGCGCCTTGTTGGGTGGCGTCGGCCTGTTCATGCTGGGCATGTGGCTGCTGACCGAGGGCTTGCGCATGGCCGCCGGCGCGACGCTGCGCGGCTTTCTGGGCAGGGCCACGCACAGCCGCCAACGCGCCCTGCTCAGTGGCATCGCGCTGACCGCGGTGGTGCAGCCGTCCCGTGCGGTCACCGTGGCGGCGATCGGCTTTGTCAACGCCGGCGTGCTCACGCTGCGGCAGGTGCTGTGGGTGCTGTTCGGCTCGAACCTGGGTACCACGCTGTCCGGCTGGCTGGTGGCGCTGGTCGGCCTGCAGCTGAATATCGATCTGATGGCATTGCCGCTGATCGGTCTGGGCATGACGCTGCGGCTGGCCAGCGGCGCAGCGCGCGCCGGTCAGCTGGGCCTGGCGCTGGCGGGCATGGGCGTGATGTTCCTGGGCATCGCCACGCTTCGCGATGGGTTCGGCGGCCTGGCGCCCGAGCTTCAATTTTCGCCCGCAGGAGGCGTCTCGGGCGTGGTGCGCCATGTGCTGCTGGGCGCCGCGCTGACGCTGCTGCTGCAGTCGTCCGGCGCCGCCGCTGCGCTGGTGCTCACCGCCGTGCAGGGCGGCGTGCTGGGCCTGGAGCCAGCCGCAGCCGTGGTCATCGGCGTGAACATCGGCTCCATGGGCGCGGCGGTGCTGGCGGCCGTGGACGCCACTGCCCATGCCCGGCGCGTCGCCGCCGCCCATCTGCTGTTCAAGCTGTTGGTGGCCGGCGCAGCCCTGCTGATGCTGCCCTGGCTGGTCGCGTTGACCGCCTGGGTCGGCATTGCCCTGACCGGCGTCGCGGGCACGCCGCTGGTGCTGGCCTTGTTTCAAACCCTGTTCAACCTGCTGGGTGTGTTGTTGATGTGGCCGTTGTCAGACCGTTTGGCCGGCTTTTTGATGCAGCGCTTTCGCCGCCGCGACGAGGAGGACGCCAGTCCCCGCTATCTGGACGCGGCGACCTCGGCGGTGCCTGCGCTGGCGGTCGAGGCCTTGTCGCGTGAGGTCGGCCGCTTTGGTGCGCTGACGCTGAGCTCCGTGCGGCTGGCCTTGCCCGTGCAGGGCCAGGCCGCTGCCGGGCCGGCGGTTGGCGCCATCGGCCCGGCCGACGTGCCGGCCGCGTTGGCCAGGGCACAGACCAGCCTGGTCGCGCTGGACGCGGCCATCGATGCCTTCGTGCTTCAACTCCACCGCGCCAGCCTGGCCCAATACAGCACGCAACGCCTGGCCGGCGTGCTGCGCCGAGCGGCCTGCTACAGCAAGATTGTCGAGACTCTGCCCGCCATCACTGCCGGCCAATGGCCTGGGCTTGGCCTGGCGTGGGACCAGCTGCCAGACCAGGCGCTGGCCGACGAGACCCGGGCCATGCGCCGCCAGGGCAGCCTGCTGCTGCAGCTGGTCGATCCCGCGCAGGCGCGGCCCATGCCCAGCCACGCCCGCGCCAGCCTGTTGCGCTGGGAGCAGCAGTACCGGCAGAACAAGGGCAAGTGGCTGCTGGCCGGCGCGCTGGGTACCATGCCCCAGCCGCTGATGGACGCCAGCCTGCGCGCCAACAGTGCCCTGCGTCGCGCGGTGCAACAGGCCGTCATGGCTGGCTTGGCTGGCCGCGATGACAAGGCCGCCGGGTCGGACCGGCAGGACCAAGCTTCGCCCGACGACTGAAATCCGGCACCAGATCTCCACGCTGCCACAAGCCTCAAGGCACCAATGACGTGCATCAGGCACCTGCATGGGGCCTTAACGGCGCGTTGCGTGTCCAGTTTGGTGCTTCTTCCCGCACCAATGTCGGCACACAACTTGCTAAGTTGGTGCGCACCGAGTCCGCGCTGGTGCAGCGCCGGGCATCACACACCAGCACAAACATTTTCTGGAGACAAGACCGATGGATCAAGTCAAACATGGCACCGACGCCTTGTTCATCTTGCTGGGCGCGATCATGGTGCTGGCCATGCACGCCGGCTTCGCCTTTCTTGAACTGGGCACGGTGCGCAAGAAGAACCAGGTCAATGCGCTGGTCAAGATCCTGGTCGACTTTGCGGTGTCCACCATCGCCTATTTCTTTGTTGGCTACAGCGTGGCCTATGGCGTGAACTTCTTCACCGGCGCCGAGGCACTTGCCGCGAAGAACGGCTACGAACTGGTCAAGTTCTTCTTCCTGCTGACCTTCGCCGCGGCCATCCCGGCGATTGTCTCGGGCGGCATCGCCGAGCGCGCGCGCTTTGGCCCGCAGTTGATCGCCACCGCCGTGCTGGTGGGCCTGATCTACCCCTTGTTCGAGGGCGTGGCCTGGAACCAGGCCTTCGGCATCCAGGCCTGGATCAAGGCCACCACCGGCGCCGAGTTCCACGACTTTGCCGGCAGTGTGGTGGTCCATGCGGTGGGTGGCTGGATTGGCCTGGCCGCCGTGCTGCTGTTGGGCGCACGTGCCAACCGCTACCGCAAGGACGGTGCGATCAGCGCGCACCCGCCGTCGTCGATCCCGTTCCTGGCGCTGGGCGCCTGGATCCTGGCCGTGGGCTGGTTCGGCTTCAACGTGATGAGTGCGCAGACCATCGACAAGATCAGCGGCCTGGTGGCGGTGAATTCGCTGATGGCGATGGTCGGCGGTACCCTGGTCGCCGCGCTGATGGGCAAGAACGACCCCGGCTTCGTCTACAACGGCCCCTTGGCCGGTCTGGTGGCGGTGTGCGCGGGCTCAGACGTGATGCACCCGGCCGGTGCGCTGGTGGTGGGCGCGGTGGCCGGCGCGGTGTTCGTGGCGATGTTCACGCTGACGCAGAACAAGTGGAAGATCGACGACGTGCTGGGCGTGTGGCCGTTGCACGGCCTGTGCGGCGCCTGGGGTGGCATCGCCTGCGGCATCTTCGGCCTGCCGGCGCTGGGCGGCCTGGGCGGGGTCAACCTGAGTGCGCAGGTCATTGGCACGCTGATGGGCGTGGCCTGGGCGCTGCTGGGCGGCTTTGTCGTCTACGGCACGCTCAAGGCGGTGATGGGCCTGCGTTTGACGGCCGAAGAAGAGTTCCAGGGTGCTGATCTGTCGATCCACAAGATCGGCGCCACGCCCGAGCGCGAAGTGAGCTGGTAAGGCGCGCGGCCGGGCGCGCAGCCGACCGCCTTTCAAGCGCGCTTCAAGCGCAGTTCATCCAGCGGTTCATCCGCATTTGAGCACCGGTTCGGCTTCGCGCTTGTAGGCCACCACATGGTCGATCTCGAGCCGGATGCCGATGCGCTCGCCGATCGCGTGGTTGTGGTGCGAGGGCACCAGCGACAGCAGCGTGGCGCCACTTGCCAGGCGCAGCGTGTAGAGAAACTCTGCGCCTCGGAAGGCCTTGGCCACCACCTCGGCAGTGACCGGGCTGGCGTCGTCGTGGATCACGTCGTCCGGGCGCAGCAGCACGTCGACCTCGCAACCGTCGGGGCATATATCGCCATGTTCGGTGCAGGCAATGGCCCGGTCGCTGCGCAGCAGGCCCAGTTCCATCTGCAGTTCATGGCCGCGCATCACGGTGCCGGGCAAAAAGGCGCCCTGGCCGACAAAGTCGGCCACGAAGCGGTTGGCCGGCTGGTGGTAGAGCTGGTAGGCGCTGTCCCATTGCTGGATGCGGCCCTCGCTCATGACGCCGATGTGGTCGGCGATGGCAAAAGCTTCATGCTGGTCGTGCGTGACCAGCAGCGCGGTGGTGCCGGCGGCCTTGAGCAGGGCGCGCAGTTCGGCGCTGAGCCGTTCACGCAGTTCCACGTCCAGGTTCGAGAACGGCTCGTCCAGCAGCAGCAGCCGGGGTGAGGGCGCCAGCGCGCGCGCCAGTGCCACGCGCTGCTGCTGTCC
This sequence comes from Betaproteobacteria bacterium, assembly GCA_031417735.1. Classification (GTDB taxonomy): domain Bacteria; phylum Pseudomonadota; class Gammaproteobacteria; order Burkholderiales; family Burkholderiaceae_C; genus Pseudaquabacterium. Next base: position 14,566 of record JANOWE010000168.1, read on the forward strand.
GCCCGACAGCTCATGCGGGTAGCGCTGGCCATGGGCGCCCAGACCCACGGTGTCGAGCATTTGCTGCACGCGCGCGGCGGCGTCAGCATGGCCACGCAGGCCGAAGGCCACGTTGGCGGCCACGTTCAGGTGCGGAAACAGCGCATGGTCCTGAAACACCATGCCAATGCGGCGCTGCTCGGGCGCAGTCTGCTGCTGCACGCTGGACACCAGTTCATTGTCGAGCAGGATGCGTCCGGCCAGCACCGGCTCGAAACCGGCCACCGCGCGCAGCACAGTGGTCTTGCCGCAGCCCGAAGGCCCCAGCAGGCAGCCGACCTGGCCGCGTTGCAGTTGCATCGAGAAATTCTCGACCACGGGCCGCCGGCCATAGGCCACGGCGATGTTGTCCAGCACCAGCCAGGGGGTGTTGTCAGGTGTCACGCCGCGATGATAGGCGGCGTGACCAGGCAGTCCGTCAGCGCCTGCGGCGCAGCAGGCCCATGCCGGCCAGTGCGGTCAACGTCAAGGCCAGGCCTGCGGGCTCGGGCACAGCTTGCACCAGGAAGCCGCGGATTTCGCCACCACCGAAGGCCGAAGTATGCAAATTGAGGTAGCTCTTGCCGGCCAGCGCACCGTTGAACAAGGCCATCTCGGCGCTTGTCGTGGTGCCGCCGTTGGCCGTGATGAATGCGGCGTTGAAGCTGCTGGCCAGCGTCATGTCAAAAATCTGCGCGTAGGCACCGCTGCTCACGCCCAACGGAAATCCGGCAAAGGTCGGAGTGGTGGTGGCCACCCCCACGTTGCCCGCGCCTGCCAATGCCGTGCAGCAATGGATGTGCGCCGCCGAGGTGGTGCCGGTCAGGCCGGAAAAGCTGACGTTCAGGCTCATGGTGTGCAGGGCCGTGTCGAAGACGACCATGCCGCTGCCGAGACCAGGCGAAGCATTTGACGGTGACTCTGCCGCACCATTGAGCGTGACCGTGAAGCTCACCGGCGCGGCCTGCGCAGGCAAGCCGCTGCACAGGGCTGCGACAACACAGGCGTTGGCCAGAACGGTTGATTTCATGCGCGGACTCCAGTTGGCGCGCTACAAAGGGCGCACAGGTTGTGGCCAAACGCGACGCGCGCCAGGTCAGCGCATGGTCGGTGTAGTGATGGACCCGGGCAAGTCCAGCATTCGTGGGGGTTGTGGTCGACCGGCAACAGGCGCTAGGTCAACGAGGCGCGTCAGGGCCAGCGCCGACCGGTCGATACACTCGCCCGCCATGTCCTGCCTGTGCCCGCTCGCGCCTTGACCGCATCGCCTGCACGCGTCCTGTCGTGGTCGCAGCGCCGCTGGCGCGGCCTGCGCGCTGTCGGCCTGCCGCTGGCCGCACTGCTGACCGCGGCGGCGGTCCTGCTACCGCTTCTGGCCGTGGCCAGCCATGCGTTCATGACCGGCGATCAGGACAGCCAGGGCACCTGGGCCCACCTGGCCGCCACCGTGCTGCCCGACTACATCCGCACCACGCTGTGGCTGTGCCTCGGCGTGGGCTTGGGCGTGGCCATGCTGGGTGTGGGTGCAGCCTGGCTGGTGACAAGGCATGACTTTCCGGGTCGGCGCCAGTTTGAATGGGCATTGGTGCTGCCGCTGGCCATGCCGGCCTACGTCGCGGCCTACACCTACACCGACCTGCTGCAGTACGTGGGCCCCGTGCAGACCTCGCTGCGCCGCAGCTTTGGCTGGGGACGGGCCGAGTACTGGTTTCCGGAAGTGCGTTCCACCGCTGGCGCGGCGGCCATGTTCACGCTGGTGCTGTTTCCCTATGTCTACCTGATGGCGCGCACTGCCTTTCTCGAGCGCGCCGGCGGCATGATCGAGGTTGCCCGCTCGCTTGGGCTGACGCCCTGGCAAGGCTTTCTGCGCGTGTCGCTGCCCTTGGCCCGGCCGGCGATTGCCGGTGGCGTGGCGCTGGCCTTGATGGAGACCCTGGCCGACTTCGGCACCGTCAGCTACTTCGCGGTGCAGACCTTCACCACCGGCATTTACCGCGCCTGGTTTTCGCTGGGCGACCGCCACGCGGCGGCTCAATTGGCGCTGGTGCTGCTGGGTTTTGTGATCGCGGTGCTGGCGCTGGAGCGGGCCAGCCGGGGCGGCCGGCGCTTTCACGACAGCACCCTGCGCCGAGGCTCGGCTGGCCGCGCTCGGCTGCATGGCGGCTGCGCCGGGCTGGCCTTCATGGCCTGCGCGCTGCCCCTGATCGGCGGTTTTGTGCTGCCCGCCGGCCTGTTGCTGAACATGGCGCTGCGCGACGGCGATGCGCAGTTCGGCGCGCGCTTCGTCAGCCTCACCGGCAACAGCCTGCTGCTGTCGGGGCTGTCGGCGGTGGTGGCGGTGGCGCTGGCGCTGCTGATCGGCTATGCCGCGCGCATCCACGCTGGCCCGGCCATGCGCTGGTCGCACCGGCTGGCCGGCCTGGGCTACGCCGTGCCGGGCTCGGTGATTGCAGTCGGCGTGCTGATCCCGGTCAGCCAGCTTGACCATGCGTTGGCCGCACTGCTGAATCAGGCTTTCGGCATCCAGACCGGCCTGCTGCTGACCGGCAGCATCGCGGCCCTGGTCTATGCCTGCGTGGTGCGCACGCTGACGGCGGCGATGCAGTCGGTCGACGCCGGGTTGGCCCGCATCACGCCCAGCATGGACTGCGCAGCGCGCAGCCTGGGCCACAGCCCGGCGCAGACCCTGGCCCGGGTGCATTTGCCGCTGCTGCGCGGCACCGCGCTCACCGCCGGGCTGCTGGTGTTCATGGACGTGATGAAAGAGTTGCCCGCCACGCTGGTGATGCGGCCCTTCAACTTCGACACCCTGGCCACCCAGGCCTATACCCTGGCCTCGGACGAGCGCTTGTCAGAGGCAGCGACCTCGGCCCTGGCCATCGTGGCGGTGGGTTTGCTGCCGATGCTCATCATCGGCCGGCAGATCAGCCGCGGCGGCAAGCTCTGAGCCTGCACCGGCCATGCCGGGCGAAGCCAGGCTCAGCCGCTGTCAGTGGTCAGGAATGTTGTCCAGATCGGCCAGCCAGACCGTGGCCTCGCCATCGCTGGGCGCGCGCCAGTCACCGCGCGGTGACAAGGAGCCACCGGAGCCGACCTTGGGCGCATTGGGTGCGCAGCTGCGCTTGAACTGGCTGGTCTTGAAAAAGCGCCACAAGAAGCTGCGCAGATGGCGCTTGATGGTGGCCAGATCGTAAGCCTGGCGCTGCACATGCTCACCCTCGGGCCAGGGGCCCTGTGCGGCGTCATGCCAGGCGTGGTGGGCCAGAAAGGCGACCTTGCTGGGCGCAAAACCGAAGCGCAGCACATGGTAGAGCGAGAAGTCGTGCAGGTCGTAGGGGCCGATGCTCTCTTCGGTGGACTGCACGGCCTGGGCGCCTGCCGCTGTCGCGGCCACCGGCACCAGCTCGGGGCTGATCTCGGTGGCCAGAATGTCTTCCAGCACGGGCCGGTCATCGACCCCGGCCACGCCTGATTCGGCGACCCAGCGCACCAGGTGCTTGATCAGGGTCTTGGGCACGCTGGCGTTGACGTTGTAGTGCGCCATGTGGTCGCCCACGCCATAGGTACACCAGCCCAGGGCCAGCTCGCTCAGGTCACCGGTGCCCACGACCAGGCCGTCGTTGAAGTTGGCCAGCCTGAACAAATGGCTGGTGCGCTCACCGGCCTGCACGTTCTCGAAGGTGATGTCGTATTGAGGTCGGCCCTGGGCATAGGGATGACCCAGGTCCTTGAGCATCTGCTCGCAGCTGGGCCGAATGTCGATGCTGCGCGCCTCGCAGCCCACGGCTTGCATCAGCCGCAGCGCCTGGTCCAGCGTGCGTTCGCTGGTGGCATAGCCGGGCATGGTCACAGCCAGGATGCGGCTGCGCGGCAGGCCCAACCGGTCCATCGTTTGGGCGCAGACCAGCAGGGCATGGGTTGAATCCAGCCCGCCCGAGACGCCGATCACCAGCCGCGACATGCCCGAGGCCTGCAATCGCTGGCTCAGCGCCTGGACCTGGATGTTGTAGACCTCGGCGCAGCGCTCGTCACGCTGGGCCAGGCTGGCCGGCACATAGGGGTAGCGTTCGACCAGGCGCTGCAGCGGCAGGACCTGGTCCAGCGGCAGGTCAAGCGCAAAGCGCTGCACACGGTGGTTCATCAGTTCGGACCGATGGCGCGCGGCCGATGCGCCAAAGCTGGTCTGCCGCATGCGTTCATGGGCCAGCCGACCCAGATCGACGTCGGCGGTGATCAGGTGCGATTGCTGCGAAAAGCGCTCCGATTCGGCCAGCAACTGGCCGTTCTCGCAGACCAGGGCCTGGCCGTCCCAGGCCATGTCGGTGGTCGATTCACCGGCACCGGCCGAGGCGTACAGATAGGCCGCAAGGCAACGCGCCGACTGCGCCGCCACCAGGTCGTGGCGGTAGCCCGACTTGCCCACCGTGATGTTGGACGCCGACAGGTTGACCAGCACCGTGGCGCCGGCCATGGCCGCGAAAGTGGACGGCGGGATCGGCACCCACAGGTCTTCGCAGATCTCGACGTGGAAGCGAAAGCCCGCCAGATTGGCGGCCTCGAACAGCAAGGCCGGGCCAAAGGGCACGGCATGGCCTAGCAGGCTGATCTGGTCGGCCAGCGCGTGGCCGGCCGGGTTGAACTGGCGGGCCTCGTAGAACTCGCCATGGTTGGGCAGGTAGCTCTTGGGCACCACGCCCAGTATTTGCCCGGCATGCAAGACCACAGCGCAGTTGAACAGCAGGTGGTCCAGCCGCAGCGGCAGGCCCACGACCACCACGGCGGCGCAGGCTGTCGACGCATGCAACACCTGGGCAAGCGCGGCCTCGCAACCGGCCAGCAAGGCCTGTTGGTGGAACAGGTCGTCGCAGGTGTAGGCCGCCAGGCCCAGTTCAGGAAAGGCCACCAGCCGCGCGCCCAGGGCCGCAGCCTGGTGCATCAGTGCGATGGTCTGTTCGGCGTTGAAGGCCGGATCGGCGACGCGACAGCGCGGCACCGCCACCGCCACGCGCACGAAGCCGTGCCGGTACAGGTTGTTGAAACTTTGGGAGAGCTGTGTCGCGGGGCTCAAGCGCGTGGACTCCTGGGCAGGGGCGGCGCCGCGTGATGCGTGGCTGCCTGTGTCCATTGTGGTCTACACCGGCGTCCGGTTTTGCCAGGCGCTGCCCGGTTCAGCACCGGCAGGGGCGAGGCCCAGCCGGTGCTGGCCGTTTCCTGCGTTCAGGCCACTTGTTCGGTCTGCGCGCGGATGTGCTGCGCCAGATCACCCTTTGGCCCCTGGACCACCTCGTAACTGACCTTGCTGCCCTGCTTGAGGGTGCGAAAGCCCTCCATCTCGATGGCAGAAAAATGTGCGAACACATCCGCCCCACCTGCTTCGGGTTCGATGAAGCCGAAACCCTTTGCATCGTTGAACCATTTCACCATTCCTGTGGCCACTGCGAACTCCTGTATGCACTCCATGGGGAGCATGCAGAATTCTCAGAATGGTCTGCCCATATCGTCAATCGGGAGGGCTGGACCATTGACCGTCATGGTTACCCTACAGCGCAACGCCTGTGGACCGGCGCCACGCCAACGCGTCGCCGCGCTGCAGCAGCCATCTGAACGGCAGGGCCGGCGCTTTTCGCGGCTTGCATTGGCGCGATCTGGCGCAATATCCAAGGCATGGCAAATCGCCTTGGCCCGACTCGATAGAATGATTCATGCCCCAGGAAGACCCGCCGGCACCACCGGCCCCACCCCCCAGACCGCCCACCGTGCCCCGGCGCGATGGTGCGGGTTCGGTTGTGGTGGAGCGCAAGACAGTGCGAACCAAACCACCCAGCATGTACCAGGTGGTGCTGCTCAATGACGACTACACGCCGATGGAGTTTGTGGTCATGGTCTTGCAGCAGTACTTCAAGCTCGGCATCGAGACTTCCACGATGATCATGCTGAAGATCCACCACGAAGGCCGAGGTGTCTGCGGCGTCTTCAGCAAAGACGTCGCCGCCACCAAGGTCGACCTTGTCCTCGCCGCGGCGCACCGTGCCGGGCACCCGCTGCAGTGCATTATGGAGGCCGCATGATTGCCCAAGAACTGGAAGTCAGCCTGCACATGGCGTTCGTTGAGGCGCGCCAGCAGCGCCACGAATTCATCACCGTCGAACACCTGCTGCTGGCGCTGCTGGACAACCCGTCCGCGGCCGAAGTGCTCAAGGCCTGCGCGGCCAACATCGATGACCTGCGCAAGAGCCTGACCACCTTCATCAAGGAAAACACGCCCACCGTGGGCGGCACCGAAGAAGTGGACACCCAGCCCACGCTGGGCTTCCAGCGCGTGATCCAGCGCGCCATCATGCATGTGCAAAGCACGGGCAGCGGTAAGAAGGAAGTCACCGGCGCCAATGTGCTGGTGGCCATCTTCGGCGAGAAGGACTCGCACGCGGTGTACTACCTGCACCAGCAGGGTGTGACCCGCCTGGACGTGGTGAACTACATCGCCCATGGCATCAAGAAGAGCGAGCCGCCCGAAAAACCTAAAAGGCTTACATGTTTCAAAAAAATAATGATTAAAGGATACTATG
>JANOWE010000169.1:0-35072 GCA_031417735.1 Betaproteobacteria bacterium
ATGGAGGCCGAAGCAGTGATTCGCGGCCCGCGCGGCGCCCTGCTGTCACCCTTTGTGCCGCTGCTGCGCAGCCCCGAATTCATGGGCCATGCCCAGCGCATGGGCGAGTACCTGCGCTACCGCAGCGCGATCGGGCTGCGCCTGTCGGAACTGGCCATCCTGGTCACGGCCCGGCATTGGAGCCAGCAGGTGGAATGGGCCATCCATGCGCCGATTGCCCAACGCGCGGGCATCAGTGCCCAGACGGTGCAGGCCATTGCCGACGGCCGGCGGCCCGGCGACATGGCCGAGGACGACGCGCTGGTGTTCGACTTCTGCACCGAACTGCACCAGAACAAAGGCGTCAGCGACAGCACCTGGGCCGCTGCCGTGCAGCGCTTTGGCGAGCAGGGCGCGATGGACCTGGTGGGCGTGAATGGCTACTACACGCTGCTGTCGATGGTCATGAACGCGGCCCGCACCGAGGTGCCGGCCAGCAGCGCCGCGCCGCTGCCGGTGCTGTCGGCCTGAGCCCGGCCTGAACCCGGTTCAGCTCAGTACAGCACCACCGAGCGGATCGATTCGCCGCGCTGCATCAGCGCAAAGCCTTCGTTGATGTCTTCGAGCTTCAGGCGGTGGGTGATCAGCTCATCGATGTTGATCTTGCCGTCCATGTACCAGTCGACGATCTTGGGCACGTCGCTGCGGCCACGCGCGCCGCCAAAGGCCGAGCCTTCCCATTTGCGGCCGGTGACGAGCAGAAACGGCCGGGTGCTGATCTCGGCGCCCGCCTCGGCCACGCCGATGATGATGCTGCGGCCCCAGCCCTTGTGGGTGCACTCCAGCGCCTGGCGCATGACCTGGGTGCTGCCTATGCACTCGAAGCTGTAGTCGGCGCCGCCGTCGGTGAGTTGCACGATGGCGTCGACGATGTTGGCCTGGTCCTTCGGGTTCAGGAAATGCGTCATGCCGAAGCGGCGCGCCATCGCCTCGCGCTTGGGGTTCAGGTCCACGCCAATGATCTTGTTCACACCGACCATGCGCGCGCCCTGAATCACGTTCAGCCCGATGCCGCCCAGGCCGAACACCACCACATTGGCACCGGCCTCGACCTTGGCCGTGAACACCACCGCGCCGATGCCGGTGGTCACGCCGCAGCCGATGTAGCAGACCTTGTCGAAGGGCGCGTCGGGCCGGATCTTGGCCAGCGCGATCTCGGGCACCACGATGTAGTTGCTGAAGGTGCTGGTGCCCATGTAGTGCAGGATGGGCTGGCCGTCGAGCGAGAAGCGCGAACTGCCGTCGGGCATCAGCCCCTTGCCTTGCGTCGCGCGGATCTGCTGGCACAGATTGGTCTTGCGCGACAGGCAGAACTTGCAATGCCGGCACTCGGGCGTGTAGAGCGGGATGACATGGTCGTCCCTTTGCACCGAGGTCACGCCCGGGCCCACGTCGACCACCACGCCCGCGCCCTCATGGCCCAGGATGGCCGGAAACAGGCCTTCGGCGTCGGCGCCCGACAAGGTGTACTGGTCGGTGTGGCAGATGCCGGTGGCCTTGATCTCGACCAGCACCTCGCCGGCACGCGGGCCCTGCAGGTCGACGGTTTCGATGCTCAGCGGCTGGCCGGCCTTCCAGGCCACGGCGGCGTTGGTTTTCATCTTGATCTGTTCCTGGGTTGCTGAAGCGACAGGCTCATCGTAAGGGCGCCGGCCGGTGGCCTGGGCCCGCCCCGGCCATTCACAGATCGACCACCAGCTCGGCCCCGGCCAACAGGGGTCTGGAGCAGCACAGGATCACCTGCTGGCCGCGCCTGGCCTGGTCGAGCACGAAGTCGCGGTGCTCGACTTCGCCCGACGCGGCGCGGTCATAGCCGGTGGCGCAGACGCCGCACAGGCCGTCGCTGCATTTCACGACGATGGCCACGCCGGCCTGTTGCAGCACGTCGGTGGCGCTGAGTTCGGCCGGCACGGCCAGGCTGCGGCCGGACCGGGCCAGACGCAGCACAAAGGGCTGGTTGACCCAGGTCGGCACTTCGGGCGCGGCGAAGTACTCGCGGTGCAGGGCCGATTCGGGCCAACCCCGGGCGGCGGCGGCGTCGAACACGGCGTCCATGTAGCGCGGCGCGCCGCAGGTGTAGAGCTGCATGCCGGCCAGGTGGGGCGGCAGCAGCGCGGGCAGGTCGGCGCGCCGGCCTTCGTCCTTGAAATGCAGCTGCACCCGGTCGGCCCAGGGCATGGCCGCCAGTTCAGGCACAAAGCCCGCCTGGCCCCGGCTGGCCGCGCTGTAGTGCAGCGCAAAGGGCCGGCCCAGCGCGTGCAGGCGGTGGGCCATGGCCAGCAGCGGCGTCACGCCGATGCCGCCGGCCATCAGCAGGGTGTGCGTGGCCGACTCGTCCAGTGCAAAGTGGTTGACCGGCTTGGTGATGAAGACCTTGCGCCCTTCACGGAACACCCGGTGCATCAGCGCGGAGCCGCCCCGGCCGCCACCACCCTGTTGGGCCGGCGGCTCGCACAGCACGCCCAGCACGTATTTGCTGCGGTCGGCCGGGTCGCCGGCCAGGCTGAACTGGCGCGGGTATTCGGGCGCGATGACCACGTCGATGTGCGCGCCGGCCTCGAAGGGCGGCAGCGGCCGGCCATCGGCGGCGGCAAACTCATAACGTGCCACGCCGGCGGCCATGTCCTCGCGCCGAACCAGCGTGACCGGGAACACCGGTGGTTCGGCCGGCAGCGGCGCCGGCCCGGGCGCCAGACCCTCGGTCTGGCCATCCGCCAGGCGCTGGCGGTACTGCGCGGGCGTGAGCAGGCTGCGGTAGCGGGCGATGCCCTCCTCGCGGTTGGCGAGGTGGATCACCGGATAGGGCGGCGGCATCTTGTCGGCCGGGTAGACGGCCAGGGTCTGGTCCTCGTAGCGCAGCACCAGGTCTTTCTGCAGGCCTCGGCGGTGGGTCTTGGCGGCACGCACATAACGCCCCGTGGCCGCGTCCAGTTCGATGTCCCACCACCAGGTCTTGACCGGATTGATGCTGCCCCGGTTCAGCCCGTCGTCCAGCCGGGCCAGCAGGGGTGCTGCGGCCGGCAGCTTGATGGCCACCTGACGCCACAGGCTGTCGGCGAGCAGGCCTTCCAGGTTCCAGGGGCAGGTCTTCATGCAGCGGCCGCACATGCCGCCGGCGCTGTTGGTGATGCGGTAGCGGGCGCATTTTTCGGCGTCGCTCTTCCAGATTTCGTAGCATTGTAGACCAGCTTCGGCCCGGCCGTGATCGCGCCAGACGGGCACTCACGGGCGCATTTGTTGCAGCTTTCGCAAAAGCTTTGCAGGCCGAAGTTGACGGGCAAGTCGGCCGTCATCGGCAGGTTGGTGGTGACGGTGCCGCTCTTCAGCCGGGGGCCGAGAAAGGGGTTGAGGATGACCTCGCCGATGCGGCTGACCTCGCCCAGGCCCGACAGCAGCAGCAACGGCGGCTGCAGCACGTCACCGTCCAGCACCGAATGCACGCGCGCGCTGTAGCCCAGGCGCCGCACCTGCTCGGCCAGAACACCGCCCATCAGCGAGAAGCGCAGGTAGGCGCGCATGCTCTGCGCCACGCTGATCCAGTCGTCGCCGCTGGCGCCTTCCATGGTCTCGTGGCCCTGGTCGAGCAGCAGGTTCACGGCAAAGGCGTGGTAGGCCGGCAGCGCGTTGCCGCCCGCGTCGTGCGAGTAGTACGCCCATTCGGGCACCGCGCACAGGCCCACCGCGTCGGCGCCCATAAAGTAGGACGCCGCCTTCAGCTTGTGTGCATTGCGCAGTGGGTCGGCCGTGGTGGGCGAGACCGGCCCGCGCGCCTCACCAAACTGCAGCAGCAGCAGCGCCCCCAGCGCGCGGCGGGCACAGGCGCCGATGGGGCTCTTCATCACGTAGTAGGCGTTCTTGGCGTTGTCCTGCACGCTCTTGCCCAGATCACCGAACAGCGCGCGGGCGAAAAAGTCGGCCCGCTTCGGAAAGCGCGGCACGCGGTCGTGGTCGATGAAGGTGGTGGGTTGGTCCTGACGCGCGATGGTCTCGAAGGGGTAGGCGCCGTCCTTGAAGTCGCGGCCGGCAAAGGCCTCGTGGTTCAGGGCGCTTTTCAGCGTGCCCTGACCCAGCCACCAGGCCGGGCCATGGCTGCGCCAGCGCTGCTGCTGCGCCGCCAGCGGCTGATCGGCGCGCAGCGCAAAGTTGGTCGACACGGCCGCCAGGCCATAGCGCTGGCCCAGATAGGGGTTGCTGCCGTCGGCCAGCGCCAGGCCACTGGCCACGGCCAGGCGCGGCAGGTCCACATCGCTGCAACTGGCGCTGTGGGCGCGCGCCTCGAAGCCCAGCATGCGCAGGTAGCTGGCCAGCAGTACGGCGGTCTGCGACGCCAGCAGCGCCGCGCGGTGGGCCTGGGCGCCGACCAGCCAGTCGCAGCCCGGCTCGTCGGTGCGCGGGTCGCGCGGGTAGGCCACCGCCATCACCAGGGCATGGCTGTGGTGGGCCACCGGGCCATGCCGGGTCTGTGCCGAGGCCAGCACATCGGCCAGGATCATGTCCATGCCGGCGGCAAAGCTGGTGGGCTGGTTCTTGGCCAGCTCCTCGCCCAGCGCCTGGACGTCGGCGTTGCGGATGGGCGTGGCCAGCCGGGCCTCGGGCGGCAGCGCGCAGGCCGACACCATCGACGCATCGAAGTAGTAGCCGGCGGCCTTGAGGTGCTGGGCGCGCCGTTCAGGGTCGACCTCGACCTCGGCGGGCAGCGGGTTGACGGGGCCGTCGCGCACCAGATCGAACATCGCCGCAAAGCGGGCCATGGCATGCACCAGCGACAGCGGGTCGGGGTGCTCGTAGGCCAGCGCCTGCATCACCGGCAGCGCCGCCAGCGCAGGCGCCTGCTCGCTGCGGGTCAGCCGCTCTTGCGGATAAGGGCCCAGATGAACCGGGCGGTCGCGGTATGAGAACAGGCGCATGGCGGCAGCGGCAATGGTGGCGGCAAGGGTGGCGGCAAGGGTGGCGGCAGGAGGGGCCGGGGACGCCACCCTAACCTGTGCCGCATCAGCACGCCAGGCCGTGGCAGGTGCAGCGTCCGAACTTCAGCTCAAGGACCGGTACAGGCGCTGCGTTCTTCGGCGTTTACCGCGGGCGGGGTCATCCGGGTGATCGATCTCGATTGCCCTGGGCCTGCCCGGGGCCGCTCTCAACCGCCGACGGTTCCACGCCCAGCCGCGCCACGGCTTCGGCGGGTGATCGGCGGTAGGCCTCGTCCGACCCACACCCGGCTTCAAGCCAATCCAGCCCGAGCAGCTTGTACACCGGCACCCAGCCCGCCCCCTGGCGCAGCAGCATCGCCGGGTTCGGCAGGTAATGCCCATGCCGTGCCCGCGCGAACAGCTGCCGGGCCGGCCGGTAAGCGCTGTCGATCTCAGCGCGCGCCAGCACCTGGTTGACGTAGCTGCGCTTGCGCCGCTTGTCGCTCCACAGATGGGGCGGCAGCCGCTCCAGCACCCCGTGCAATTGCTCGGCGAAGAAACCATCGCCGTATTTCCACACCTCCTGGCTGCGCAGCACGCAGGCCGACCACTGGGTCTTCAGCCCGGCCAACATCAGCGTCAGCACCCAGTACTCGGCCTGGTGGCGTTCGATGCGCACCAGGCGCCCGCCGGTCTGCACGTCCAGCACGGCCGGCGCCAGCGCGTCGAACAGCGCCGGCAGGCCGGTCAGGACGAAGCCCGGCTCCTGCATCGCCCGGCTCAGCGCATGCAGCCAGGCCGTGTGCCCGAACTCGTCGCGGATGTCCGGGTCGGCACCCTTGGCCAGCAGCGCCTGCACCAGCGGCAGGTTGCCGGCGCGCGCGGCCAGCATCAGCGGCGTCGCCCCTACGGGGGAGAGGTGGTCGACGCCATGCACGTCGCACAGGCGCAGCAAGTCCTTGAAGTTCTTCGCCGTATAGGCGTGCAGGTGGCGCTGCTGTGATGCGGCCACGCTGCGGCGGGTGTGGGCTTCCAGCCGATCCCACTCGGGCAGGGACATGCGATTGATCAGCGTGCTGCCGGCCATGTTGAAGCTGCCGAGATCGACCAGGCCCTTGGCCGGCAGGAAGGGCGTGGCGGCCAGGCGCTCGATCCAATGCTGCTGCCCATGCCACAGCGCGTAGTCGAACAGCGTCTGCCGCAGTTTGGCGCTCGGGTTGGCGAGGTCCATGGCCTTCGGCGTCAGCGCGTCGATGTGCGCGCGGCTCCACGGCGTCCACGGCACCGGCTTGAACTGCAGAAAGGCCTCGCGGATGGCCAGGGCCTGCTCTGCCTTGCCCTGCAGTTCGAGCTTGCGCGCCTCTTGCGCCCACTCCTCCTTGGTCGAGGCCGGTGTCGCGCCGCTGCGCGCCTCGCCGGCCTGCAGGCCCAGCAGGCCGAAGATCGGGTGGCCGATGTCGGTCTCGACCAGGGTCAGGCTCTGCACCGCGCGCGTCATGGCCACGTACAGCGCGTTGACGTAGAACTTGTACAGCTCCAGCGACTTGTCGCCCTTGTCCTTGGCGCGGCGGTAGTCGAGTGCGTCGTGCTGCAGGTCTTGCACCGTGACGCCTTCGCAGACCTCGGCATAGGCCGCGCGCTGACCCGAGACCAGGCCCAGCAGCAGCACATGCGGGTACTCCAGCCCCTTGGCCTCGTGCACCGAGAACACCAGCGGCGTGCGGAACTGTGTGCGGGCCTGCGCCTTGTCTTCGTCACGCAGCACGATCACCGCATGGCGCGCCGACGCACGCGTTGCGGCGTCGATCTGCTTGAGCGCCGCATCCCTGGCCTGGACCAGCAGCACCTCGCCCGGCTCATCGGACGTGCTCTGGACCAAGAAGTTGCTTTCGCGGTCGATCGATCCGAAGCGGGCCTGCTTGATCTTCAGCAGCGTGTTGGCCAGCTCGGTCACCGCCTGCGTGTTGCGGAAGTTGGCCTGCAGCACCTGCAGCTGCTGGTGTTGTGCCGCCGTGCCGGCCAGGCCCTGCCAGAACAGCGCCTTCACCGCCGCCCAGCTGAAGAAGTTGGGGTGCACGATCTGGTTGGAGTCGCCGCACAACAGGAACTGCCCCGGCGCCTTCAGGCAGGCCAGCACCAGGGCCAGCTGCACGGCGGTCAGGTCCTGCACCTCGTCGATGACCACGAAGTCGTAGGTCGGCAGTGCCCGTGGCCTCCACTCGTGGGCAACGAGGTTGAGGTCGAACTGGTCACTCTGCACCAGCCACTGGCGGTAACGTTCAAACAGGGCGTGCGCCGCCTCGCGGGCGGCCGGCGCCAGCAGGCTCTGGCGCTGGCCGAGCTCAAGGTAGTCGGCCAGGCTCAGCGGCCCGCCGGGCTGGGCGCCGATGACGCCGCGAAACTCCTCGAACAAGGCATGGGCGTCCAGATCGCCCAGCGCCTTGGCGGCAGCGCGGTGGCGGTCGAACCAGCCTCGGAAGGCGTTGAAGCTGAGCTCGCGCCCTGGCGGCACATGCAGGGTCTCGAGGAACTCGCGGTAGCTCAGGAATTCGGCTTCCTGGGCCGGGTTCTCGTAGCCGTGGGCGTCGTAGAGCGAGCGCGCCGATTGCGCCAGGTAGGCCGACTGGGTGACATAGAGCACCCTGCCATCGGCCTCGCGCAGCTTGGCCAGCGTCACAGCGGTCTTGCCCGAGCCGGCCGATCCGACCAGCACTACCGGCGCGGGCAGGCGGCGCACGGCCTCCTGGGCGTCGTCGAAGACGATGGGCTTGTCGAGCAGCTCGAACTCGGCGCGCGTGGCATGCAGCCAGCGCAGGGGCATGGCTTCAGAAGCAAACTGCGCCGGCTCGATGAGAGGTTCATGCTCGATCTTGGCCTCGTCCACCGGCGCGCCGCGCAGGAAGCGGGACTTCTCGTAGGCGTGGTTCGCAATCACCTCCAGCGCCAGGCACACGGTCTGACCACCGTAGCGTGCGAACTGCAGCAGCAGCCGGTTGCTGTGATCGAGCTTGGCGCGGTAGTAGCCGCCGATGTGCAGCTTCTTGACGTCGGGGCTTTTGAAGTCGCCGGCCTCGATCGCTGCGCGGACCTTGGCGAACGCCGGCCTGACCCGCTTGAGGTCGAGGTCTTTGTACTGCAGCAGGCGCATGGGTGGGCTCGGGAATCGGACGGGGTGAACTCAGCCGATTCTGCCGGGTGGAATCCCGGTCCACGGGCATCGAGCTCAAATCGACGGCCGAACCTGGCCGGAGCGGGGGCCGCTTTGATCGATGCTTGCCACGGTCTGCCAGATCGGATTGACGCAGCAGGGCCTTGCTTTGGCCGACCCGCAGGCCGCTGACTAAGCCTGCGCGCGCCTGGGCACGGCCAGCGAAGCAGCCTGCACCCTGCCCTGCCCGAACAGCGCGGGGTCGTCGCGGATGATGCTTGCCGTGCGCTCGAAGTGCTCGCGCAGCAGGCCCACCGCCACGTCTGCCCGGCCGCCCAGTGCGGCCTCCAGCAGCTGCTGGTGCTCGCCCTTCACGCCGCGCTTGGCGAAGGCGCGCGGTGCTGACAGCCGTCGGTAGCGGTGGTGCTGGTCGGCCAGCTGGTCGCAGAAGTTGAGCAACCAGCGCGAGCCGCAGCCGGCGATCAGCGCGCGGTGAAAGGCGCGGTGCAGCGGCTCCCATTCGGGGTTGTCCTGGAAGGACTGGTCGGACAAGGACCGTGGCGTCTTGGCCAGCCGGTGGTGGGCCAGCACCAGGGCTTCTTCCCAGGCCGTGCTATGGGCGCTGATGGACTCGCGCAGCGCCACCTCTTCCAGCCAGCAGCGGGTCTTGGTGATCTCCGCCAGGTCTTGCGCGCTGATCGGCGACACCACGAACCCGCGCTGCTCGCGACGTTGCACCAGACCGTCCGACACCAGGCGGTTCAGCGCCTCGCGCAGCGGCGTGGCACTGGTCTGGTAGCGCTCGGCCAGGGCCTCGATGGCCAGCTTGCTGCCCGGTTCCAGCGCGCTGCCGACCAGGTCGGCGCGCAACTGGTCGTACAGGCTGGTGGCACGGGTGGCGATGCCCTGAGCGCTGGCGAGGAGGGGCGTTCTGGCCATGGTCAGCTGAAATGTACACATGAATCAAATATCTGCAATTTGTGCTGATACGGTTGCAAATCCATATTTTGTATATAAAAATCAGCGCTCACCTCAATGAGAAATGACATGAACAAGCTCAGTCTGGCCCAGGCCCGCAGCCTGATCGACGCCGCCCTGGTTGCGGCGCGCGAACAGGGCTTCAAGCCCATGGGCGTGGTGGTGGTGGACGCGGCCGCGCAGGTGGTGGCGTCGGCGCGCGAGGACGGCGCCACCGCGCTGCGGCTGGACATCGCCCTGGGCAAGGCGGCCGCCGCCGTGGGCATGGGCGTGAACAGCCGCACCTTGACCGAGCGCGCCAAAGGCCTGCCGGCCTTCTTCGGCGCAGTGGCCTCGAGCGCATCGCAGAAGTTCATTCCCCAGACCGGTGCGGTGCTGATCACCGATGAGCAGGGCCAAGTGCTGGGCGCGGCCGGCGCGTCCGGTGGCACTGGCGACGAGGACGAGCAGATCGTCATCGCCGGCATCGCTGCCGCAGGCTTGAAGCATGCCTGAGGGCAGCCCCTTGCCCCCACGGTGCTTAGCGCCGTGCATGGACCTGAAGTGAAACCACCTGCCGCGATGGCGACCGCATGAGATCACCCTGGATCGCAGCGCTGCGCAGCGTGGCACTGACCGTGCCCGACCTGGCCGCCGCCGAAACCTTTTACACCCAGGTCTGGCAACTGAGCGTGGCCGACCGTGGCCCCGGTGTGCTCTACCTGCGCGGCAGCGGCCGCGACCACCACCTGCTGGCCCTGCACCAGCGGCCCGGTTTGCCGCAGATCCTGAAGGTGACCCTGCGTGCGCGCAGCGCTGAAGCGCTGGCGGCAGCGGCAGCCGCCACGCCGGCCGCCGGCGGCCTGGTAGAACAGGGCCTGGCCGCCGCCGCAGACCCGGCCGGCGGCCAGACTGTGCTGCTGCGCGACCCCCATGGGCGGCGCTACGAACTGGTGTTTGCCGACCGCCAGCGCAGCGCCGACGAGCCACCGCCGCCCGACATGCCGCAGCGCCTGGCCCATGCGGTGCTGAACAGCCACGACGTGCCAGTGGCGCAGCGCTTCATGGAAGCCGCGCTGGGCTTTGTGCTGGCCGACCGCACCCGCATCATGGCCTTCATGAACTGCAACCATGACCACCACAGCCTGGCCATCGGCGACACCGACAACGACGCGCTCAACCATGTCGCCTTCGTCATGCCCACGCTGGAATCGGTGATGCGCGGCGGTGGCCGCATGAAGCAGGCCGGCCATGGCATCGAGTGGGGCCCGGGGCGCCATGGCCCGGGCGACAACGCCTTCAATTACTTCATCGACCCCTTCGGCATCGTCGTCGAGTACACCGCCGAGGTCGGGCAGATCGACGACAGCTACCGCGCCGGCAGCCCGTCGGACTGGACCTGGCCACCGGGTCGGGTCGACCAGTGGGGCATCTCGGCACCGCCCAGCGACCGGCTGAAGCAGGCGCAGCGCGCCGTGCTGTTCTCGCCCACCCACTGACCAGCCAAGAAACCGACGAAGGAAGATTCATGCGTTTTGCCACCACCCTGCAACAAGGCCGTGCCCAGTTGGGCGTCGTTGACGGCGCCGACTGGATCGCGCTGGGCACCGACCTGCGCGCCGCGCTCGAAGCCGGCACCGACCTGGCCGCCGCCGCGCAAAGCGCGCTGGCCACAGGCAGGCGGCTGCCACTGGCCGACCAGACTTTTGCGCCCCTGGTGCCCGAGCCCGGCAAGATCATCTGCCTGGGCCTGAACTACTTCGACCATGCCAAGGAAGGTGGCCGCACCGAGAAGCCCGACTACCCCTGGTTCTTCTACCGTGGCAAGAGCTCGCTGGTGGCCCATGGCCAGCCCGGCCTGTTGCCCAAGGTGTCGGTCAAGTTCGACTACGAGGCCGAGATGGCGGTGGTCATCGGCAAGACCGTGCCGCGCCATGTCAAGCGCGAAGACGCGCTGCAGTACGTGTTCGGCTACAGCTGCTTCAACGACATGTCGGTGCGCGACTACCAGAAGCGCACGCCGCAGTGGACCATCGGCAAGAACTTCGACGCCACCGGCGGTTTCGGCCCGGTGCTGGTCACCGCCGACGAACTGGCGCCAGGTGCTGTCGGCCTGCGCATCCAGAGCCGCTTGAACGGCCAGGTCATGCAGGACGCGAACACCAGCGACATGATCTTTGCCGTCGACGAGACCATCGCCCTGCTGGCCGAGTGCATGACGTTGTCGCCGGGCGACGCCATCATCATGGGCACACCCGCTGGCGTGGGCCAGGCCCGCACACCGCCGGTGTGGATGAAGGCCGGTGACGTGATCGAGATCGAGATCGAGAACATCGGCGTGCTGCGCAACCCGATCGTGGCTGAGGGCTGAGCATGTTTGATGTGGCTGTGGTCGGCTACGGCCCAGTCGGGGCGGTGGCCGCCGCGCTGCTGGGCCAGGCGGGGCTCAGGGTCCATGTCTGCGACCGGCTGCCCGGCGTCTACGAAATCCCGCGCGCGATCGCGCTCGACCACGAGGTCATGCGCGTGTTCCAGCAGATCGGCATCGTCGACGCCGTGCTGCCGCACACCGAGCCCTTCACCCACTCGGAGTGGTTCGGCGCCAGCGGTAAGCTGATCCGCCGCATGACGATGGTGGCGCCGCCCTATCCGCAGGGCTACACGCCGTCGCTGGTGTTCAGCCAGCCGCCGGTGGAGCGCTTGCTGCGCGAGCGCGTGGCCGCGCTGCCCGGCGTGACGCTGGCCCTGGCCACCGAGATGACCGCGCTGGTGCAGGACGCCGACGGCGCCACGCTGACGCTGCGTGCCGCCGACGGCCAGGTGTCCAGCGTGCGCGCGCGCTGGGTCATCGGCTGCGACGGCGGCGCCAGCGCGGTGCGGGCCCAGGCCGGCATCGCGCTGGAGGACCTGGACTTCGACGAGCCCTGGCTGGTGGTGGACCTGCGCGTGAACGAACGCGGGCTGGCCAAACTGCCCACCACCAGCGTGCAGTTCTGCGAACCCGAGCGGCCCTGCACCCTGGTCATCGGCCCCGGCAACCACCGGCGCTGGGAGATTTCACTCAAGCCCGGTGAAGACCCCAGGCAGGTCGCCACCGAAGCCGGCACCTGGCAACTGCTGTCGCGCTGGCTGACGCCCGAGGACGGCGTGCTGTGGCGCCAGTCCAGCTACCGCTTTCATGCGCTGGTGGCGCAGACCTGGCGCGCCGGCCGGGTGTTTGTGGCCGGTGACGCCGCGCACATGCAGCCGCCTTTTCTGGGCCAGGGCATGTGCCAGGGCGTGCGCGATGCGGCCAATTTATCGTGGAAGCTGGCCGCCGTGCTCAAGGGCGAGGTCAGCGGCAGCGCCGCCCAGGCCCTGCTCGACTGCTATGGCATCGAGCGCAAGGCCCATGTGCAAACGCTCACCGGCAAGCTCAAGGCTGCGGGCGCCATCATCTGCGAACGCGACCTGGCCAAGGCCCAGGCACGCGACGCCCGCTTGCTGGCCGAGTGCGGCGGCGTGGTCAAGGACACGCCGCGACAGGATGTGCTGCCGCGCCTGGACACCGGCTTGCTGACGATGCAGCCAAGCACTGGACGCGGCACGCTGTTTCCCCAGCCCCGCCTGCTGGATGGCAGCCAGGGCGAGGGCAGCCTGATGGACACCCGCTTCGGCTGCGGCTGGCGGCTCGTGGTCGACGCGGCCCTGGCGCCGCCGGTCGAACTGCCGGGCCTGATCGTCATAGCGCTCGGTGGCGCCGATGTGCAGGAACAGGACGGCGTGGTCGCCACCTGGATGCAGCGCCACAGCTGCCATGCGGCCCTGCTGCGGCCCGACCACTATGTCTACGGCACGGCGGCCAGCACGGAAGAACTGACTGCGCTGCTGGCCGAGTGGCAGGCCGCGTTGGGCCACTGAGCGCAGCGCGTCCCCCCAACCACCACAATCCGGAGTACCGACCATGCAAAGACGCCAACTCATGCTCAGCCTGGCCGGCGGCGCGCTGTCGGCCACCGTGCCGGCATTGCGTGCACAGACCTGGCCCGACAAGCCGGTGAAATGGGTCCTGTCGCAACCGCCCGGCTCGGGCCCGGACAACGTGGCCCGGATCCTGTCCGAGCGGCTGACCAAGCTCTGGGGCCAGGCGGTGGTGATCGACAACAAGCCCGGTGGCCAGAACACCATTGGCGCGCAGGCAGCGGCCCGCTCGGCGGCCGATGGCAGCAGCTTCTACTTCGCCACCACGGCGGCACTGGTCACCAACCCGCTGCTGTTCAAGACCCTGCCCTATGACCCGGCGAAGGACTTTGTGCCGGTGGCCTTCATCGCCCGCAGCCCGTTTGCAGTGCTGGTGCGCGGTGACTCGCCCATCACCAGCATCGACGACCTGGTGGCGCGCAGCAAGGCCGCTCCGGGCACGCTGTCGCTGGGCAACGAAGGCCCACGCACCTTCAGCGGCATGATCGCGCGGCTGTTCAATGCCCGCTCACAGGCCCAGGCCAACCTGGTGCCGCATGCCAACACCGGCGTGGGTGCGCAGAACCTGATGGGCGGGCAGCTGGACGCGATGGTTGCCGACCTGGCGTCCACCGCCGCGCTGGCGCGCCAGGGCAAGCTGCGCGTGCTGACCACCACGTCGGCCCAACGGGTCGAGGGCTGGGACAAGGTGCCGGCCCTGGCCGAAAAACTGCCGGGCTTCGACATGGTCGGCTGGTTCGCCGTGGTCGCGCCCACCGGCACGCCGGCAGCGGCCATCGAGCGCAGCAACCGCGACATCAATGCCCTGCTCAACAGCAAGGACGTGGCCGAGCGCATCGCGGCCATCGGGCCCCTCGCCGACGGCAGCATGGGCAGCGCCCAGGTCGGCGCCTTCCTGCGCGACGAATCGGCCCGCTGGCTTGCCATCGTCAAGGAAATTGGCATGCTGCCGGAATAGCCAAGGCCGACACCGGCACCGCACGCCACAAGGAGACACCGCATGAGAGTGCAACGCCGCCACCTGCTCCAGGCCCTGGGCCTGGCCGCGTTGACCCCGCCGGGGCCGGCCCTGGCCCAACCGGCACAGACCATCGTCTGGTCGGGTTTTCCGCCGGGCGGCCTGGGTGATCAGGTCAGCCGCCCGCTGCTGGACCGGCTCAAGGGCCGCTGGCCCGGCACGCTGATCCTCGACAGCAAGCCCGGTGCGGGGGGCCGCATTGCCGCCGATTTTGTCAAGCGCGCGCAGCCCGACGGTGCCACGCTGCTGCAGGTGCCCTCGTCGATCGTCACGCTTTACCCGCACACCTACGGCCGCAAACTGGGCTACGACCCACTGGTCGATTTTGTGCCGGTGACGCCGCTGGCGGCCTACACGGTCTGCGTGACCGTGGGCCCGGGCACGCCGCCCGAGGTGAAGACGGTGGCCGACTTCGTGCGCTGGGCCCGGGCCAACCCCGACAAGGCCAACTACGGCATCCCGGCGCCCGGCTCGGCACCACATTTCGCCGGCATGATGTTCGAGCGCGCCACGGGTGTGGCGATCAAGAGCATCCCCTACCGGGGCGGTGCGCCGCTGCTGCAAGACCTGATGGGCGGCCAGATTCCGCTCGCCTTCAGCGTGGTGAGCGAGGTGCTGCCGCATGTCAGGAGCGGCCGGCTGCGCGCGCTGGCGGTGGCCAGTGCCCAGCGCTGGGCCGCCCTGCCGGACGTGCCCACGCTGGTCGAACTGGGCCACAAGGACATCGTGGTGCAGGAGTTCCTGGGCTGGTACGCCCCGGCCAAGACAGCGTCCGAACTGGTGCGCCAGCTCAACGCCGCGGTGCAGGACGCCCTGGCCACGCCCGAGATGCAGGAAGTCTTCAGCCGCAACGGCCTGCTGGCCCTGCGGGAATCACCCGAGGCTTTTGCCACGCGGGTCAGGGACGAACTGCAGCGCTGGGGCCCGATCGTCAAGGCCACGGGCTTCACGCCGGAAGATTGATGGCCCCCATCACGCTCAATGGCGCACAGGCCCTGGTGCGGCTGCTGCAGGCCGAGGCCGTGCCTGTGGCATTCGGCATCGTCGGCGGCAAGCTGGCGCCGCTGCTGCATGCCCTGTCGCTGAGCGACATCCCCTTCGTCGGCGTGCGCCATGAATCCAGCGCGCCGATGATGGCCGCGGCCGTGCACGCGGGCACCGGACGCGTCGCCGTGGCCCTGGGCGAGATGGGCCCGGGCGGACTGAACCTGGCCGCCGGTGCGGGTGTGGCCTGCAACAACCACCTCGCGGTGCTGCTGATCACCACCAACCAGCACCGGGCGGCGGCCTATCCGCACAGCGGCATGTTCATGGACCTGGACACCCGCGCCGTGCTGGCGCCGCTGACCAAATGGGGCGCGGTGGTGCACGACGCCCGCCGCCTGCCCGAACTGGTGCGCCGCGCCTTCCGCGAGGCGCTTTCCGGCCGGCCGGGCCCCGTGCACCTGGACATCCCTCACGACGTGCTGACCCAGTCTGTGGCCTGGCAGGCCGACGAGTTCGACCTGCCGCCATCGCGCTACCGCGCCACCCAGGGCCCGCGCCCGGCGGCCGCCGCGGTGCAGCAGGCCGCCGCGTTGCTGCACCGCGCCCGCCGCACGGTGGTGGTGGCTGGCGGCGGCGTGGTGGTTGCCGGGGCGCAGGCGGCGGTGCAGGCCCTGGCCGCGCGCCTGCACGCGCCGGTGCTGCCGACGCAGATGGCGCTGGGCGTGGTGCGCAGCGACGACCCGGCCTGGATCGGCCATGGCGGGCTGATCGCCGGCGACGCGGTGAAGCAGGCCTTCGACGAGGCCGACACGGTGGTGGCCATCGGCTGCCGCTGGTCGTCATGGCTGTGGGACGAGCGCGGCCCGCTGGCGCGGCGCCACCATGCCACCGTGGCCGTCAACATCGACCCGGCGGCGCTGGGCGCGCCGGCCCTGCACAGCGTGGCCCTGCAGGCCGACGCCGGCGCCGCACTGCAAGACCTGCTGGCGGCGCTGCCAGACACGCTGGCGGCCGCCGATGCCCACTGGCTGCCCACGCTGCGCGCCACCCGCGCCACCTACACCGCCCGGCTGGCCGGCATGGCGGCCGAGACCGCTGCGCCCATGCACCCCGCCGCGCTGGCCAGCGCGGTGGCGCAGGCCTTGCCTGACGACGCACTGGCGGTCTACGACGGCGGCCACACCAGCTTCTGGAGCAATGACCTGACCCCCGTGTACGCCACCCGCAGCCGTTTCCACGACCCGGGCATGAGCCAGCTGGGCTTCGGCCTGCCTTATGCGCTGGCGCTGCAGTGGCTGTACCCGGACCGGCTGGTGCTCAACCTCACCGGCGACGGCGCCTTCGGCTTCAGCCTGGTCGAGCTGGACAGCGCGCGGCGGCTGGGCCTGCCGGTGGTCAGCATCGTCCACAACAACGCGGCCTGGGGCGTCATCCGCCAGGGCCAGCGCATGGCGCTGGACTTCGAGTTCGGCACCGCGCTGGACGGCACCGACTACGCCGCCATCGCCCGAGGCTTCGGCTGCCATGGCGAGCGGGTGGAGGACGCCACCGAGATCCCCGCCGCCATCGCCCGCGCCCGCGCCAGCGGCCTGCCGGCGGTGATCGACTGCCGCACCCGCTTTGTGCCGCACCCGGCCATGCCCGCCTTCGGCAGCATGAACCGCTACGGCTGGGACGCCCTGACCCGCGCCGAGGCCGCACCCGCTGGCCCGCGACCATGAACGATCCCCTGGCCCTGCACGCACCGCCGCTGGCCACGACTGCCCACCCAGGTCGTGGCACGGACAGTCACCGCCCACCCGTGCCACCTTGACCAACACCGCCCTGGGCGGCGACGCGGCCAAGCTCAAGGGCCAGCGTGTGCGCGCCGCCCGATGGCTGTCACAGCACAACGACTCCCGCCGTGGCCTGCTGATCCAGCGCAGGGGCTGCTGCGCACCGGATGAACTCTAGGTGGCGGGCGCCATCGTGGCTGCGAGCCCACTGCTGGAGCGGCATCGGTGCGCAGACGGGGCAAAGGGGCGGCGGCGTCGTACAACAAAACTGCGTCACAAAGCAAAACGCCGCCCACTGGGGCGGCGTCTGCCAATTCGTTAGTTGTTGTTTTTGTTAGTGAATTTTGGTTGCGGGGGCAAGATTTGAACTTGCGACCTTTGGGTTATGAGCCCAACGAGCTACCAGGCTGCTCCACCCCGCGACTGGAAGACGGACTATAGCACGGATCCATGAAGGTATCCTGGGCACCCAGTTTGACTGAGCGAATGAACCCGCGGCTGTTCACTTCATGCACGCCGTTCATCCTGGTCGATGGCATCACTGCTGGCAGAACGGCCGCACCAGCCTGGGTCTAGAACTGCTGCTGGAGTGCGCAGACGCGCGCACTGGCAAAGGATTACAGGCCAGCGCGAATCAGCGTTTGCTCGAAGCGGCGCGCGGGCTGGAAGCCGATCACCCTCAGCGCAGTCTGCTCCTGCCCCTGGGCGTCGAAGAACAGCGTACCGGGGGGGCCGAACAGCTGAAAGCGGCGCAACAACGCGCGTTCTTCTTCACTGTTGGCAGTGACATCGGCCTTCAGCAGAACGGCACCGCGCATGCGCACCGCCACGGCCGGATCGGTGAAGGTCAACCGCTCCATCTCCTTGCACGAGACGCACCAGTCAGCGTAGAAATCGAGAATCACCGGACGGCCTGCGGCGCTGGCCAAGGCCTCGTCCAAGGCGCCGCCGCTGTGGATGATCTGAAAACTCGGCGCATCGCTGCGAGCACCCGCCGAACCCCACTGCGCCAACGGCCTCA
This sequence comes from Betaproteobacteria bacterium, assembly GCA_031417735.1. Lineage (GTDB taxonomy): Bacteria > Pseudomonadota > Gammaproteobacteria > Burkholderiales > Burkholderiaceae_C > Pseudaquabacterium. Next base: position 17,813 of record JANOWE010000169.1, read on the forward strand.
GGGGGTCGGTACCCCCGGTGGCAGCGCCGACGATCTGCAGCACACCCAAGGTCAGCGCAACCAGGCCCAGGGCACGACCCAGCGCGTCACGCAAGGCGTGGTGATGCGCCAGGCGGCTGGCGAAAGGTTGCATCAACATGCCCGACAGCAGCAGCAAGAGGCCCCATGCGCCGAGCTGCGCCGCCGCGGGCAACACCGGCTGCACCACCCACAGGGCCACGGCGAGCATCAGCACGCCAAACAGTCGTTTGATGGTCTGCATCCAGGCCCCCGTCCGAGGCAGCCAGCGCCCGGCCGACGCGCCCAGCATCAGCAAGGGAACACTCATGCCCGCAGCCATGGCGAACAGGGCAAGCCCACCCATCAGCACATCGCCGCTCTGGCCGATAAACAGCAAGGCGCCGGCCAATGGGGCGGTGACGCAGGGGCTGACGATCAACGCGGAAAGCCCGCCCATCATGAACACACCGAGCACCTGCCCGCCAGGCAGCCGGTCGGCCTGCTGGCTCAGCCGCTGGGTCAGCGATGCCGGCAGGCGCAATTCGTAGACATCGAACATCGACAGCGCCAGCAGCGCCAGCAGCGCGGCGAAGCTGGCCAGAACCCAGGGCCTTTGCAGGGCGGCCGCCAGTCCTTCGCCGGCCAGGCCGGCGGCCACGCCCAGCAGCGTGTAGACCAGGGCCATGCCCAGCGAATAGGCCGCGGCCAGGCCGATACCCCGGCCCCGGCTCGGTGGCCCTCCCGCACCGACGATCAGCGAGGACAGGATGGGCAGCATCGGCAACACGCAGGGCGTGAAGGTCATCAGGAGCCCGAGGACGAAAAACACGCCCACGACAGCCCAAAGTTGGCCCGCCTGCAGCACGGCGTCAATGCTGCCTCCTTCCCACCACGGGGCCGTGAGCGCAGCACCTGACCCGGACGCGGCCAATACCGCCGGATCGAGCTGAAACAGGGTCGTCATGGGCGGGTAGCACAGACCGGCGTCGGCGCAGCCCTGAGACACCACACTGAGCTTGAACGGACCCGCTGCGGATTGCACCGGCAGCGAGATGGTCAGCAGATCGCGGTAGGTCTCGACGTTCTTCTGAAAGTTTTCGTCGAACTTGAGCTTGCCGGGGGGAAGAGTCGGCGCACCCAAGGTGGCGCCTTGCGCCTCGAAGCGAAACGGCTCACGGTACAGGTAGTAGCCCTTGGCTACGCGGACCTGCACCTCCACGCGGTCTGTCGCGACGAGGGCTGCCGTGACGCCAAAAGCCTGGTCGGGCGGCAGAAAGTCCTCAGCCGCCCTGGCCTCTGGCAGCGCCAGCAGCGTGGCCGCCAGCAAGCCCATGCAGAGCCACGAGGTCAGTTGTCGAAAACCCAGGCTGGGCGTGCGGGTCACGGTCGGGCCAAGGTGAAACTCTGCAGACGGCATGCTCATCCTCGGCAGACCCGTCTGCCAGCCGACGGTTCCGCCAGGGCTTGAATGAAGGCCGAGCGCACGCAAAAAAGCCAGCGCAAGGCTGGCTGTTCTGGCTGCGGGCACAACCGAGTGCACCGGTGGCACTGAGCCTGGATGGCTCAGTCCTTGTCCGAAGCGTCGGCCGCGTCAGCAGCAACGTCAGGCCGGTCAACCAACTCGACGAAGGCCATCGGCGCGTTGTCGCCCACCCGGAAACCCATTTTCAGGATGCGGGTGTAGCCGCCCGGACGGGTCTGGTAGCGCGGGCCGAGGTCGTTGAACAGCTTGGACACGATGTCGCGGTCACGCAGGCGGTTGAAGGCCAGGCGGCGGTTCGCCAGCGTGGGCGTCTTGGCCAGCGTGATCAGCGGCTCGACCACGCGACGCAGCTCTTTGGCCTTGGGCAGCGTGGTCTTGATCGCTTCGTGGCGCAGCAGCGAGACGCACATGTTCTGCAGCATCGCTTTGCGGTGCTCGCTGGTGCGATTGAGTTTGCGAAGTCCGTTACCGTGACGCATGGTGATGTCCTTTTCAGATTTATGACCCCGGCCGTGTCAGGTACCGGGGCGTGCACAGCGGCCAGCTTCAGGCCGTGTCGGTTGTAGTCGTTTGTCCAGCTATCGACCGGCAGCGCCTGTAGGTCAGCGCTTGTCCAGGTTCTGCGGCGGCCAATTCTCCAACCGTGCGCCCAGTGTCAAGCCACGCGAGGCCAGCACTTCCTTGATCTCATTGAGCGACTTGCGGCCCAGATTGGGCGTCTTCAGCAGTTCGGTCTCGGTGCGCTGGATCAGGTCGCCGATGTAGTAGATGTTCTCGGCCTTCAGGCAGTTGGCCGAACGCACCGTCAACTCAAGTTCGTCCACCGGACGCAGCAGGATCGGGTCGTGCTTGGGCTCACTGCTCGTGGCGCCCTGCCAGTTGGCGGCACCTGGCTGATCAACGCTTTCCAGGCCGGTGAAAACCATCAGCTGCTCAACCAGGATCTTGGCCGAAGCGCGAATGGCTTCCTCAGGCGTCACCGCGCCATTGGTCTCGATTTCCATGACCAGCTTGTCGAGGTCGGTACGCTGCTCGACGCGGGCGTTTTCCACCGCGTAGCTGACACGCCGCACGGGTGAGAACGAGGCATCCAGCACGATGCGGCCGATCGACTTGGTCGGCTCGTCGCCATGGCGACGCAGACTGCCGGGCACATAACCACGGCCCTTCTCGACCTTGATCTGCATGTCCAGCTTGCCGCCCTGGGCCAGCTTGGCAATGACGTGTTCGGGGTTGATGATCTCGACGTCGTGCGGCACCTGGATGTCGGCGGCGGTGACCGGGCCTTCGCCCTCTTTGCGCACCACCAGCGTGACTTCGTCGCGATTGTGCAGACGGAACACCACGCCCTTGAGGTTGAGCATGATGTGCACCACATCTTCGCCCACGCCGTCGACGGTGGAGTATTCGTGCAGCACGCCGGCGATCGTTACCTCGGTCGGCGCGTAGCCGACCATGGACGACAGCAGCACACGCCGCAGGGCATTGCCCAGGGTGTGACCATAACCACGCTCGAAAGGCTCGAGTGTGACTTTGGCGCGGTTGTTGCCCAAGGGCTCAACGTGAATGGCTTTGGGTTTCAGCAGATTGGTTTGCATCGAGTCCTGTTCCTCTCAATACCCTCGGCTCGTTACACCGATAAGGCTGGCGGACCACACCGGGCTGGAATTCAGCACGCTCCGTGCCCGACACGCGAAGCGGCAAGTGGCGCCACAAGCCTGCGCAGCGCAGGCCCGGAGCAGCCAAGGCTCAACGTGAGTACAACTCGACGATGAGCGATTCGTTGATTTCGGCGCCGAACTCGTCGCGATCGGGCGCCTTCTTGAACACGCCCTCCATCTTGGTCGCGTCCACGGTCACCCAGCCCGGCAGGCCAATGGACTCGGCCAGCTTCAGCGCTTCGGTCACCCGCAGCTGCGTCTTTGACTTTTCACGCAGGGCGATCAGGTCACCGGCCTTGACCAGGTAGGACGCAATGTTCACGCTCTTGCCGTTGACCAGAATCGCCTGGTGAGAGACCAGCTGGCGTGCCTCGGCGCGCGTTGAGCCAAAGCCCATGCGGTAGACGACGTTGTCCAGACGCGATTCCAGCAGCATCAGCAGCGTGGCGCCGGTGTTGCCCTTGCGGCGCTCAGCCTCGGCGAAGTAACGGCGGAACTGACGCTCCAGAATGCCGTACATGCGCTTGACTTTCTGCTTCTCGCGCAGTTGCAGACCATAGTCCGACGTGCGCTGGCCAGACGTGCGGCCATGCTGGCCAGGCTTTGATTCGGACTTCGACTTGTCGCTGATCGGGCGCCGAGCGCTTTTCAGGTACAGGTCGGTGCCTTCACGGCGGGAAAGCTTGGCCTTGGGGCCGAGATAACGTGCCACGGTATGTCCTTCTTGGGATGTTTCTGACGCGAGGCTGTGTCGCGCGAGTCTGGCGAGTTCTAGGAGACTGCTCAGACGGTGGGCTTATGTCAGGGCAGCGCCCCAACAAAACTGCCGGCAAGCGCAGTGCGCTCGCCGAACGAAACCGGAAATTATAGCGGCCATTCGACCGCAGCCCGATCTGGCCTCAGATGCGACGACGCTTCTGTGGCCGGCAGCAGTTGTGCGGCACAGGCGTCACATCGCTGATCGAGTTGATGCGGATGCCCAGTGCAGCCAAGGCGCGCACCGACGACTCACGGCCAGGGCCAGGGCCCTTGATCCGCACGTCCAGGTTCTTGATGCCCTGCTCTTGCGCCGCGCGACCGGCCATTTCGGCAGCGACCTGGGCCGCAAAAGGCGTCGACTTGCGCGAACCCTTGAAGCCCTGACCACCGGAAGATGCCCAGGCCAACGCGCCACCTTGGCGGTCGGTGATGGTGATGATGGTGTTGTTGAACGAAGCGTGAACGTGTGCCACGCCATCCGCGATGTTCTTGCGGATCTTCTTGCTGACGCGGCGAGCCGCAGTGTTGGCAGGTGATTTGGCCATGTCGTGTCCCGTGTTCTGTGCTTACTTCTTCAGCGCCGCAGCGCCCTTGCGCGGACCCTTGCGGGTGCGGGCATTGGTGCGGGTGCGCTGACCGCGCATCGGCAGACCGCGGCGGTGACGCAGGCCGCGGTAGCAGCCCAGGTCCATCAGCCGCTTGATGTTCATCGAAATCTCGCGGCGCAGGTCACCTTCGATGGTCAGACGGTTGACTTCATCGCGAATCCTCTCCAGATCGCTGTCGGTCAAGTCCTTGATCTTCTTCGAATAAGCGATGCCCACCGCGGTGCAGATTTTCTGCGCCGTGGTACGACCGACACCGAAAATCGATGTCAGGCCAATCTCTGCGTGCTTGTGCGGCGGGATGTTGATGCCAGCAATACGTGCCATGGTAGTTCCTTGAATTCTCTTCAGTGCAGCTCGGGGGTGCGTTCAGTCGACCCCGAGGGGCAAACCGATCGAACCATCAACCCTGCCGCTGTTTGTGGCGCGGGTCGGTGCAGATCACGCGAACCACACCCTTGCGCCGGATGACCTTGCAGTTGCGGCACATCTTTTTGACCGATGCAGAGACTTTCATCGTCTTCTCCTTTAGCGTTGTCTACACGTGCGGCACACGCTGCGCAACGCGACTCAAAACCCGGTGGACCCAACTGATCGAACTGACCGATCAACTGGCCTTGAAATTGGCTTTCTTCAGCAATGATTCGTACTGCTGACTCATGACGTAACTTTGTACCTGCGACCAGAAGTCCATCGTCACGACCACGATGATCAACAGCGACGTGCCGCCGAAGTAGAAAGGCACGTTGTACTTCAGCACCAGAAACTCAGGCAGCAGGCAAACCGCCGTGATGTAGACCGCACCGGCCAGCGTCAAGCGGCCCAAGATCTTGTCAATGTGCTTGGCGGTCTGCTCACCCGGCCGAATGCCAGGAATGAACGCGCCACTCTTCTTCAGGTTGTCTGCTGTCTCTCGGCTGTTGAATACCAGCGCGGTGTAAAAGAAACAGAAGAACACAATCATGGCCGCATACAGCAGGACATAAATCGGCTGGCCCGGCGACAGCGCGGACGAAATATCCTTCAACCAGCGCATGCCTTCACCGGTGGCGAACCAACCCACCACCGTGGCCGGCAGCAGGATGATCGACGACGCGAAGATCGGTGGGATCACGCCCGACATGTTCAATTTAAGGGGCAGGTGAGACGATTGGCCACCGTAAACCTTGTTGCCGACCTGGCGCTTGGCGTAGTTGACCAGTATCTTTCGCTGCCCACGTTCGACAAAGACCACCGCGAACGTGACGGCCACCACCAACCCAACGATGAAGATCGCGGCAACCGGGCTCATGGCGCCCGTTCGCACCAGTTCGAACAGACCGCCAATCGCGCTGGGCAAACCCGCAGCGATACCGCCAAAGATCAATATAGAGATGCCATTGCCCAGACCGCGCTCGGTAATCTGCTCACCCAGCCACATCAGGAACATCGTTCCGGCTGTCAGACTGACCACGGTGGTCAGGCGAAAGCCCCAGCCGGGATGAATCACCAGACCGGCCGACCCTTCGAGTGCCATCGCGATGCCCAGCGTCTGGAAAAGCGCCAGACCCAGGGTGCCGTAACGCGTGTATTGCGTGATCTTGCGGCGTCCGGCCTCGCCTTCCTTCTTCAAAGCCTCGAGGGTCGGCACAACGTAGGTCATCAACTGCATGATGATCGACGCCGAGATGTACGGCATGATCCCCAGCGCAAAGACCGTGAAACGCGACAACGCACCGCCTGAGAACATGTTGAACAAGCTCAGAATGCCGCCTTGCTGGCCCTTGAACAGCTGCTGCAACTGGTTGGGGTCGATACCGGGCACAGGTATGTGAGCGCCTAGGCGGTAAACCACCAAGGCCAACAAGAGAAACACCAGACGGCGACGCAGGTCGCCGAACTTGCCGCTCTTTGCCAGTTGATTTGCTGAAGTCGCCAAAACCTTGCGCCTGTATCGAATCGGGTTACCGCGGCCGATCAGGCCAGCGAACCACCAACTGCTTCAATGGCCGACTTGGCACCGGCGGTCGCGCCTATGCCCATCAAAGCCACCTTGCGCAACAACTCACCGCGCTTGATGACCTTGACATGCTTGACCAACTGGCCAACCAGATGAGCGCTCTTGAGCACCACCAGATTGACCTCGTCCAGGCCAAGACGCTCCAGATCGGTCAGCGTGACCTGACCGTTGAACTTCAGGTTCTGCGACTTGAAGCCGCGCTTGGGCAGACGACGCTGCAGCGGCATCTGACCGCCCTCGAAGCCGACCTTGTGGTAGCCACCAGCGCGTGACTTCTGGCCCTTGTGGCCGCGACCCGCGGTCTTGCCCAGGCCAGAGCCGATGCCCCGGCCCACACGCCGCTTGGCGTGCTTGGCGCCGACGGCCGGCTTGATGGTGTTGAGTTGCATGTTCACAGTCCTTCTGACGTTCGACGGTGGGCGCCTTACAGCACCAGCACCATGTACGCAATCTTGTTGATCATGCCGCGCACGGCAGGGGTGTCTTCGAGCACAGACTGGCTGTTCACGCGGCGCAGGCCAAGGCCGCGAACGGTGTCACGATGCGACTGCTTGCAGCCGATCGGGCTCTTCACCAACTTGACCGTCAAGGTCTTCTTTTGTTCAATCGTTTCCGACATTGCTTTTCTCCAGGTCGGCCGCAGGGCCAAGGCAGCTGCAGCGATCAGTTGAAAATCTGCTCAACTGTCTTGCCACGCTTGGCAGCCACTTCCGAGGCCGTGGTGGAGCGACGCAGCGCGTCCAGCGTAGCGCGCACCATGTTGTAAGGGTTGCTCGAGCCCAGGCTCTTCGCGACGATGTCGGTCACGCCCATCACTTCGAACACCGCACGCATCGGGCCGCCAGCGATGATGCCGGTTCCGGGAGGCGCAGGCGCCAGCAGCACCTTCGCAGCGCCATGCTCACCGCGCACGTTGTGGTGCACAGTGCCGCCTTTGAGGGCGACCTTGAACAGGCCGCGACGAGCAGAGTCCATGGCCTTTTGCACCGAAACCGGCACTTCCTTGGCCTTGCCCTTGCCCATGCCGATGCGCCCATCGCCATCACCGACGACGGTCAGTGCCGCGAAGCTCAGCGTGCGGCCGCCCTTGACCACCTTGGTGACGCGATTGACCGCGATCATCTTTTCCTTCAAACCGTCGTCATTCGCTTCGGTCTGGGCGCGGGGTTGAAACTTTGCCATATTGCTATTCCTGAATGGTTGGGCGTTCGGCGTTCTGAGCGCTTCGGGCGCTTAGAACTGCAACCCGGCTTCGCGCGCAGCCTCAGCCAGCGCTTTCACGCGGCCGTGGTAAGCGAAACCAGAGCGGTCGAAGGCGACCTTCTCGATGCCAACGGCCTTGGCCTTCTCCGCAATGCGCTTGCCGACCAGCGCGGCAGCAGCGGCATTGCCACCCTTGTCCTTGCCGATCTGGTCGCGCACTTCCTTCTCGGCCGTGGAGGCCGAAGCCAGCACGCTGCAACCGTCGCCAGCGATCACGCTGGCGTAGATGTGCAGATTCGAGCGGAAGACCGCCAGACGCACCGATTCTTGCTTGGCGATGCGCACGCGCGTCTGACGCGAGCGGCGCAGCCGCTGTTCTTTCTTGTTCAGCATGGTCGGTGCTCCTTACTTCTTCTTCGTTTCCTTGATCACCACGCGCTCATTGGCGTAGCGGATCCCCTTGCCCTTGTAGGGCTCGGGCGGGCGGATGGCACGCACTTCGGCGGCCACCTGGCCGACAACCTGGCGGTCGGCGCCCTTGATCAGGATTTCGGTTTGAGTGGCGCAGGCCACGGTCACGCCAGCCGGCATGTCCTTGACCACCGGATGGGAAAAACCCACCTGCAGGTTCAACTTGGCGCCTTGGGCCTGGGCCCGAAAGCCCACGCCCACCAGCGTCAGCTTCTTCTCGAAGCCCTTGCTCACGCCGTTGACCATGTTGTTGAGCAGCGCACGCATGGTGCCGCTCATGGCATTGGCCGCTGTGCTGTCGTTGGCCGGAGCCAGTTTCAACATGGCGCCGTCACGGCTGACCGTGACCAGGGCACTGACCGGACGCACCAGGGTGCCGTTGGCGCCCTTGACGGTGATTTGCTCGGCCGTGATATCAACGTCCACACCCTGCGGGACGGTAATCGGCATCTTTCCAACGCGGGACATCTTTGTCTCTCCTTCGCCGGTCAGGCCACGTAACAAAGCACTTCGCCACCGACACCGGTCTGGCGAGCCTTGCGGTCGGTCATCACGCCCATGGGGGTGGTGACAATCGCCACACCCAGACCGTTCATGACCTGCGGAATCGCGTCACGCCCTTTGTAGACCCGCAGGCCTGGACGACTGACGCGCTCGATGCGCTCTATCACCGGCTTACCGGCGTAGTACTTCAGCGCAATGGCCAACTCGCTCTTCGCGCCATCAGTCTTGACGCGGAAGTCGTCAATATAGCCCTCGTCTTTCAGGACCTGCGCGATTGCAACCTTGACCTTGGACGATGGCATCACTGCTACCGCCTTCTGCACCATTTGTGCATTGCGGATGCGGGTCAGCATGTCAGCAATGGGATCACTCATGCTCATAGAGAATTCTCCTACTCGTGCCTGAGCGCCGGGTTACCAGCTGGCCTTGATCATTCCAGGAATCTCGCCACTGAAGGCGTGTTCGCGGATCTTGCTGCGGCCCAGGCCGAAGGTGCGGAACGTACCGCGCGGACGACCAGTCAGTGCGCAACGGTTGCGCAGCCGGGTCGGGTTGGCATTACGCGGCAGCTTCTGCAGTTCCAGACGCGCGAGGTAACGCTCTTCGTCGGACTTCTGCGCGTCATTGGCGACGGCTTTCAGTTCGGCGTACTTCTTCGCGAATTTCGCCACCAGGCGCTCGCGCTTGGCTTCACGCTGAATGAGGGAAAGTTTTGCCACAGATCACCTCAGTTCTTGAAGGGGAAACGGAATGCTGCGAGAAGCGCCTTGCACTCGTCGTCGGTCTTGGCCGTCGTCGTGAAGCTGATGTTCATGCCCCGGATCGCGTCGATCTTGTCGTACTCGATTTCCGGAAAGATGATCTGCTCTTTCACGCCGACGTTGTAGTTGCCACGGCCATCAAACGATCGACCCGAGATACCCCGGAAGTCGCGCACCCGAGGCAATGCCACGGTGACAAAACGATCAAGAAACTCGAACATGTGCACGCCACGCAGCGTCACCATGCAACCAATGGGCAGGTCCTCGCGAATCTTGAAACCCGCGATGGGCTTGCGTGACTTGGTCACCACCGGCTTCTGACCGGCAATCTTCGTCAGGTCAGAGACCGCGTGGTCCATCACCTTCTTGTCGGCGACGGCCTCGCTCACACCCATGTTCAGGGTGATCTTGGTCAGGCGAGGCACTTGCATCGCCGAGGAGTAACCAAATTTGGCGACCAGGTCAGGAATGACCTTTTCGCGGTAGAACTGCTGCAGACGCGCCATGCTGAACCCCTTAAGCCTTGATCTCTTCGCCACTGCTCTTGAAGACGCGGACCCGCTTGCCGTCGGCAAGAGTCTTCACGCCCACACGATCAGCTTTGCCGGTGGCGGCATTGAAGATGGCAACGTTGGATTGTTGGATGGGCATCGTCTTGTCGACAACCCCACCAGCCTCGCCCTTCATAGGATTTGGCTTGACATGCTTCTTGACCATATTCACACCGTCAACGATGACCTTGTCTTCGTCGACGCGCGATGAAACGGTGCCGCGCTTGCCCTTGTCACGTCCAGTCAAAACGATGACCTGGTCGCCTTTGCGAATTTTGTTCATGGCTGAAAATCCTTTGCCGTTTGTCGCCGTATGACTGGCTTTGCCAATCAGAGCACTTCAGGTGCCAGCGAAACGATCTTCATGAAGCGCTCAGTGCGCAACTCACGCGTGACCGGTCCAAAAATGCGGGTGCCAATCGGCTCCAGCTTAGCGTTCAACAGCACAGCGGCGTTCCCGTCGAACTTGACCAGGGAGCCGTCTTGGCGGCGCACGCCTTTGGCTGTACGCACCACAACAGCACTGTAGACCTCGCCTTTTTTGACGCGGCCACGCGGAGCAGCTTCCTTGATCGTCACCTTGATGACGTCGCCGATGCCCGCATACCGGCGCTTGGAACCACCAAGCACCTTGATGCACATGACGGACTTTGCACCCGTGTTGTCAGCGACATCAAGTCGCGATTGCATTTGGATCATGTGTGTCCCCAACTTGACCGGCCTAGCCCGCCACCACCTTGGTGGCAACGCGCGCGCCGAACAGTCTTGGGCCCGTCATCGCCCGCGGCAGTCAATGCAGCCAGGCGCTGTGTGGGCGGATCCGGAAAACCACTCTGGTTGCGAACGCAAAGAGCGGTTACCGGCGAAGCCTCAGATTATGCGCTGAGCTCATGAGCTGTGTCAAGCGGTCTTTTGCATGTCACGACGAGACGCGGAGCAGAGCCAGGTGACCCACGCTGTCGTGCAGCGGAGAGGCAGCACGGGCCGCGCGCCTGATCCCTCAGGATTTGGCCTGAATGGCCTGCGCCAACATCGTGGCGCCGTCGGACACCTCGAACTTGCCCGGGCCCTCAACGTTCAGGCTTCGAACCACACCGTCGACCACCAGCATCGAGAATCGGTTCGCACGCAGGCCCATGCCCTTGCTGCTCAGGTCCAGCGTCAACCCTGTGGCCTTGGCAAACTCGCCGCTGCCGTCGGCCATCATGCGAACCTTGCCGCCAGCGTTCTGATCACGGCCCCAGGCACCCATGACAAAGGCATCGTTGACACTGACGCACCAGACTTCGTCAACGCCTGCAGCCTTGAGTTCGTCGATGTGCTCGATGTAGCTGGGCACGTGCTTAGCCGAACAAGTCGGGGTATAGGCCCCCGGCAGACCGAACAACGCAATGGTCTTGCCTGCGGCACTCTTGCCGATTTCGAATGCATTCGGGCCAATGCTGCAACCATTGCCTTCAACGTCGACAAACTCATACAGCGTGCCTGAAGGCAGCTGATCGCCAATCTTGATCATGAGATTCTCCTATGGAATGGTGCCAGCGAGCCTGGTCAAAGGCGCCGACTTGGCGTCTGGCAGGAATCGGTGCGGCGCAACGAGAAACGGTCGGAGGTCAGTATCCTGACATTCCGACCGCTGTGGGGCCAGCCGAACCCAAGGCCCGGCACGGCAAGGGCATTAGATCAGGCCAGCCTTTTGCAGCAGGCGGGTCACGACCCAAGACTTGGTCTTGCTGATCGGCCGACCTTCGGCGATCTCAACCGTGTCACCCAGGTGGTACAGCCCCTGCTCGTCATGCGCCTGGTACTTGCGTGAGCGGCCGATTATCTTGCCGTAGAGCTCATGCTTGGCACGACGCTCAACAAGAACGGTCACGGTCTTCTGACGCTTGTCGCTGACCACACGCCCCACCAGGGTACGGGTATTTGTCTTCGGCGCCTGCTCTGCTGCCGTCACGACTTGGGCTTCGCTCATTTCGCGGCTGCCTTTCTCTTCTCGGCCAAGATAGTCTTGGCACGAGCAATGTCACGCCGGGTAATGCCCAGTGTGGTGTGGTTGGCCAGCTGCTGCGTGGCCCGTTGCATGCGCAGGCCGAAGTGGGCCTTCAACAGGTCGCTGACCTCTTTTTGAAGGCCCGCGACGTCCTTGCCGCGCAATTCAGATGCTTTGCTCATGGTGTGTTCCTGCTTCAGGCGCCGAGTTGGCGAGCCACGAAGGTGCAGCTCAACGGCAACTTGGCAGCGGCCAGAGTGAAGGCTTCACGAGCCAACTCCTCCGGAACGCCGTTGAGTTCGTACAGAACCTTACCCGGCTGGATCTCGGCAACGTAGTACTCGGGGTTGCCCTTGCCGTTGCCCATGCGCACTTCGGCCGGCTTCTGCGAAATGGGCTTGTCCGGAAAGATGCGGATGAAAATGCGGCCGCCACGCTTGATGTGGCGTGAAATCGCGCGGCGTGCGGCCTCAATTTGGCGGGCAGTGATGCGACCACGCTCGGTGGCCTTGAGGCCGAACTCACCGAATGAGACGTTGGCACCACGGGTGGCGACACCCGTATTTCGGCCCTTTTGTTCCTTGCGGAACTTGCGACGTGCTGGTTGCAGCATGTTGTTTTACTCCTTATGCGGGGCCGGTGCCAGCGGGAGCCTTGCGCACGCGCTTGGCTGCCGGGCGGACGCCATCAGCGCCACCTTCTGCGGGCTTGCTGTCAGCGCCAGGACGCGGACCGCGGCGATCTGCACCGCCCGGGGCACCGCCAGGGCGGGGACCACGGCGCGGGCGGCGATCATCGTCCTGACCTTCGGGGCGGACATTGGCCGGCGACTCACCACGACCGAGGTGATCACCGCGGTAGACCCAGACCTTCACACCGATGATGCCGTAGGTGGTCTTGGCCTCGGAGAAGCCGTAGTCGATGTCGGCGCGCAGCGTATGCAGCGGCACGCGACCTTCGCGGTACCACTCGCAGCGGGCGATCTCAATGCCATTCAACCGGCCCGAGGACATGATCTTGATGCCCAGGGCGCCCAGACGCATCGCGTTCTGCATCGCACGCTTCATGGCGCGGCGGAACATGATGCGCTTCTCGAGCTGCTGGGTGATCGAGTCGGAAATCAGTTGCGCATCGATTTCGGGCTTGCGCACTTCCTCGATGTTGACGGCGACGGGCACGCCCAGACGCTTGGTCAGTTCGGCCTTCAGGTTCTCGATGTCTTCGCCCTTCTTGCCGATCACCACACCCGGACGCGCCGAGTAAATGGTGATGCGGGCGTTCTTGGCCGGACGTTCGATCAGGACGCGCGAAACGGCGGCGTTCTTGAGCTTTTTCTTCAGGTACTCACGTACGTCCAGGTCTTCGGCCAGCATGCCAGCGAAGTTGCGGCTAGAGGCGTACCAGCGTGAGGCCCAGGCGCGCGTGACGGCCAGGCGAAAGCCGGTCGGGTGGATCTTTTGTCCCATAGTCTTCTCTCAGCCTCTTTGGTTGCCGACCGTCACAAAAATGTGACAGGTGGGCTTGCTGATGCGGTTGCCGCGACCTTTGGCCCGCGCCGAAAAACGCTTCAGCGTTGCGCCTTGCTCGACATAGATCGAGGTGATCTTCAGCTCGTCGATGTCGGCGCCGTCGTTGTGCTCAGCGTTGGCGATGGCCGACTCGAGCGCCTTCTTGACGATGCCCGCTGCCTTCTTTTGTGTGAAGTTCAGAATGTCGATCGCTTGATCGACATTCTTGCCACGCACGAGATCGGCCACCAGCCGACCTTTGTCGGCCGACAGGCGGACACCGCGCAGGATTGCTTTGGTTTCCATAGTCGACTCCTTAGCGCTTGGCCTTCTTGTCCGCGGGGTGACCCTTAAACGTACGGGTCTGCGCGAACTCGCCGAGCTTGTGGCCGACCATCTGGTCAGTCACGTACACGGGCACATGTTGTTTGCCGTTGTGCACGGCAATGGTCAGACCGATGAAGTCCGGCAGGATCGTCGAGCGACGTGACCAGGTCTTGATCGGCTTCTTGTCCTTCATTGCCACGGCTTTTTCAGCCTTGGCCTGAAGGTGGTGGTCCACGAAGGGACCTTTCTTGAGTGAACGTGCCATGTTGGACCCCTACACCTTATTTCTTGCGCCGCGACACGATCATGCTCTGTGTGCGCTTGTTGCTTCGAGTGCGGTAGCCCTTGGTCAAGGTGTTCCACGGCGAGACCTGTGCCTGACCTTCGCCGGTGCGGCCTTCGCCGCCGCCGTGCGGGTGGTCAACAGGGTTCATGGCCACGCCACGCACGGTCGGACGAATGCCCTTCCAGCGCCTGGCGCCGGCCTTACCGTACTGCCGCAGGTTGTGCTCTTCGTTCGAAACCTCGCCAATGGTGGCGCGGCAATCGATGTGGATCTTGCGAACCTCACCCGAGCGCAGCCGAACCTGGGCGTAGATGCCTTCACGAGCCATCAGGGTCACCGACGTGCCGGCCGAACGCGCAATCTGCGCGCCCTTGCCAGGCAGCATCTCGACACAATGGATGGTCGAGCCCACCGGAATGTTGCGGATCGGCAAGGTGTTGCCCGCCTTGATGGGCGCTTCGGCACCCGACATCAGCGTGGCGCCAACCTCGATGCCGCGCGGCGCGATGACGTAGCGGCGCTCACCGTCGGCATAGCACACCAGCGCGATGTGCGCCGTGCGGTTGGGGTCGTACTCGATGGTCTCGACCTTCGCGGGAATGCCATCCTTGTTGCGCACGAAGTCGACCACGCGGTAGTGGTGCTTGTGGCCACCGCCCTTGTGACGAACCGTGATGTGGCCGTTGTTGTTGCGGCCTGAATTCTGCTTCTGCGGCTCCAGCAATGAAGCATGCGGAGCGCCCTTGTGCAGGTGCTTGTGCACCACCTTGACCACGCCACGGCGGCCGGGCGAGGTGGGTTTGACTTTGACGACTGCCATGATTTACGAGGCCTCCCCGGAGAAGTTGAGCTCCTGGCCCGGCTTCAGCGCGACGTATGCCTTCTTGGCATGGTCGCGACGGCCGATGCGACCACCGAAGCGCTTGGTCTTGCCCTTTTGATTGGCAACACGAACACTCTTGACCTCGACCTTGAACAGCAGCTCGACAGCGGCCTTGATCTCGGGCTTGGTGGCGTCGCGCAGCACCTTGAACAGCACCTGGTTGTACTTGTCTGCCACGCTCGTGGCCTTCTCGGACACGATCGGAGCGACCAGCACCTGGGCCAGACGGTCCTCGGTGTACTTCAGATTCATTGCACCGTGGCTCATGCGAACATCTCCTTGAGCTGCTCAATCGCGGCCTTGGTCACCAGCACCTTCTTGTAGAAGACCAGCGACAGCGGATCGGTGTAGCGTGGCTCGATCACCAGCACATTGGGCAGGTTGCGCGAGGCCAACGCCAGGTTTTCGTCCACGAGGTCGGAAATGACCAGGACCGAGTGCAGGCCCATGGCCTTGAACTTGGCCGCCAGCAGCTTGGTCTTGGGCGCGTCGACCGTCAGCGAGTCAACCACCGCCAGACGCCCATCACGGGCCAGCTGCGACAGGATCGCAGCCATGCCGGCGCGGTACATCTTCTTGTTGATCTTCTGCGCGAAGTTCTCATCCGGCTTGTTCGGGAAGGTGCGACCACCCCCCCGCCACAGCGGCGACGACGTGGAACCAGCGCGCGCGCGGCCGGTACCCTTCTGCCGCCAAGGCTTCTTGGTGCTGTGATGCACCGCCTCGCGGTTTTTCTGGGCCCGGGTGCCTTGCCGTGCGTTGGCCTGGTAGGCCACCACGACCTGGTGCACCAGGGCCTCGTTGTAGTCACGCGCGAACAAGGTGTCCGGTGCGTCGACCTTGGCCGTGGCCTGGCCTTGTTCGTTCAGGAGCTCGAGCTGCATCACTGGGCTCCCTTCTTGGCCTTGACCTTGATGGTCGGGCTGACGGTGACAAAACCGCTCTTGGCACCCGGCACCGCGCCGCGAACCAACAGCAGTTGGCGCGCTTCGTCGATGCGGATGATGTCGAGGTTCTGCACGGTGATGGTGACGTCGCCGCGGTGGCCGGACATCTTCTTGCCGGGAAACACGCGACCAGGATCCTGCGCCATCGAGATCGAGCCCGGCACGTTGTGCGAACGGCTGTTGCCGTGCGACGCGCGCTGCGACTTGAAGTTGTGACGCTTGATGGTGCCGGTAAAGCCCTTGCCGATGGACGTGCCCTGCACATCCACGATCTGACCCACGCTGAACAGCGTGACCGGCACGGTGGCGCCTGCAGCGTACTGGCCCAGCACGTCGGCCGGAACACGGAACTCTTGCAGGATTTCGCCAGCTTCTACGCCGGCCTTGGCCAGGTGGCCAGCTTCGGGCTTGCTCACACGCGATGCCTTGCGTGAGCCGAACGCGACTTGAAGCGCGTTGTAGCCGTCTGTCTTTTCGGTCTTGACCTGGGTGACGCGGTTGTTCGACACGTCGAGCACCGTCACAGGGATGGCATCGCCGTCGTCCGTGAAGATGCGCATCATGCCGACCTTGCGGCCCAGCAGACCGAGGCGAAAGCCCTCTGCGGCTGTCGTCATGGCTTTTCTCCAGCCTCCGATGGGGAGGCCAAGTTTTTTAACACCCGACATCGATTGGCCGGGAGCGATGGTTGTGTACCTGCCAGTTTGTTCGAGCCCACCACCAGGGCAAGCTCAGACCGGTCAGGTCACATGCGCCGCGTTGCCCATTAGGACATGGTGCGGCGCGGAACCCGTGAGTATAGCTGCCTTGCGGGTAAGTCCGCAAGGCCTGCTTTCTTATTGCAGCTTGATCTCGACGTCCACGCCCGCGGGCAGGTCGAGCTTCATCAGCGCGTCCACGGTCTTGTCGGTGGGGTCGACGATGTCCATCAGACGCTGATGGGTACGGATCTCGAACTGGTCGCGCGAGGTCTTGTTCACGTGCGGCGAGCGCAGGATGTCGAAGCGCTGCATGCGCGTGGGCAGCGGCACGGGGCCACGCACGATGGCGCCGGTGCGCTTGGCGGTCTCGACGATCTCAAGTGCCGACTGATCGATGAGCTTGTAGTCAAACGCCTTCAGGCGGATGCGGATCTTTTGCTTGGACATGGCTGACCTTATGCGATGATTTTTGCAACGACGCCTGCGCCCACGGTCCGGCCGCCTTCACGGATGGCGAAGCGCAGGCCTTCTTCCATCGCGATCGGGTTGATCAGCTTGACCGTGATGCTGACGTTGTCGCCGGGCATCACCATTTCTTTGTCCGCCGGCAGCTCCACC
>JANOWE010000170.1:0-2182 GCA_031417735.1 Betaproteobacteria bacterium
ATTGGTCGACAGCACCTCGAACTGCTTTTCGCCGTCGACATCGGCGATCTCGATGATCGAGATGTCGAAGGTGCCGCCACCCAGGTCGAACACGGCGATCTTGCGGTCGCCCTTGCCGTGCTTGTCCAGGCCGAAGGCCAGTGCAGCGGCGGTAGGCTCGTTGATGATGCGCTTGACGTCCAGGCCGGCAATGCGGCCGGCGTCCTTGGTCGCCTGGCGCTGGCTGTCATTGAAGTAGGCTGGCACCGTGATGACCGCTTCGGTCACTTCTTCGCCCAGGTAGTCCTCGGCGGTTTTCTTCATCTTGCGCAGCACCTCGGCGCTGATCTGGGGTGGCGCCAGCTTCTTGCCGCGCACCTCGACCCAGGCGTCACCATTGTCGGCAGCGACGATGGCATAGGGCATCATGTTGATGTCCTTCTGCACTTCTTTTTCGGCGAACTTGCGGCCGATCAGGCGCTTCACCGCATACAGCGTGTTGCGCGGATTGGTCACCGCCTGGCGCTTGGCCGACGCGCCCACCAGCACCTCGCCGTCTTCCTGGTAGGCAATGATCGACGGCGTGGTGCGTGCACCCTCGCTGTTCTCGATCACACGCGTGGTGTTGCCTTCCATGACCGACACGCACGAGTTGGTCGTGCCCAGGTCGATGCCGATGATCTTGCCCATGGTGTGCTCCTGAAATACTGAATGAATGTTCGGACTGGCTGGTCACCGTGGCACGGGGCGCCTGAGCGGTGGGATGAATCAACAAATGCGGTTGGCAGCGCGGCTTTCAAGGCCTGCGGGCCCGGCTCTTGCTTGAAGTGCCGATTCGCCGCTCAAGATGGCGCCGACACCGTGACCAATGCCGGGCGCAGCACCCGGTCGTTGATCAAATAGCCCTTTTGCAGCACGGCCACCACGCTGTTGGGGCCTTGTTCGCTGCCTTCGGCCACCGGCACCACGCTGATGGCCTGGTGCTGGCCGGGGTCGAAGCGGGTGCCCGCCGGTGGCGAGATCACCAGCACCTTGTTGCGCTCCAGCGCGCTGCCGAGTTGGCGCAGCGTGGCATGCACGCCTTCGAGCACCTGCTCGACCTTGGCATCGGGCATGGCGATGGCGGCCTCCAGGCTGTCCTTGACCGGCAGCAGGCTGTCGGCAAACGACTCGATGGCGAACTTGCGCGCCTTGGCCACGTCTTCGTCGGCCCGACGGCGGGTGTTCTCGGCTTCGGCTTTGGCGCGCAGGTAGGCGTCGGCCACCTCGGTGTGCTTGGCTTCCAGCTCAGCGAATCGCTGCTCCAGCGTGGGCGGCGGCGGCTCAACCGACGCAGCGGCAAACTCGGTCGGGCTGGCACCGGTCGGGCCGTCGTGGGCGTCGAACGGGCTGGACGATGGAGGCGTGGTGGGGTCTTTGTCCGGCGTCGACATGTCGGTGGCTTTGGCGGTTTTTCGGAAGGGGTTGAACACGGTAGCGGTGCAGGTGGGGCTCATTGCCCGCGTTTCAAGAGTGGATTTGCCAGCGATCAGCCATCCCGATCGTCGGACGAGGTCGATGCCGGCAAGCTAGTCGGGGTCGTCGATGGACGCGCTCCAGCGCTGCCAGCCCGGCGCAGCACCGGCCTGAGCCTGGCCCAGCGCGCGGCGGTCGCGCTTGGTGGGCCGGCCCTGGGTCAGGGACAGCGCGGGTTCGGGCGCCAGGCGGCGGGCTTCGGCGCTGTCGGCTCGGGCCAGCAGGCTGGCGGCGGTTTCTGCGTAAAGTGCCTGCGCCACCGGTGCCGGGCCGCGCTGGCCACTGAGCCCTTGCACCTTCACCACCCTGGGGTTGCCGGTCTGGCGAATATCCACCACATCGGCCAGGCGCAGCTCGCGTGAGGCCTTGGCCAACTGCCCGTTGACGCTGACCCGGCCCCGGCCGATGTCGTCCGCTGCGGCCGAGCGGGTCTTGTAGAAGCGCGCCACCCACAGCCATTTGTCCAGGCGCATGCCACTGCCGGCTTCGGCCGGGTCTCTGGGGCTGTTGCCGCTGCTCATGGCGGAGGATTGTCCGCCATGGCCAACCAGACCTTGGCGTCCAGCCCCTGCACGCCGCCGCCGGCCTGGCGGTTGACCAGATCGAGCACGCCGCCCAGGGCCGACACGATGTCATGGCAAATGGCCAGGCCCAGACCCGAGCCGCCGGGCGCGCCGCTGCCCGTGCC
>JANOWE010000171.1:0-4145 GCA_031417735.1 Betaproteobacteria bacterium
CCCCCCCCACCCCCCCCCCCCCGGGGGGGTGGGGCGGGGGGGGCCAAAACTGCCTGTGCATACCGAGTTGAACCGCTCAGTTTCGGTCACCACTCTGCCCTTGACGATGCCCCAGAAGCCGCCCTATGTGCACCCGCTACATCAGCCCCGAGGCCGGCGACATCGAACGCCATTGGCATGTCGGCGCCCGCGACCCGATGCGCTGGGCGCACGACATGTACCCCGGCTACCAGGGCCCGTTCATCCGCGCTGTACGGGGCTCAGGACACGCAACCGAGCCTGAACGCGAACTGGTCGTCGGCCAGTGGAACCTGATCCCCTGGTTCGCCAAGGAACGCAAGCTCAAGTACCCCACGGCCAACGCCCGCTCGGAAGAACTGGCCGCCAAGGCCTCATACAAGCAGCCCTGGGCCCGGGGCCAGCGCTGCATCATCCCGGCCCAGGCCTTCTTCGAGCCCTGCTGGCAGACCGGCAAGCATGTGCCCTGGCGCTTCACGCGGCCCGACCACACACCCTGGGGCCTGGCCGGGCTGTGGACCGCCTGGACCGACCCGGCCAGCGGCGAGATCGTCGACAGCTACACCCTGCTGACCATCAACGCCGACGCCCACCCGCTGATCAAGCGCATGCACCGGCCCGACCCCAAGCGCCCGCCCGAGATGCAGGACAAGCGCGCCGTGGTGCCGATCGAGCTGGAGGATGTGGACGCCTGGCTGTTTGCGCCGCTTGACCAGGCCGCGCAACTGGTGCGGCTGGCGGCGGACGACGCGTTCAGTGGCGAGCCGGCCTGACCCAAAGCCCCGGGCGCCGACGACGCGACGAGTCGCTGCCCTTGAAGCTGATGCCGGCACGCGTGACGCGGCCGCAATGGCACACTGCCGGCCTCGTTCCGCTGAGCCTGATGCCCATGTCAACCGGCTTGTTCACCGCCCCCGATGGCCCTGTGCGATGCGCCTGGTGCGAGGCCACGCCCGCCTACCAGCACTACCACGACAAGGAATGGGGTTTTCCGGTCACCGACGAGCGGCGGCTGTTCGAAAAGCTGTGCCTGGAAGGCTTTCAGGCCGGCCTGAGCTGGCTGACCATACTGAACAAGCGCGAGGCCTTTCGCCGCGGCTTCGCCAACTTCGACGCCGAGCGCATGGTCGGCTTCTGTGACGCCGATGTGCAGCGCCTGCTGGCCGACGCCGGCATCGTGCGCCACCGGGGCAAGATCGAATCGGCCATCGCCAACGCCCGCCGCGTGCTCGACCTGCGTGAACGCGAGGGCTCGCTGGCCACCTATGTCTGGCGTTACGAGCCCGACCCCAGCTCGCGGCCCGAACGCATGACCCTGGCTGCGGCCAGGGCACAAACCACCTCGCCCGAGTCGGTGGCGATGAGCAAGGACCTCAAGCGCCGGGGCTGGTCCTTCATCGGCCCGACCACGGTCTACGCCTTCATGCAGGCCATGGGCCTGGTCAACGACCACCTGGACGGCTGCCATGCGCGGGCCAGTGCGCTGGCCGATCGGGCGGCGCTGAAGCGGCCCTGAGCGATATCGAGCGACATTGAACGGCCGCGCCGAGACCGGCCAACGGGTTTTCACCCTGCAGCCTGGCACGGGCATTGCGTAGCATCCGACTGAAACCTGACCAATCGGTCAGCTTCACGGTGCCAGCGGGCCACCTGACAGCCCGCCGCCAGCGGAGTGCCCATGTCACAGTCCAGCGAAGCCCCCGTCGCCGTCGATGCCCGCCAAGGCATCGCGGCGCCGCTCGATCTGAAGGCCGGCCGGCTCAGCCCGGCGCAGTACCAGCAGCACTTTGCCGATGTGGCGCCCCGCCTCACGCCAGCCCAGGCCCTGCTCGAAGCCGAGCGCTGCCTCTACTGTTTTGATGCGCCCTGCACCACCGCCTGCCCGACAGGCATCGACGTGCCCAGCTTCATCCGCCGCATCGCCGACGGCAACCTCACGGGTGCTGCGCGCGGCATTCTGCTGGCCAACCCGCTGGGCGGGACCTGCGCCCGCGTCTGCCCGACCGAGCTGCTGTGCGAGCAGGTCTGTGTGCGCAACACCCAGAGCGGCCAGCCGGTGGCCATAGGTCGGCTGCAGCGCCATGCGGTGGACGCGGTGATGCACCAACCGCTGGCCACGCTGCTGCCCCGCGCCCGGCCCAGCGGCCGCCGCGTGGCGGTGGTGGGCGCCGGCCCGGCCGGCCTGGCCTGCGCCGTGGTGCTGGCCAGGCTGGGCCACGACGTGGTGCTGCACGACGCCAAACCCAAGGCCGGCGGCCTGAACGAATATGGCCTGGCCACCTACAAGGTGCCCGACGGCTTTGCGCAGCAGGAGCTGGACTGGCTGCTGGGCATGGGTGGCATCACGCTGCAACTGGGTTGGCGGCTGGACGGCATGGCCGGCCTGACCGCCCTGCGCGGCGAATTCGACGCGGTCTACCTGGCCATCGGCCTGGCCGGCACCGCCCGACTGGGCCTGAATGGTGAAGACAAGCCCGGCGTGCGTGACGCCATCGACTTCATCGCCGAACTGCGCCAGGCGGCCAGCCCGGCCAGCGTGCCGGTGGGTCGCCGCGTGGTGGTCATCGGCGGTGGCATGACGGCCATCGACGCGGCGGTGCAAAGCAAATTGCTGGGCGCCGACGAGGTGCACCTGGTCTACCGCCGTGGCCCCGAGCAGATGGGCGCTTCGCCCGCCGAGCAGGATTGGGCGCGGCACAAGGGTGTGGTCATGCACCACTGGCTGGCACCCGACGCACTGCTGTGGGCGCCCGTGGCCGACGGCCAGCCCCACCATGTGCATGCGGTGCGCTTTGCCGGCCAGGCGCTGGTGGGCGGCCAGTTGCACCCCACCGGCGAGCATCAGACCTTCGCCGCCGACACGGTGCTCAAGGCCATCGGCCAGCAGCTGGACAGCGCCCTGCTGGCCGGCAGCCACCTGCCCATGCTCGATGGCCGCGTGGTGGCCGACGACGACGGCCGCACCGCACTGCCCGGCGTCTACGCCGGTGGCGACTGCCGGCTGGGCGGGCGCGACCTGACGGTCGAAGCGGTGCAGGACGGCAAGCGTGCGGCCCTGGCCATGCACGCCCAGTTCAGCCAAACAGCCTGAGGACGACAAGACCATGGCCGACCTGCGCACCACCTTTGCCGGCATCAGCAGCCCCAACCCCTTCTGGCTGGCCAGCGCGCCGCCCACCGACAAGGCCTACAACGTCAACCGCGCGTTCGAGGCCGGCTGGGGCGGGGTGGTCTGGAAGACGCTGGGCGAAGCCGGCCCGCCCATCGTCAACGTCAACGGCCCGCGCTATGGCGCGTTGCTGAGCCCCGACCGGCGCATGCTGGGCTTCAACAACATCGAGCTGATCACCGACCGGCCGCTGCAGCAAAACCTGGAAGAAATTCGCGTCGTCAAGCGCAACTGGCCGGGCCGGGCGCTGGTCGTCAGCCTGATGGTGCCTTGCACCGAAGCGGCCTGGAAAGCGATCCTGGCCGAGGTGGAAGACACCGGCTGCGACGGCGTGGAGCTGAACTTCGGCTGCCCGCATGGCATGAGCGAGCGCGGCATGGGCGCCGCCGTGGGCCAGGTGCCGGAATACATCGAAATGGTCGTGCGCTGGTGCAAGCAGATTTCGCGCATGCCGGTCATCACGAAGCTGACGCCGAACGTGACGGACATCCGCAAACCGGCGCGCGCGGCGAAGGCCGGCGGCACCGACGCGGTGTCGCTGATCAACACCATCAACTCGATCACCGCCGTCAATCTTGACAGCTTCTCGCCCGAGCCGATGATCGACGGCAAAGGCACGCACGGCGGCTATTGCGGCCCTGCTGTGAAGCCCATCGCAATGAATATGGTGGCAGAGATTGCCCGGTCCGCCGAAACCCGTGGAATTCCGATTTCCGGCATCGGCGGCATCACCACCTGGCGCGATGCGGCGGAATTCATGGCGCTGGGGGCGGGCAATGTGCAGGTCTGCACCGCCGCGATGACCTATGGCTTCAAGGTCGTGCAGGAAATGATCTCGGGCCTGTCGCAATATCTGGACGACAAGGACATGGGCCTGTCCGACCTTGTCGGCCGCGCCACCCCCAACGTCACCGACTGGCAATTCCTGAACCTGAATTACGTGACCAAAGCCCGCATC
>JANOWE010000172.1:0-15167 GCA_031417735.1 Betaproteobacteria bacterium
AAGAGGTCACGGCCGAAGAGCTGGGTGGCGCCGGCACCCATACCAGCCGCAGCGGCGTGGCCGACCTGGCCTTCGCGAACGACGTCGAGGCGATTCAGATGCTGCGCCGCTTCTACAACGACCTGCCGCTGAACAACCGCGAGAAACCACCGGTGCGCCTGAGCGGCGACCGCGCCGACCGGCTCGACTTCAGCCTCGACACGCTGGTGCCCGACAACACCAACAAGCCCTACGACATCAAGGAGCTGGTCCACAAGGTGGTCGACGATGGCGACTTCTTCGAGTTGCAGCCCGACTACGCCAAGAACATCGTCATCGGCCTGGCCCGCATGGAAGGCCGGACCGTGGGCATCGTGGCCAACAACCCGATGGTGCTGGCGGGCTGCCTGGACATCAGGAGCAGCATCAAGGCGGCGCGCTTCGTCCGCTTCTGCGACGCCTTCAACATCCCGGTGGTGACCTTCGTCGACGTGCCCGGCTTCATGCCCGGCACCAGCCAGGAATACGGCGGCATCATCAAGCATGGCGCCAAGCTGCTGTATGCCTATGCCGAGTGCACGGTGCCCAAGGTCACGGTGATCACCCGCAAGGCCTATGGCGGCGCCTATGACGTGATGAGCAGCAAGCATTTGCGCGGCGACGTCAACTTCGCCTGGCCCAACGCCGAGATTGCGGTGATGGGCGCCAAGGGCGCGGTGGAGATCATCTTCCGCGAAGACAAGGGCGACCCGGCCAAGCTCGCCGCCAAGGAGGCCGAGTACAAGGCCCGCTTTGCCAACCCCTTCGTGGCCGGCAGCCGGGGCTTCATCGACGACGTGATCCAGCCGCACGAGACACGCAAGCGCATCTGCCGTTCACTGGTGATGCTGCGCGACAAGAAGCTCGAGAACCCGTGGCGCAAGCACGGCAACATTCCGCTGTGATGGTGCCCCCGCGCGCTTGCTCGCTGACGCTCGCTCGCCCGCACCCCCCGGGGGGTTGGTCCTCGGGACCGGCAGAGCCGGATCCCTGCGGCGCGTTTATCAAAGCCAGATACCGGCGGCCGTGGGCGGCCGCCGCAACCCGCAATCCGCGGTGACAGGAGCCAAGTCATGTTCACGAAAATTCTGATTGCGAACCGCGGGGAGATTGCCTGCCGGGTCATCAAGACCGCCAAGAAGATGGGCATCGCCACCGTGGCGGTGTATTCAGAAGCCGACCGCGACGCGCTGCATGTGGCGCTGGCCGACGAGGCGGTGTGCATAGGCCCGGCGCCCAGCCGCGAGAGCTATCTGCTGGGCGACAGGATCATTGCCGCCTGCCAGCAGACCGGCGCTCAAGCCGTGCACCCGGGCTATGGCTTCCTGTCCGAGAACGAAGAATTTGCGCGCAAGGTGGAAGCGGCGGGCATCCACTTCATCGGCCCCAAGCACCACAGCATTGCCGCGATGGGCGACAAGATCGCCTCGAAGAAGCTGGCCAGCCAGGCCAAGGTCAACACCATCCCGGGCTGGAACGAGGCGATCGAGACCGCCGAGCGTGCGGTGGAAATCGCCAGGGACATTGGCTACCCAGTGATGATCAAGGCCAGTGCCGGCGGCGGCGGCAAGGGCCTGCGCGTGGCCTTTGACGACAAGGAGGCGTTTGAAGGGTTCACCGCCTGCCGCAACGAAGCGCGCAACAGTTTTGGCGACGACCGGGTGTTCATCGAGAAATTTGTCGAGAGCCCGCGCCACATCGAGATCCAGGTGCTGGGCGATGCCCATGGCAACCTGGTCTACCTGAACGAGCGTGAGTGCTCGATCCAGCGCCGGCACCAGAAGGTGATCGAAGAGGCGCCGTCACCCTTCATCAGCGACGAGACCCGCCGCGCCATGGGCGAGCAGGCGGTGGCGCTGGCCAGGGCGGTGAACTACCAGAGTGCCGGCACGGTGGAGTTTGTGGTCGGCAGTGACCAGAGCTTCTATTTTCTGGAGATGAACACCCGGCTGCAGGTGGAGCATCCGGTGACCGAGTGCATCACCGGTCTGGACCTGGTCGAGCAGATGATCCGCGTCGCCGCCGGCGAGCCCTTGTCCTTCGGCCAGGCCGACGTCAAGCGCCAGGGCTGGGCCATGGAGTGCCGCATCAATGCCGAAGACCCGTTTCGCGGCTTCTTGCCGTCCACCGGCCGGCTGGTGCGCTTTCAGCCCCCGGTGGCCACCATGCAGGCCGCCATGCCCATGCCGGTGGCTGCGGGTGCGGACGGCGCCGAGGGCGCCGTCGTGGGCGGCGTGCGGGTGGACACCGGGGTCGAAGAGGGCGGCGAGATCCCGATGTTCTACGACTCGATGATCGCCAAGCTGATCGTGCATGGCCGCGACCGGGCCGATGCCATCCACAAGATGCGTCAGGCGCTGAATGCCTTTGTCATCCGAGGCATCTCGAGCAACATCCCGTTCCAGAGTGCGCTGCTGGCGCATGAAAAGTTCGTCAGCGGCGACTTCAACACCGGCTTCATCGCCGAGCAGTACCCCAAGGGTTTTTCCGCTGCCGATGTGCCGCATGACGATCCCGGATTTCTGGTCGCGCTGGCCGCAGCGGTGCACCGCCTCTACCTGGTTCGGGCGGCCGGCATCAGCGGCCAGGTGCCTGGTCATGGCGTGCAGATCGGCGAGAAGTTCGTGGTCGTGATCCAGGGCGCGGCCGGTGTCCAGCAACACCACGAGGTGCGGGTCGTCGAGCAGGCCGACGGCGGGGTGCAGGTGGCGCTGGCGGACAAGACCTACGCCATCTCCAAGGATTGGCGCTTTGGCGGTATTCGCACCGAAGGCCAGTGCAATGGCCAGCCTTTCACGGCTCAGGTTGAGCGCCATGGCCTGAGCTACCGCGTGGCCCACAACGGCCTGGCCATCGATGCCCAGGTGATGGGCCCAAGGGCAGCGGAACTGCTGCGCCTGATGCCCTACAAGGCACCGGCCGACATGAGCAAGTTTCTGCTTTCACCGATGCCCGGCTTGCTGGTGACGATCGCGGTCGAGGCCGGCCAGGCGGTGCAGGCCGGACAGCGCCTGGCGGTGATCGAGGCGATGAAGATGGAGAACATCCTCACCGCCACACAAGACGGCGTGGTCAAGGCCTTGCTGGCCAGGCAGGGCGAAAGCCTGTCGGTCGATCAGCCCATCCTGTCCTTTGACTGATCCGCAGGAGCCGCACAGTGAGCAGCCACGACAAACCCTTCCGCATCCTGGGCATACAGCAGATCGCCATCGGCGGGTCCGACAAGAGCCGGCTGCAAAAGCTGTGGGTCGAGATCTTCGGCCTGCAGGTCAAGAGCACGTTTGTCTCCGAGCGTGAAAACGTGGACGAGGACATCTGCGCGTTGGGGCAAGGCCTGCATGCGGTGGAGGTCGACCTGATGCAGCCGCTGGACATGGCCAGGAAGCCGGCCGTGCACAACACGCCGCTGAACCACGTCGGCCTGTGGGTGGACGATCTGGCCGCTGCCGTGGCCTGGATGACCGCCAACGGTGTGCGCTTCGCGCCCGGTGGCATCCGGCCCGGTGCGGCAGGTCACGACATCTGCTTCACCCACCCCAAGGCCAACGAGCAGTTTCCGATCGGCGGTGAAGGTGTGTTGATCGAACTGGTGCAGGCCCCGGCCGACGTCGTGGCCGCACTGGGTTGAGCGGCGCAGACCCTGGCTTATGCTGTGGACCAACCAAGGAGAACACGCATGAGGATCATGTTGCCGGTAGACGGCTCCCCCGCGTCGATGGCCGCCGTGCGCCACGCACTGACTCTGGTCGAGTCGGGCCTGGCGGCCGAGATGGTGCTGGTCAATGTGCAGGTGCCACCGTCTCTTTACGAGGTGGTGACCGCGCAGGACGCGGAGGTCATCGAACATGTGCGCAGCGACGCCGGCGCCGATCTGCTGGCGCCGGCCGAAGCCCTGCTCAGCAGCGCCGGCCTGACCTGGGAGAGTGAAGTGGCCGGTGGCCACCCGCACACCCTGTTGCTCGAGCTGATGGAAAACTACGGCTGCCAGATGTTGGTGATGGGCGCCCGTGGCATGGGCGACAGCGACGCCAGCGGCCTGGGCAGCGTGGCTCTGGCGTTGCTGGCGGGCAGCCCGGTGCCGGTGACCGTGGTGCATGCGCCTGCAGCGCAGGCCGAGCACGAAGCCGATGCCCAGGACGGCGAGGACAGCGACAGCCAGGCGGCCTGACCTGGCCCCGGCGAGCGAGCCAGCCCGCACCAGCGCTCGTGTCGCTGCCGCGCCCGCTCGCGGCCCGCCCCTTCAGCCGCGCTGGCGGCGGCGCAGGGCCGGAACCGCCAGTGCCAGCAGTGCCAGACCGGTCAGGGCCAGCGAACCCGGCTCGGGCACCTGGTTGGCGAAGTTCACCGCCAGGCGCATCTCGGCGCGGTCGGCGGTGTAGCCGCCGCCCCAGCCGGTGAAGGTGTAGGTCCAGTTGTAGGTGTTCTCGGTGTTCATCATGAACAGGCCCAGCCAGTCTTCGCCGGCGTTGGCCGCGGCCTGCACCAGGGCGGTCACGTCGTAGCTCTGGTTGGCACCGGCGACCAGGGCACCACCGGCCAAGCCGTAGGCGGCATTGGGCGCGGTGGTGGCATAGCCCAGTGCGCCATTGCTGTCGTAGCCGGTGATCGACACCGTGCCGGTGCCGTAGTGTTCCAGCGCCTTGAAGCTCAGCGTGGCCGATTGGATGGCCGCGCCTGACAAGGCCGCGATGTCAACCTGCATGTTGGTGAACGAGAAGCCGCCTTCCAGGCCCATCAGGTGGCCGAACTCGTTGAAGGAATAGACGCCGACAAACCCGGTGCCGGAGAAGTTCTGGCCGGTGTTGGCAACTTGGTACTGGTTGGTGGGTGCCAGGATGTCGGTCAGCGTGTAGCTGATGGTCGAGGCCGTGGCCGATGCGGTGAAGCCGGCAAGGGCAAGGGCGATGGTGGCGATTTTGTGGTGGCGCATGGGCTGGCTTTCGAAGTTCGTGGGGTTGTCGTGATCGCCGGTTGAGCGCCTGGTCATGGCGTTCGGACCCGACCTGTGAACACCACCATTGCACGTGGCGTGCCAGCCCGGCACGCCCGCTCTACGACCGCTGAGGGCGGCGTTTGACGCCCCTTTGTAGATCAACGGCGTTCAGCCGATCGCCGTGAAGACTTGGCGCTTCAGAATTTGCGCGCTGCTGCATGGCTGGTGGGCCGCGGCCAAGAGATGCCGCTCAACTGTCAACTGCACCGACTTGACATAGTTGGCAA
Source organism: Betaproteobacteria bacterium (assembly GCA_031417735.1). Taxonomy (GTDB): domain Bacteria; phylum Pseudomonadota; class Gammaproteobacteria; order Burkholderiales; family Burkholderiaceae_C; genus Pseudaquabacterium. The sequence goes on from JANOWE010000172.1 coordinate 5,239, forward strand.
CTCACCGTCATCGCGCCCGACGCATGGCCTTGCGCTCAATTCGCCGGCCGGGTTCGGCAGCCGTTCCTCGGACGTCGGGCCAGGGCCGCAGTCAGCCCAGCGGTTTGAGCTGCTGCAGCAGCGTGGGCACCAGTTCGCTTACCGTCGGGTGGATGTGCATGGTGCGCGCCACCCCGTCCACCGGCTGGTCGGCGGCCATCTGGTCGAGCAGGGTGTGCACCACCTCGTCACCCTGGTAGCCCAGGATCGCCGCGCCCAGCAGGCGCCGTGAGCCGGCGTCCACCAGCACCTTCATGAAGCCCTGGGTCTCACCGGCTTCTCGCGCCCGGCCCACCTTGCCCATCGGCATGGTGGCGATCAGCGCCGGCCGGCCCGACTCGCGCACCTGCCGCTCGGTCTGGCCCATGCGGCCCAGCGGCGGGTCGATGAACAGCGCGTAGCAGGGAATGCGCAGCTCAATTCGGCGCGGGTCGTCGTCGAACAGGTTGGCGACCACGATTTCATGGTCGTTGTAGGCAGTGTGGGTGAAGGCGCCCCGGCCATTGCAATCGCCCACCGCCCAGATGTCTGCCGCGCTGGTGCTGCGGCATTGGCCGTCCACCGTGATGTAGCCCCGCTCGTCGGTGGCAATGCCGGCGGCGTCCAGGTTCAGGCTGTCGGTGTTGGGCTCGCGCCCGACGGCCAGCAGCACATGGCTGCCGACGATGGGCGGCAGGTCGCTGTTGCAGCGCGCACCCACCTTGATGCGCTTGCCGTCAGGTTCCAGGGACAAGCATTCGGCGCCCAGCGCGATGCGAATGCCCTCGGCCTGCAGGATGTCGCGGATGGCGTCGGCCACATCGCTGTCTTCACGCGGCAGCAAGCGCTGTCCGCGCTCGACCACCGTGACCTCGGCGCCAAAGCGCCGCATCATCTGCGCGAACTCCAGCCCGATGTAGCTGCCGCCGACGATCACCAGATGCTCGGGCACCGTGTCCAGCGCCATCACCGAGACATTGTCCAGCGTGGGCACATCGCGCACCCCATCGATGTCCGGCACCACCGCGCGGCCGCCCACGTTGATGAAGATTCTGGGCGCGCTGAGCCGGCGCTCACCCACCTGCAGCGTGGCCGGGGCGACGAAACGCGCATCGCCGACGATGACCTCGGTCTTGTCCAGGCCACGCAGCCAGGCCTGGACGCCATGGCGCGAAGCCAGCACCTGCTCGTCCTTGCGCGCCATCACGCGGGGCATGTCGACCCGAAGCGGGCCGGTCGCAAAGCCGAACTCCTCACCTCGGCGGGCCAGGTGCATGGCGCGGGCGCTGGCAACCAGGGTTTTGGTCGGCACGCAGCCCACGTTGACGCAGGTGCCGCCAAAGTGGCCACGTTCGATCACGGCGGTGCGCAGGCCCTCTTTGCTGCAGCGTGCGGCAATCGAGGGGCCGGCCTGGCCGGCGCCGATGACGATGGCGTCGAAGTGTTCTGTGTCCATGACCCAGCCCTGTTCCTGAATGCGGAGCAGGCAAGACTAACCGTTCTGCTAGAGCCCCGACGCGGCCGCGCCGGGCTCGCTCGCATCAACCGGGCCCTCGCCTTCGGCCTCACCGTGCAGCAGCGCCATCAGCTCGGATGAGCCCATCGGCGTGCTGCCACCGCCGTCCTGCCCGGCCAGCACGCCATCGGCCAGCGCGCGTTTGCTGTGATGCAGCTTGACGATGCGCTCTTCGATCGAGCCCTGGGTCACCAGGCGGTAGACCGTGACCGGCCGCTGCTGGCCGATGCGGTGGGCGCGGCCGCTGGCCTGATCTTCTGCGGCCGGGTTCCACCAGGGGTCGGCAATGATCACGTAGTCGGCCATGGTCAGGTTCAGGCCGAAGCCGCCGGCTTTCAGGCTGATCAGAAAAAAGTCGCCCTGGCCGGCCTGGAAGGCGTTCACGCGCTGCATGCGCTGGGCCTGGGGCGTGCTGCCGTCCAGGTACTGGTAGCTCAGGCCGGCGGCGTCCAGCCGCTCACGCAGCAGGGCCAGAAAGTCGGTGAACTGGCTGAACACCAGCGCCTTGTGGCGCCCCGCCACCAGTTCCAGCGCCAGTTGCTCGAAAGCCTGTACCTTGGCGCCGATGATGCCCAGCTCGGGCGCGACCAGCCGGGGGTCGCAGGCGGCGCGGCGCAGCCGGGTCAGTGCGGCCAGGATGTGCATCTGGGCCTGGCCTTCACCGCCCCCGGCCGCGGCCGTGCTGGTCATCGCGGCGTGGACCTGTTCCTCGGCCTGGCGGCGCAGCGCTTCGAGCAGGGCGCGCTCTTTGGCGCCGGTGACGACCTGGTGGACGATCTCGGTGCGCGGTGGCAGGTCGGCCAGCACTTCGGTCTTGGTCCGGCGCAGCACAAAGGGCGCGATCAAGCGGCGCAGGCGGCGGCTGGCATGGGTGTCACCGTCACGTTCGATGGGGTTGGCAAAGCGCTGGTTGAAGGTCTCGGCGCTGCCCAGCAGGCCGGGGTTGGCAAAGGCCATGATCGACCACAGCTCGGCCAGCCGGTTCTCGATCGGCGTGCCAGTCAGTGCGATCTTGGCCTCGGCCTGCAGCGCATGGGCGGCGCGGCTGCGGCGGGCGGCCGGGTTCTTGATCGCCTGGGCCTCGTCCAGCACCACGGTGTGCCATTCGTAGCCGGCGAACAGTTCAGCGTCGCGCTGCAACAGGCCATAGCTGCAGACCAGCAGGTCGCCGGCCCCCAGCGCCTGCAGCTGGGCGCGACGAGCGGCGGTGCGGCTGTCGTCCTCGGGCTTGTCGGTGCTGCCGTCCGACTCGGCCGACTCGGCGGCCTCAAACGTGTCATCGTCGGGCTCGCCCGCGGCGCGAACATCGCCGTACAGCGAGACCCTCAGGCCCGGCGTGAAGCGCGCCGCCTCGGCCAGCCAGTTGCCGGTCACCGAGGTCGGCGCCACCACCAGGGCCGGGCCACCGATCGCCCGCGCCACCAGCAGGCCCAGAGTCTGCAGGGTCTTGCCCAGGCCCATGTCGTCGGCCAGCACCGCGCCAAAACCGCTGTCGGCCAGGCGCATCAGCCAGCGCCAGCCCGCCACCTGGTAGTCGCGCAGCTCGGCCTGCAGGCCGGCGGGCAGGACATGCTCGCGCTGCTGGGCCTGGTCCCAGCGCTGCAGGCGCCTGGTCCAGGCCGCATCACCTTGCAGCGTGGGTGCGCCGTCCTGGCCGGACCAGGCCAGCGCGGCCATGGCCGCGATGCGGTGGCCGCCGCCCTGGGGCTGGGCCAGTGCGCGCAGATCGGCCAGCTGCTGGCGCAAGGTGTCGGTCAGGGCCAGAAACTGGCCGTCGCCCAGGGCGATGTAGCGGCTGCGGCCGGTGGCCAGCAGGGCCAGCAGCTGCTCCAGCCGCAGCACCTCGCCGCCGTCCAGCGTGAGTTCGCCGTCCAGGCTGAGCCAGTCACCCCGGCCGCTGCTCACCCGCACCGCGACCTGCCGGGCCTCGGCCTGGCGCACGCGCATGGGCTGGCCCTTGGGCCATTCGCAGACGATGTCCGGCGCCAGACCATTCAGTGCTTCCACCGCCGCCAGCGCCTGCTCGGGGTCGTCCAGGGTCCAGAGATGCTGGCCATCGTCCAGCCAGGGCAGGGCCTGGTGCAGCGATTGCAGCGGGGCGCGCTCGGCGGCCAGGTCGCGCTGGGTCGACAGGGTCAGGCCCTGGTGCACGGTGGTCACGCGCTCACGGCCGCTACCGGGCGGCAGGCGCGGGCCGAAGTCGCCAAAGGGCGCGGCCACCAGCTGCAGTTGCAGGGCCAGGCCCACCGGTGTCAGCTCGGCATGCAGCACCGCACTGGCCGGCACCTGCTGGCCGGTGTCGGCGTCGCTGGCGAGCTGAAAGTGCGTGCCCAGCACCCGCAGCGCGGCGTCAAGCTCGGCCCGCGCGCCGGTGGGCACCTGCCAGCCCTGGCTGACCAGTTCGGCCACGCGCAGCTGCGCGGCCGTGACACGCACCAGGCGGGCGCGGTCGCTGCCGTCCCGAAACAGCAGCACCGGCGGCCGGCTGGGTTCGCTGCGGCTGCGGCGGTAGTTCCAGACCGAATCGTCGCCGTCGCCGTCATCGTCGTCGAGCTCGTCATCATCGTCTTCGCTGTCGGCCAGCGCGTCCTGGTCTTCGGGCCGGATCGGGTCCAGCACCTTGAACTGCAGCTGATCGCCCCGGCTCAATACCTCCAGCTGCGGCAGGCTCTCGGCCAGTTCGATGAAGCGCAGCGGGTCTTCCATCCAGGCCACATGCGGGTGGCGCAGCAGGGCCTGCACGGCCAGGGTCCTGTCGATGTAAAGCTTGGCGCCGAAGGGCGTTTTCTTGACCGCCCGCAGCACGGCGGCGTCATGGGCTGGCAGGTCGCCGCGCTTTTGCAGGTTCAGCAGCGACACCGGCCTGGGCTTGCCCAGACCGCGTGCGCCGGCCTTTTGCTCGGTCACCAGCACGGCCTTGATGCGCCCGGCCCGGCTGGCCTGCAACAACCAGACCAGGCGGTCAGTGGCGCCGTCGGCCCTGGCCGTGCCATCGGCGCCAGGCACCGCGCCCAGCGCGACGATGGCGTTGAGCGCTTCGCGCCAGCGGTCGGCCGGCGCGCCGATCGGGAAGGGCAGGGCAGCGTCGGCCGCCGCCGGCGCTTCGCCCAGCAGCAGGGCACCGGCGCGGCGGGTCAGCAGGGCCAGCCAGGCATGGCCGCTGGCGCCATAGCCCAGGTCCAGCCGCTGAACCAGATCGCGCAGCGCGGCCATGCTGGTGGGCCGGTGGCCCAGCCAGGCCGCGAGCAGCAGGTGGCTGAGCTGCTGCTGGCCGGGCAGCCGCCGCTGGGGATTGAACAGCAGGTGGAAGCGGCCGGCGTCGCGTGGGCTGTCACCCAGGCGCTGGTCGATGGCCTCTTGCCAGATGCCCCAGAAGGTGTAGGGGTCGGCATCGCGGCGGCCCGCCTCGCCGGCGACAAAACGGCGCGCGGCGGTCCATTGCGCCGGGGTGCTGCGCGACAGCAGGGCCAGCGCATAGACCCAGGCCAGCGCCTCGGGCAGCAGCTGCTTGCGCTTGCCGGTTTCGGCCATGCGCTGTTTGAGCGCGGTCTCGAAGGCGGTGATACCGGCCTCGAAATGGCCGTCGGCGATGTCGGCGCCGGCCCGAAGCGCGTCGCTGGCCGCGCCGGGCAGGCTGTCGACCACGCGCCGGGCCTCGCCGGTCTGGCCACAGAGCACCAGGCGGCTGGCCAGGGCCAGGCGCACGAAGTCGTGCAGGGCGGCGGCGTCGGCCTGGCTGCGGTGGTGCAGCCAGGACCACAGCGGCGCGGTGACCGATTCATCGTCGGACAGGGGCAGGCTCAGCAGCTCGCGCAGCAGCTGCAGCTGCAGTTCGGCGTTCATGCGCTGCCATCGCGCCGCATCAAACGGCCGCAGCAGGGCCAGCGCCAGATGCACCGGGCTGATCTGGCCGCCCCCGGTCAGGCGGCACAGCCGCTGGTAGTCGGCCAGACCGCCGCCGGCCCAGACCACCACGCGCAGCGCGCCCATCAGAGCGGCGTCGTAGAGCTGTTCCAGATGCCAGCTGGTGTCAAAACGCATCAATCCACGCCAGGCCGACCACCAGCGGTCGCGGCTGGCCGGCTCGTCCACCAGTTCGCCAAAGCGGCGCGCGCCCAGCGTGGCCAGGGGCTGCCAGCGGCCCTGGTCGTCATGCTCGACCAGGCCCTGGGCTTTGAGTTCGGTCAACAGCGGTCGCAGCACTTGGGGGCTGAAGGCGCCGCCGCGCTGGGTCTGCCAGTGGCCATGGGCCAGCATTTCGCCCAGCCGGTTGACGGTGCTCGGTGCCTGCATGAAGCACAGGCCATCGAGCACAAGGCGGGCGTCGGCATCGGCCGTTGGCTTGCCGGCATTGGGTTGGTCGGGCAGCAGGGGCAGCTTGGTGTGTGGCGATGGCATGGCGTGGGGCAGGGGCTCGGTCAGACGCCAGTGTAGTTTTTGGCTTCGGTAGCCGTCTGCTCCGCGCTCGGGCGGTGAACCTGGTCCCCTGACTTCGCCATGGGCGATGGCATGACTTCCGCTGTCCGCAGACGGGAAGCGCAGCCTTCGTTGAAAATGCAGCGCAGCCAGCGGCTGACCCACCCATGCGCTTGGACCTCACCACCCTCAACCTCGTGCTGGCCATCGCCGCGACACGCAACATCACGCGGGGTGCCGAGCGCGAGCATCTGGCGCCGGTGCGCCACATCCGCTCGCTCAATACCAGCGCGATGGCCGAATGGCAGCCAGTCGATCTGCTTGACCGCACCACTTCCAGCTCCGATTCATCGCCTCTGCCCAGCCCCGACGGCGTAGCGCGACAATCCCGGTTCAGCCCGAAAGCCAGACCATGACCTCAGCCACCCCCGCCCGCACGCTGTACGACAAGCTCTGGGACGAGCATGTCGTGCACACCGAAGACGACGGCACCGCCGTGCTCTACATCGACCGCCACCTGGTCCACGAGGTGACCAGCCCGCAGGCCTTCGAAGGTTTGCGCCTGGCCGGGCGCAAGGTCTGGCGGGTCAGCTCCATCGTCGCCACCGCCGACCACAACACGCCCACCACCGGCTGGGAGCGTGGCTACGACGGCATCACCGACCCCACCAGCCGGCTGCAGGTGACCACGCTGGACAGCAACATTGCAGCCGTCGGCGCCGCTGCCTACTTTCCGTTTCTGGACAAGCGCCAGGGCATCGTCCATGTGATCGGGCCAGAGCAGGGCGCCACCTTGCCGGGCATGACGGTGGTCTGTGGCGACAGCCACACCAGCACCCATGGCGCCTTCGGTGCGCTGGCGCATGGCATCGGCACCAGCGAGGTCGAGCATGTGATGGCCACCCAGACCCTGCTGGCCAGGAAGGCCAAGAATCTGCTGGTCCGGGTGGAGGGCCAGCTGGCCCGGGGTCTGACCGCCAAGGACATCGTGCTGGCCATCATCGGCAAGATCGGTACCGCTGGCGGCAACGGCCACACCATCGAGTTCGGCGGCGCGGCGATCCGTGCGCTGAGCATGGAAGGCCGGATGACGGTGTGCAACATGGCCATCGAAGCCGGCGCCCGCGCCGGACTGGTGGCGGTGGACGACAAGACCATCGCCTACGTCAAGGGCCGACCCATGGCGCCGACCGGTGTCGAGTTCGAGCAGGCCACTGTCTACTGGCGCAGCCTGGTCAGCGACCCCGGCGCGACCTTCGACCAGGTCGTGGAACTGGACGCGGCGCAAATCAAGCCCCAGGTGACTTGGGGCACCAGCCCCGAGATGGTCCTGCCCATCGACGCCCGCCTGCCCGACCCCGACAAGGAAAAGGACGACAGCAAGCGCGACGCCATCGAGCGCGCCCTGGCCTACATGGGTCTGGAGCCGAACAAGGCGGTGGCCGACATCCGCATCGACAAGGTCTTCATTGGCTCGTGCACCAACAGCCGCATCGAAGACATGCGCGAGGCCGCAGCCGTGGTGCGCCGCATCGGCGGCCGGGTGGCGGCCAATGTGAAGCTGGCGCTGGTGGTGCCGGGCTCTGGCCTGGTCAAGGCCCAAGCCGAGAAGGAAGGCCTGCACGAGATCTTCAAGGCCGCCGGCTTTGAATGGCGCGAACCCGGCTGCAGCATGTGCCTGGCCATGAACGCCGACCGGCTCGAGCCCGGCGAGCGCTGCGCGTCGACCAGCAACCGCAACTTCGAAGGCCGCCAGGGCGCGGGTGGGCGCACCCACCTGGTCAGCCCGGCCATGGCCGCCGCCGCCGCCTTGAACGGGCACTTCGTCGACATCCGCAAGACGCTCTGAACGCAGGAGTCACCACCATGCAAGCCTTCACCGTGCACCAGGGCCTGGTCGCCCCGATCGACCGCGCCAACGTCGATACCGACGCCATCATTCCCAAGCAGTTTCTGAAGTCCATCGCCCGCAGCGGCTTTGGCCAGAACCTGTTCGACGAATGGCGCTTTCTGGACAAGGGCGAGCCGGGGCAAGACCCGGCCAGCCGCCGACCCAACCCCGATTTCGTGCTGAACCAGGCGCGCTACCAGGGCGCCTCGGTGCTGCTGGCGCGCAAGAACTTCGGCTGTGGCAGCAGCCGTGAACATGCGCCCTGGGCGCTGGACCAGTACGGTTTTCGCTGCGTCATCGCGCCCAGCTTTGCCGACATCTTCTTCAACAACTGCTACAAGAACGGCCTGCTGCCGATTGTTCTGCCCGAAGACCAGGTGGCCAGGCTGTTCGACGAGGTGGCGGCGTTTGTCGGCTACCGGCTGACCGTGGACCTCGCGCGCCAGGTGGTGGTCAAGCCCGACGGCACGGAACTGCCATTCGAGGTTCAGGCCTTCCGCAAGTTCTGCCTGCTGGGCGGCCTGGACGACATCGGCCTGACGCTGCGCCACACCGACAAGATCAAGGCCTTCGAGGCCGAGCGGCTGGCGCGCATGCCCTGGCTGGCCCAAAAACTGCTCTGATGCCGGCCTGAACAGGCTTTGACACCCCATTCCAAAGGAAACCACCGATGAAGATTGCCATCCTGCCCGGTGACGGCATCGGCACCGAGATCATGGCCGAGGCCATGAAGGTGCTGGCCGTGCTGGACCTGCGCTTCGAGACCGAAACCGCCCTGGTCGGCGGCGCCGCCTATGACGCCCATGGCCATCCGCTGCCGCCGGCCACGCTGGCCCTGGCCCAGGCCGCCGACGCGGTGCTGTTCGGCGCCGTGGGCGACTGGAAGTACGACAAGCTCGAGCGCCCCTACCGGCCCGAGCAGGCCATCCTGGGCCTGCGCAAGAACCTGGGCCTGTTTGCCAACTTCCGCCCCGCGATCTGCTACGAGCAGCTGACCAAGGCCTCCAGCCTGAAGCCCGAACTGGTCGCCGGGCTGGACATCCTGATCATCCGCGAGCTCACCGGCGACATCTACTTCGGCCAGCCGCGAGGCCGCCGCGTGGCAGTGGACGGGCATTTTCCGGGTGCCGAAGAGGCCTTCGACACCATGCGCTACAGCCGGCCCGAGGTCGAGCGCATCGCCCATGTGGCCTTCCAGGCCGCGCGCAAGCGTTCAGGTGGCCAGGGTGGCAAGGTCACCAGCGTCGACAAGGCCAATGTGCTGGAGACCTTCCAGTTCTGGCGCGACGTGGTCACCGACGTGCATGCCGGCTACCCCGACGTGGCGCTGGACCACATGTATGTGGACAACGCGGCGATGCAGCTGGTCAAGGCGCCCAAGTCCTTTGACGTGGTGGTCACCGGCAACATGTTCGGCGACATCCTGTCGGACGAGGCGGCCATGCTCACCGGCAGCATCGGCATGCTGCCCTCGGCGTCCTTGGACAAGAACAACAAAGGCCTGTACGAGCCCAGCCATGGCAGCGCGCCCGACATTGCCGGCAAGGGCGTGGCCAACCCGCTGGCTACAATTCTGTCCACCGCCATGATGCTGCGCTACTCGCTCAACCAAGCCGAAGCCGCCGACCGGATCGAATCCGCGGTCAGCGCTGTGCTGTCTGACGGCCTGCGCACCGGCGACATCTTCAGTGACGGCATGCGGCGCGTGGGCACTCGGCAAATGGGCGACGCCGTCGTCGCGGCCCTGGCCGCACAGACCGACAGCAAGGCCACCACCACGATTACCAAGAGCCGCTGAGCTCCGGATCGTCTCGCCCCGTTCCTGGACCCCGGCGAAACGAGCCGGGCAACAAGGGGTCTGGACTGCAACCAAGGGCTAAAAAAATGGCACCCGTAGGATTGATCGGCTGGCGCGGCATGGTCGGCTCGGTGTTGATGGACCGCATGCAGGCCGAGGGCGACTTTGCGCTCATCGAGCCGATGTTCTTCTCCACCAGCAATGCCGGCGGCGCGGCACCTTCGATGGCAAAGAGCGAAGGCAAGCTGCACGATGCCTTCGACATCGCCGCGCTCAAGCGCTGCGACATC
>JANOWE010000173.1:0-11648 GCA_031417735.1 Betaproteobacteria bacterium
ACCGGCGCGAACGTGCTGGTGGCGATCTTCGGCGAGAAGGACTCGCACGCCGTGTACTACCTGCACCAGCAGGGCGTCACCCGGCTGGACGTGGTGAATTTCATCGCCCACGGCATCAAGAAGAGCGAGCCGCCCGAGCCCGGCAAGCCGGGTGAGCCCGGGGGCGAGGCCGAGAAGGAAGAGGCCACCGACTCCAGCAAGGGCACGCCGCTGGACCAGTTCACGCAGAACCTGAACCAGCAGGCCAAGGAAGGCAAGATCGATCCGCTGATCGGCCGCGAGTTCGAGGTCGAGCGTGTCATCCAGATCCTGTGCCGCCGGCGCAAGAACAACCCGCTGCTGGTCGGCGAAGCCGGTGTGGGCAAGACCGCCATTGCCGAAGGCCTGGCCTGGCGCATCACCCAGGGCGACGTGCCCGAGGTGCTGGCGCAGTCGGTGGTCTATTCGCTGGACATGGGCTCGCTGCTGGCCGGTACCAAGTACCGGGGCGACTTCGAGCAGCGCCTGAAGGGCGTGCTCAAACAATTGAAGGACATGCCCCACGCGATTCTGTTCGTCGACGAGGTGCACACCCTGATCGGCGCCGGCGCGGCCTCGGGCGGCACGCTGGATGCGAGCAACTTGCTCAAGCCCGCGCTGTCCAGCGGTGCCATGAAGTGCATAGGCGCGACCACCTTCACCGAATACCGCGGCATCTTCGAGAAAGACGCCGCGCTCTCACGCCGCTTCCAGAAAGTGGATGTGGTCGAGCCCTCGGTCGAGGAGACGGTGGAGATTCTGAAGGGCCTGAAGTCGCGCTTCGAAGACCACCACAACGTGAAGTACGCGCTGGGCGCGCTGCAGGCTGCGGCCGAGTTGTCAGCCAAGTTCATCAATGACCGCCACCTGCCTGACAAGGCCATCGACGTCATCGACGAGTGTGGCGCGGCGCAGCGCATCCTGCCCAAGAACAAGCAGAAGAAGACCATCACCCGCGCCGAGGTTGAAGACATCGTGGCCAAGATCGCGCGCATCCCGCCGGCATCTGTGTCAAACGATGACCGCAGCAAGCTGAAGACGCTTGACCGCGATCTGAAGAGCGTGGTGTTCGGCCAGGAACCGGCCATCGACGCGCTGGCCGCAGCCATCAAGATGGCCCGCTCAGGCCTGGGCAAGGGCGACAAGCCGATTGGCAGCTTTTTGTTCTCGGGCCCCACCGGCGTGGGCAAGACCGAAGTCGCCAAGCAGCTGGCCTACATCCTGGGCATCGAGCTGATCCGCTTTGACATGAGCGAGTACATGGAGCGCCATGCCGTCAGCCGTTTGATCGGCGCGCCGCCGGGCTATGTCGGTTTCGACCAGGGCGGCCTGATGACCGAGGCGGTGACCAAGAAGCCGCATTGCGTGATGCTGCTCGACGAGATCGAAAAGGCCCACCCCGACGTCTACAACGTGCTGCTGCAGGTCATGGACCATGGCTCGCTGACCGACAACAACGGGCGCAAGGCCGACTTCCGCAACGTGATCATCATCATGACCACCAATGCCGGCGCCGAGGCGATGAACAAGTCGACCATCGGCTTCACCAACTCGCGCCAGCAGGGCGACGAGATGGCCGACATCAAGCGCTTGTTCACACCCGAGTTCCGCAACCGGCTCGACGCCACGGTGTCGTTCCGCGCGCTGGACGAGGACATCATCATGCGCGTGGTCGACAAGTTCCTGCTGCAGCTTGAAGCGCAACTGGCCGAGAAGAAGGTCGAGGTCACCTTCACCGACGCGCTGCGCGCGCATCTGGCCAAGAAGGGCTTCGACCCGCTGATGGGCGCCAGGCCGATGCAGCGCTTGATTCAGGACACCATCCGCCGCGCGCTGGCCGACGAACTGTTGTTCGGCCGTCTGACCGACGGTGGCCGCCTGAAGGTCGACATCGACGCCGACGCCAAGGTGCTGCTGGACATCCAGCCGCCGAAGAAGAACGACAAGACCAAGGCCGAACCGGCTGCGGTCTGAACACAGGCCGCGCCCGCGGCCTCTCAGTTCACCGCCGGGTCCTGCTTGAAGTAGCGCGCCAGCAGTCCGTACAACGCGGGATGCTCGGCGCGCAGCTCGTTGGGCATCACGAAAAAACACTCGCTGGCAACGGCGAAAAACTCGCTGATGTCGCTGGCGCCGTAGGGGTCGAGCAAGGTGTCCTGACCGGCGTCGACAGCGACGCACAGCTGCTCGTAGGCGGGTGGCAGCAGGGCGATCCAGTCGTCTCGCAGTGCGGCCTCGGTCATCGGTGGCATGCCGTTGGCCTGGCCGTCGGCCATGTCCAGCACATGGGCAAATTCATGCACCACCACGTTGTAGCCCCATTCGGCGGAGTCGCCGGCATGCGCCACATCGCGCCAGCTCAGCATCACCGGGCCACCAGCCATGGCCTCGCCGGCCAGGGTCTCATCGTAGGCATGGACCACGCCGTCCTCGTCAATCACCTCGCGTCGGGCGGTCACCTCGTCGGCATGAACCACGATGCCGACAAAGCCGGCATAGGGCGCCAGGCCGAAGCGCAGCACGGGTAGCACCGCCTGTGCAGCGATGTGCACCGCCATCATGTCGTCGACCTCCAGCCCGCCAGCGCCACTCCATTCCTTCTCGGTCAGAAACAGCGTGGCCAGGCGGCGAAGTTCGGCCCGGTCGGGGTCTGACCGCCGGGCCAGGAAGGGCAACCGGGCCAGGGTCAAATTCCAAAGTGCATCGGGAATGGCGCGCGTCTGAAGCAGGCGTGTCTCGCGCTGCGCCTGCCAGCGCTGCCACAGCGCCTTCATGCCGCCAGGTCCAGCGGCTGCAGGCCCGTGGCGCTGAGCCGCAGACAGGCGGCGCGGCGAGGCTGCTCATCAAAGGCCCAGTCGCCCAGCACCCGGCGTTCACGGCCAGGTGCCAAAGCGTGGCGCCCTGGTTGGTGTGTATGGCCATGGATAAGCACCGGGGCGTCGGCTGCCTGCAGCCAGCGCACGGCTTCGGCGGCGTCCACATCGCTCCAGTCACCGGGTGCCATGGCCGCCTGATGGGCACTGCTGGCCTCACGCATGGCGCGCGCCTGCCGCTGGCGTTCGGCCAAGGGCCGGGCCAGAAAGGCCTGCTGCCAGTCTGCGCCACGCACCTGCTGACGAAAGCGCTGGTAGTCGGTGTCGGCCACGCACAGCGCGTCACCGTGGCTGAGCAGCCAGCGTGAGCCAAAGGCCAGCAGCACGCTGGGATCAGCCAGCCGCGTCACGTCGGCGTCGGCCAGCAGCGCATCGCCGACCAGGAAATCGCGGTTACCCGGCATGAAGGCCAGGAAGCGTCGCGTCGAGGCCTCTCGCAGCACCCGCAGGCACTGCTGCTCGAAGCCTGCATGCCGGGCATCATCGCCGACCCAGAGCTCGAACACGTCACCCAGCATCAGCACCGCAGGTGCCTTGGTGTTCAGCAGATGATCACGCCAGGCGGCAAAAGTCAGCGGCTGGTCGGCGTGCAGGTGCACGTCGGACAGCAGGTCGATGCAGTGCCAGACCGGGTCGGCCTGCCAGGTCGGAAACGCCGGCAGGTCGCTGGCCATGCCGGTCAGCTGATCTCGACGGCCTTGATGATCAGCACCGGGGTCAAGGGCACATCGCCATGGCCCTTGACGTTGCCGGTGGGGACCTGGGTGATTTGGTCCACCACGTCCATGCCCGAGACCAGCTTGCCGAACACGGCATAGCCCCAGCCCTGTGCGCTGGGTGCGGTGTGGTTCAGAAAGTCGTTGTTCTTGACGTTGATGAAGAACTGCGATGACGCCGAATGCGGCGCGTTGGTGCGGGCCATGGCCAGGGTGTACTTCTCGTTCTTCAGGCCGTTGCTGGCCTCGTTCTGGATCGTCTCGCGGGTGGCCTTCTGGCCCATCTGCTCGTCGAAACCACCGCCCTGGACCATGAAGCCCGGGATCACGCGGTGAAAGATGGTGCCGTCGTAGTGGCCGGCGTTGACGTAGGCCAGGAAGTTCTCGACGCTCAAGGGGGCCTTGGCGTCGTCGAGTTCGATGCGCAGGCTGCCTGCGCTGGTGGTCATTTCTACAGTCTTGGTCATGCTGGGTTTCCTGTTCAGGGGTTGATCAAAGTGGCTTGCTTGATGACGATGGCCTGCAGTGGCACGTTCTGGTGGCCGGCGCGGTTGCCGGTGGCCACGGCCCTGATGCGCTCGACCACGTCCATCCCTTCGACCACCTTGCCGAACACCGCATAACCATTGCCGTCGGACGAGTTGACAGCGTCCAGCCGCTGGTTGTCGGCCAGGTTGATGAAGAACTGCGCGGTGGCCGAGTCGGGCACATTGGTGCGGGCCATGGCCAGGCTGCCGCGCACATTGGACAGGCCGTTGCGCGACTCCAGCGGGATCGGCGCACGGGTGGCCTTCTCCTGCATCTCGGCCGACATGCCGCCGCCCTGGACCATGAAGCCGTCGATCACGCGGTGGAACACCGTGCCGTTGTAGTGGCCAGCCTTGACGTACTGCACAAAATTGGCCACGGTCTTGGGCGCCTTGTCGGCGTCCAATTGCAGCACCACGTCGCCCATGCTGGTGCTCAGGCGAACCGTCTGGGCCCAGGTGGCCGGGGCCCACAGCAGGCCGGCGGCCAGGGCCAGGGTGATGGTCAACGGGCGCATGGCGGTGCGTTCGAAAAGCGTCATGTTGATTCTCCTGATGGATGGGGGGTCCTGCGCGTTCGGGCAGTTCAGCGCACCTGGGCCAGTTCACGCGCCTGGCGCAGCTTGTTCGCCAGTGCCGATCCGGTCTGCGCGCCTTGGGCCGCGCGTTCGTAGGCGCGCATGGCCAGGCGCAGGTAGACGTCGCCCAGGTTCTCATGGGCGGTTCGGTAGTCGGGCGCCAGACGCAGGGCCGACTGCAGCAGCGCCAGCGCGTTGTCGAGTTGGCCCTGCGCGGCACGCAGCACGGCCAGGTTGTTATAGGGCTCGGGCAGTTCGGGAAAGGACCCGATGAGGTCCTGGAAGACCTGCGCCGCTTCGTCACTGCGGCCAATGTCCGACAGCAGCACGCCCTGCAGAAAGCGCAGTGCGCCGTCCTGCGGGCGCTGGGTCAGCGCCAGATGCAGACGCTGCAGCGCCTGGCCTTGCTCACCACGTCGGAACTGTTCTTCGATGCTGGCAACGCTTGCCGGGATCTGGCCTTCGGCCTGGACAGGCTGGGCGGTGGCGCCAAGGGCGGGTGTGCAGGCCAGCCAGCCTGCCAGCAGCGCGGGCAGCATGAGGCTCAGACCAGGACGCATCAGGGCTTGCGTTGCGGGCCGAGCGGCGGGCTGCCAGCGGCGTTCAGCGTTGAAGGCGGGAAAGGGCATCAGGGCATCAGGGCAGGGGGCGCGCGATTGGCGTGGGCAGTTGCTGGGCATGGCAGTGTTTACCAGCACAAGCACGGTGATTTGACGCAGCGGCGGAGGGGCCGCCGCTATACTGATTTGATTGTATCGACCCCTGCTGCGGCAGCGGTGCCGGTGGCCAGAACCTGGCGCCGGCGCGGTGGCCAAGCCACCGTCGGCGCTGACCCTCGCCTCCCGTCGCATCCCGGTTCCCGGCACAGCTGATTCCAAGACGGACAGCCTGACCCGGCCCCTGCCCATGACCCTGCGCATTCACAACTCGCTGACCCGCCGACTCGAAGTCTTCGAGCCCATCGAGCCTGGCCAAGTGCGCATGTATGTCTGCGGCATGACCATCTACGACCTGTGCCACATCGGCCATGCGCGGATGATGATGGCCTTCGACGTGGTCTACCGCTGGTTGCTGGCCAGCGGCTACCAGGTGCGCTATGTGCGCAACATCACCGACATCGAGGACAAGATCATCCAGCGCGCGGTTCAGCGCGGCATCACGATTCGCGAGTTGACCGACGAGATGATCGCGGCCATGCGCGAGGACATTGCCGCCATCGGCATCCTGCCGCCCACCGACGAGCCTCGCGCCACCGACTATGTGCCGCAGATGCTCGACATGATCGGCACGCTGGAGCACAAGGGCCTGGCCTACCGTGCCAGTGGCGGTGACGTGAACTACGCGGTGCGCAAGTTCCCGGGCTATGGCAAGTTGTCCGGCAAGAGCCTGGACGACCTGCGCGCCGGTGAACGGGTGGCGGTGGCCGACGGCAAGGGCGACCCGCTCGACTTCGTGCTGTGGAAGGCCGCCAAGCCTGACGAGCCGGCCGACGCGCGCTTCGACGGTGTCTACGGTCCGGGCCGCCCCGGCTGGCACATTGAATGCTCGGCCATGGCCTGTGCGCTGCTGGGCCAGCGCTTCGACATCCATGGCGGTGGCCAGGACCTGCAGTTCCCGCACCACGAGAACGAGATTGCGCAAAGTGAAGGCGTGTTCGGCCAGCCCTTCGTCAACTACTGGTTGCACAACGGTTTTCTCAATGTGGACAACGAGAAGATGTCCAAAAGCCTGGGCAACTTCTTCACCATCCGCGAGGTGCTGGCCCGCTACGACGGCGAGACGCTGCGCTACTTCATGCTGCGCACCCACTACCGCAGCCCGTTCAACTTTGCCGATGTGCATCTGGACGAAGCGCGCACTGCCCTGCGCCGGCTCTACACGGCGCTGGATGCGCTGAACCTGCCCGCCCAGACCGAGCCACCGCCGGCCATAGCCTGGGCGTCGCCATCCGCGGCGGCCTTCAAGCAGGCCATGGACGACGACTTCAACACCCCGGCGGCTCTGGCGGTGCTGTTCGACCTGGCCAACAGCGCGAACCGGGGGCGTGACGAATCGGCCGGCCTGATGCTGCGCACGCTGGCCGGTACCTTGGGCATCCTGCAGCAGGCGCCACGCGCCTACCTGCAGGCCGGCGCCGGGCTTGACGAGGCGCAGATCGACACGCTGGTCGACGCCCGAGCCCAGGCCAAGCGCGACCGCGACTTTGCCCGCGCCGACGCCATTCGCCAGCAACTGTTGGCCCAGGGTGTCGAGCTCAAGGACAGCGCGGCAGGCACCGCTTGGGTCAGGGCCTGAGCATGGCCAAGACCAGTCTGCTGGGCATCAACCCCGCCGCGGAGATCGGTGTGGCCGAGGCCAGCCTGCCTGCCGTCGCCCTGGCCGCCGGGTTCACACCCGACTACTGGGACGACGCCTGCCGCCACCTGAGCAAGCGTGACCGGGTGATGAAAAAGCTGATCCCGCAGTTTGGCGAGGCGCGTCTGCAAAGCCGGGGCGATGCCTTCACCACCTTGGCGCGATCCATTATCGGCCAGCAGATTTCGGTCAAGGCGGCGCAGTCGGTGTGGGACCGCTTTGCCGCTCTGGTGGGCGGTACTGCCGCTGGATTGCTGCCGGCCGCTGTGCTGTTGCACGACGCGCCCACGCTGCGCAGTGCCGGCCTGTCCCTGCGCAAGGCCGAGTACCTGACCGACCTGGCCAAGCACTTCGAAGGGGGTGCCGTGCACGTGGCGCAATGGCAGCAGATGGCCGACGACGCGATCATCGACGAGTTGGTGGCCATTCGAGGCATCGGCCGGTGGACGGCCGAGATGTTCCTGATCTTTCACCTGATGCGCCCCGATATCCTGCCGCTGGACGACCTGGGCCTGATCAAGGGCATCAGCCAAAGCTACTTCAGCGGCGAGCCCGTTTCCAGGGCCGAAGCGCGCGAACTGGGCGAGGGCTGGGCGCCCTTCCGGTCGGTGGCCACATGGTACATTTGGCGCAGCCTCGACCCGCTGCCGGTAGCGTACTGACGGACCCGCAGGGGTCCGTTTTGCGTTCGGTGATGACCCGGCGTACAACAGCCCCGGGGCCGACCCAACCAACCTGATCCGGCGGATGAGCAAACGACATTTCCTCGACTTCGAGCAGCCCATTGCCGAGCTCGAATCCAAGATCGAAGAGTTGCGCTTCGTGCAATCCGAGTCGGCGGTGGACATCTCCGAAGAGATCGGCCGGCTCGACAAGAAGAGCCAGCAGTTGGCCAAGGACATTTACGCCAACCTCACGCCCTGGCAGGTGACGCAGATCGCCCGCCATCCCCAGCGCCCCTATACGCTGGACTACGTGGCCGAGATCTTCACCGAATGGCAAGAGCTGCATGGCGACCGCAGCTTTGCCGACGACGCCTCCATCGTCGGCGGGCTGGCCCGCTTCAACGGCCAGGCCTGCATGGTCATCGGCCACCAGAAGGGCCGCGACACCAAAGAGCGCGGCCTGCGCAATTTCGGCATGTCACGGCCCGAGGGCTACCGCAAGGCGCTGCGGCTGATGAAGCTGGCCGAGAAGTTCGGCCTGCCGCTGTTCACCTTCGTCGACACGCCCGGCGCCTACCCGGGCATCGGCGCCGAGGAGCGTGGCCAGTCCGAGGCCATCGGCCGCAACATCTTCGAGATGGCGCAGCTGGAGGTGCCCATCATCACCACCATCATCGGCGAGGGCGGCTCGGGAGGCGCGCTGGCCATCAGCGTGGCCGACCAGGTGCTGATGCTGCAGTTCTCCGTCTACTCGGTGATCTCGCCCGAAGGCTGCGCGTCCATTTTGTGGAAGACCGCCGAGCGCGCCAGTGACGCAGCCGAGGCGCTGGGCATCACCGCGCACCGGCTCAAGGCGCTGGGACTGATCGACAAGGTGGTCAGCGAGCCCGTCGGCGGCGCCCACCGCGACCTGCGGCACATGAGCTCGCAGCTCAAGCGCGGGCTGGTCGACGGTCTGCGCCAGGTCGCCGACCTGAAGCCCAAAGAGCTGCTGCAACGCCGCTACGAACGGCTGCAGGGCTACGGCCGCTACGCCGACACCAAGGACCGCTGACTTCGGTCAGGCCATGGCCAGCAGCGGCCAAGGCGTGGTGGCGGTGGCCTGCAGTGGGGGCCGTGACTCGCTCGCGCTGCTGCATGCCACGCTGCGCTCGGCGCGTGACCTGGGCCTGAGCGTGGTGGCGCTGCATGTCCACCATGGCCTGCAGGCCCAGGCCGACGACTGGCTGCGCCATCTGCAACGGCTGGCCGCACGATGGCGGCGGCGCGGCTGGCCCTTGACCCTGCACTGGCAGCGGTTGGCCGGCCACCCTGCGGCCGGCCAGAGCGTCGAAGCCTGGGCCCGCCTGGGCCGCTATGCCGCATTGGCGACGATGGCCAGGCGGGCTGGCGCTGGCATCGTGCTGCTGGGCCATCACCGCCGTGACCAGGCTGAGACCCTGCTGCTGCAGGCCCTGCGCGGCGCCGGGCCCGCCGGCCTGGCGGCGATGCCGGTCAGCGTCGAGCGTGACGGCCTGGTCTGGGCCCGGCCCTGGCTCGACCAGCCCAGAGCGGCGATCGATGCCTATGTGCGCGGCCATCGTCTGCGTCCTCTGGAAGACCCCAGCAACCAGGACCCGGCCCTGGCCCGCAACCGGCTGAGGCTGCAGGTCTGGCCGGCACTTGAAGCGGCCTTCAGCGGCGCAGAGGCGGCCCTGGCCGGCGCCGCGCGGCGGGCCCATGAGGCCGACACCGCACTGGCCGAACTGGCGGCGATGGATCTGGCAGGCCTGGTTGACGGGCAGGGCTGCCTGCTGGCTTCGGGGTGGGCGGCGCTTTCACCCGCACGCCGCACCAACGCACTGCGCGCATGGTGGCTTCAGGTGACCGGCCGGCGCCTGCCTGACGCCGTGGTGCAGCGGCTGCGCCAGCAATGGCCGGTGCGGAGTGCTGCGGCCAGCCTGCGCTGGCCTGTCGGTCAGGGGCAGGAACTCAGCTTGTACCGTGGGCGGTTGTCGGCTTCGACAGCCCCTGTGGCCACAGCAGCTCCACCGCCAGGCGTACAGGAGTTGAATCTGGCGGCGTCTGAACTCACCTCGGTGCCCACCTGGGCCGGTCGGTTCGAACTGGGTCCCGGCCCTGGCCTGGCGCTGGCCGATCTGAAGTGTGCGCAATTGCGGCCGCGCCAGGGCGGTGAGCAGTTTCAGCTGGCCCCGCGCAGCCAGCCCCGCAGCCTCAAGAAGCAGTACCAGGCCAGGGCCGTGCCAGCCCAGCAGCGCGACGGACCGCTGGTCTGGGCCGGGCAGCGTCTGCTCTATGTGCCTGGCCTGGGCATCGACGCGCGTGCGCTGGCGCCGCCTGGGCAGGCCCAGCGTGGTCTGCGTTGGTTGCCCGACATGCCGATCCCGTCAGGTCCGTGAGCCTTGTTGCAGCGCAGCAGATAAAATGCGCGCTGGCCGTTCGGCGCAGGTGCCTGCACAGCGCGGCCTGTGGCCCCAAAGCCACCCGATTGTTCATCCCTCCAGCGCAGTTCTTGCAACCATGGCATTGATTGTTCACAAATACGGCGGCACTTCGATGGGCTCGACCGAGCGCATCCGCAACGTGGCCAAGCGGGTGGCCAAATGGGTGCGCGCCGGCCACCAGCTGGTGGTGGTGCCATCGGCCATGAGCGGTGAGACCAACCGCCTGCTGGGCCTGGCCAGGGAGTTGCAGCCGGCCAGGATCGACGACGCCGCGCTGCGTGAACTCGACGCCATTGCCGCCACCGGCGAGCAGGTCTCGGTGGGTTTGCTGGCGCTGGCGCTGCAGGCTGAAGGCCAGCCGGCCGTGAGCTACAGCGGCTGGCAGGTGCCGATCAAGACCGACTCGGCCTATTCCAAGGCCCGCATTGAGAGCATCGACGGCATGCGGGTGCGTGCCGATCTGGCCGCCGGCCGGGTGGTCATCATCACCGGCTTCCAGGGCATCGACAGCGAGGGCTCGGTGACCACCCTTGGCCGTGGTGGCTCCGACACCTCGGCGGTGGCCGTGGCCGCAGCGATGAAGGCCGCAGAGTGCCTGATCTACACCGACGTGGACGGCGTCTACACCACCGACCCGCGCGTCGTGCCCGAGGCCCAGCGCCTGCTGCGCATCAGCTTTGAGGAGATGCTGGAAATGGCCAGCCTGGGCAGCAAGGTGCTGCAGATCCGGTCGGTTGAATTTGCCGGCAAGTACCGTGTGCCGCTGCGCGTGCTGTCCAGCTTCACGCCCTGGGACATCGGCATCGACGAAGAAGCCGCCTCCGGCACCCTGATCACCTTTGAGGAAGAGCAAGACATGGAACAAGCCGTCGTCTCCGGCATCGCCTTCAACCGCGACGAGGCCAAGATCACCGTGGTCGGCGTGCCAGACACACCCGGCATGGCCTTCAACATCCTGGGCGCGGTGGCCGACGCCAACATCGAGGTCGACGTGATCGTGCAGAACGTGTCACACGACGGTCGCACTGATTTTTCGTTCACCGTGCACCGCAACGACTACGCGCGCACCATGGACCTGCTCAAGACCAGCGTGCTGCCGGCCACCGGTGCGGCCACGCTGATCGGCGACGCCAAGATCTGCAAGGTCTCGATCGTGGGCATCGGCATGCGCAGCCATGTCGGTGTGGCCAGCAAGATGTTCCGCGTGCTGTCGGAAGAGAGCATCAACATCCAGATGATCACCACCAGCGAAATCAAGACCTCGGTGGTGATCGACGAGAAGTACATGGAGCTGGCAGTGCGTGCCTTGCACCGTGCATTTGGTCTGGACGCCAGCGAGGAAAAGGCCTGATCCTGGGCTAGAATCTGCCACCTTGCCAGGAGACGTGACCGAGTGGCCGAAGGTGCTCCCCTGCTAAGGGAGTATGGGGCTTAAAACTCCATCGAGGGTTCGAATCCCTCCGTCTCCGCCA
>JANOWE010000174.1:0-74895 GCA_031417735.1 Betaproteobacteria bacterium
ATGGCAGGCCGGGCCCGGGTGACACGCAGGCAGCCGGGTGCCTGGTGGCCTCGGCCAGCGCGCCGGCCAACGAACGTCGGCTTCAACCAAGAACCAAGGGCAGCCCAGAGCCCCAAGCTGCCGGCTGCTCGTGTCGGCCAGCCGGTCGACAAGCCTCAGGGCTTGAGGTCGGCGGCCTTGATCGCCGGCGCCCAGTCGCGAACCTGGCCGGCGACGAATTCGCTGAACTCAGCCGGGCTCATCTTCACGGCGGTGATGCCCAGTTCTTCGAAGCGGCGCAGCACGGCCGGGTCGGCGACGATATCGGCCAGGGTTTTGGCCAGCTTGTCCACCACCTCTTTGGGCAACCCGGCCGGGCCGGAGACACCGAAGTAGTTTTCAGCCACCAACTGCGGCCAGCCCAGTTCCACCACCGAGGGCACCTCGGGCAGCAGCGGCGAGCGGGCCTTGGTGGTCACTGCAAGTGCCTTGATCTGGCCGGCCTTGACCATCGGCACAAAGGCGGTGATGACGTCGATACCCACCGGCACCACGCCAGAGATCAGGTCGGTGGTCATCGGCGCGCCGCCTCGGTAGGGCACATGGGTCATCTGGATTTTCATCGCCCCCTTGGCCATCTCGCCCACCACATGGCCGATCGAGCCCGGGCCGCCGCTGGCGAAATTGAAGCCCGGCGCCGCTGCGGCCTTGGGCAGGTCTTTCAGGCTGGCCGGGCCGCTCTTGGGGTTGGCCATGATCAGCACCGGCGCCACGCCCAGCATGGCGATGTGGCTGAACTGCTTGACCGGGTCATACGGTTGCTTGGGCACCGCGAACGGGCCGATGGTGGTCGGCGTGGTGTTGCTCAGCATCAGCGTGTAGCCGTCCGCCGGCGCACGCACCACCTCCAGGCCACCGATGGTGCCGCCGGCACCGGGCTTGTTGTCCACCACCACCGGTTGTCCCAGGGCCTTGGCCAGGGGCTCTGAAATGGTGCGGGCGACGATGTCGCTGGCACCGCCGGCGGCAAAGGTCACCACCATGCGGATGGGCTTGTCGGGCCAGGCGGCGGCGGGCAGGGCGGTCAGCGCCAGCAGGGCGGCCATGCAGGTGAAGGGCAGGGCGGGGCGGGTGGTCGGCATGTCGATTTCCTTGGTGATTGCATCCAGGCGACGCAAGAGATGTGCCGGCGCGCGGCGGCCGGTGCTGCCGATCAAGAGCCCCGGTAGGTGCTGTAGCTCCAGGGCGAGACCAGCAATGGCACGTGGTAGTGGCCGTCGGCGTCGGCGATGCCGAAATCGAGTGCCACGGTGTCGATGAAGGGGGGCTCGGGCAGTTGAACCCCCAAGGAGCGGAAGTAGGGCGCCACCTCGAACAGCAGGCGGAAGCGGCCGGCGGCCATGGCGGCGGCGTCCAGCAACGGTCCGCCGTCATGCCGGCCGTCGTGGTTGAGGGCAAAGCGCTCGATGGTGGCGGCCTGATCGCCATCCATCCGCTGCAGCGTGACGACCATGCCAGCGGCCGGACAGCCGTTCGCGGTGTCGAGCACATGGGTGCTGAGGTGTCCCATCGATGAGGTCCTTGAGCAAGGTTTGTACACAAGTGTATACAGTTTGTCGTGCGTATCAAGTGGCTGAATGCGGACCAACGCTGGTCGACAATGCGGCCCGCGTGCCATGAAATTCATCCACACCGCCGACATCCACCTCGACAGCCCCTTGCTCGGCCTGGCCGCGTATGCCGACGCGCCACTGCAGGCCTTGCGCACCGCCACGCGAGACGCCTTCAGCGCGCTGGTGGACGAGGCGGTGACGCGGGCGGTGGACTTCATGGTCATTGCCGGTGACCTCTACGACGGCAGCTGGAAGGACTACAACACCGGCCAGTACTTTGTGCGCCAGATGGCCAGGCTGCGCGAGGCCGACATCCCCGTCTATCTGCTGTTCGGCAACCACGACGCCGAAAGCGAGATGACCCGCCGTCTGCCGCTGCCTGACAACGTGGTGGTGTTCGGCAGCCGGCAGGCCAGCAGCCACCGCATCGAGCCTCTGCGCGTGGCCCTGCATGGCCAAAGCTTTGCCCATGCCGCCACGCTGGACAACCTGGCCCTGGGCTACCCCGCGCCGCTGCCGGGCTGGTTCAACATCGGCGTGCTGCACACCGCGTTGGAAGGCAATGCCGTCCACGCACGTTACGCACCCTGCAGCCTGGCCGAGTTGCAAGCCCGGGGCTACGACTACTGGGCGCTGGGCCATGTGCATGAGCATGAGGTGCTGTCGGACGCACCCTGGGTGGTCTTCCCTGGCAACCTGCAAGGCCGCCACATCGGCGAGACCGGGCCGCGCGGCGCGGTGCTGGTCGAAGTGGACGACGCGGGCCAGGTCAGCCTTGAGCGTCTGATCGTCGATGTGCTGCGCTGGCAGCGTCTGGTGGTGGACGTGGCCGGCGCGGCCGACATGCCGGCCGTGCTGGTGCACACCGGCCAGGCCCTGGCGGAGGTGCTGGCCGCGCAGGACGGCGCGCAGCCGCTGGTGCTGCGGGTCACGCTCACAGGCCGCTGCCCCGCCCATGGCCAGCTCTTCGGCCAGGAGCTGGCGCTGCGCGAGGCCGTGCTGGCCCAGGCTGCGGCGCTGGCCGACCAGCGGCTCTGGATAGAAAAACTCCAGCTTCAGACCCAGCCACCGGCCGAGCCGGCGGCGCTGGACGACGGCAGCACAGCAGCCGAACGTGCCGATGCTGTACACGATCTGCAGACCTTGCTGGCCGGAGTGCAGCAGGACGAGGCCTTCATGCAAAGCCTGACCGAAGACCTGCAGCAACTGGCTGCCAAGGCCCCGCCCGAACTGCTGTTGGCCTTGCCTGAACTGGCCGCCGTGCGCAGCGGCGAACTGGCCGGCCTGGTGCAGGCCGTGGTGCCCTCGCTGCTGGCACAGCTGGCCGCCCCGGCACCCATGGACAGCGCGCAACGCTGAGCACCCATGCGCCTGCAACAGCTGCGCCTGCTGGCCTATGGCAAGTTCACCGACCGGGTGCTGGACTTTGCGCCGGCGGCGATGGACTTTCACCTCGTCATCGGCCAGAACGAGGCCGGCAAGTCGACCACCCGCCAGGCGATCCTGGACCTGCTCTACGGCATCGAGCTGCGCTCGGCTTTTGACTTCGTGCATGCCAAGCCGCAGCTGCGCCTGGCGGCGGTACTGCAGCAGCAGGGCCAGACGCTGGACCTGGTGCGCAGCAAGGGCCGGTTGAACACCCTGCGCGACGCCCAGGGCGAGGTGCTGCCTGACAGCGTGCTGCTGCCCTTCCTGGCCGGCACCGACCGCACAGGCTTCGATCAGATGTTCGGCCTGGACCATGGCCGGCTGCAGGCCGGTGGCCAGGCCATCCTCAACAACGCCAGCGACATCGGCCAGCTGCTGTTCCAGTCGGCCAGCGGCATGGCCGGCCTGGGCGCCGTGCGTGAACAGCTGCGCGCCGAGGCCGACACGCTGTGGGCGCCCAAGGCTGCCGGTCACCGTGCCTGGTACCGCGCCAAGGACGAGCTCGACGAGGCCAAGGCCGCATTGAAATCGGCCACCGTGCGCACCGCCGACTGGCTGGCGGCGCAGCAGGCCGTTCAGGCGCAGCAGCAGCGCGGCCAGCAGGCGCAACAGCGCTGGCAGACCTTGCACACCGAGCGCATTCGTCTGGAGCGCGCGCGACGGGTGGCGCCCTCACTGCGTCTGCTGGCCGAGCGTGAGGCCGAACTGGCCGGGCTGCAGCAGGTGCTGCCCCTGCCCGCCGACGCGGCCCAGCGCCTGGCCGACGCCGAGCTGGCCCTGGCCAGCGCGGGCCGCGACCAGCAACTGCACCAGGCCCAGGCGCAGCGTGCGCAGCAAGCCCTGGCGGGTCTGTCGCCCGACGCCGCCTTGCTGGCCCAGGCCGCCGCCGTGCAATCGCTGGCCAGCCGCGCCCAGCAACTGGCCGGGCACGAGGCCCAGATCAACCGGGCCCAGACCCAGGCGCAAGGCCTGTGGCAGCAGCTGCAGGCGCTGCAGCGCCAATTGCCAGGTGCGTTGGCGGCAGCGGCAGACGAAGCCGCGCTGCGCCAGGCCCTGCCGGCCCCGCCTCAACGCGCCGCACTGGCCACGCTGGTCCAGCGCTTTGCGCTGCTGGCGCAGGCCGGTCAGAGCAGCGCGCAGGCGCTGGACGAGCAGGCCAGCCAGCTGCGGCTGCTGGAAACGCAGGCGCTGCAGGTGACGGTGGGGCCGGTTCCCGCCGCGCTGCGGGCGGCCGTGGCCGGTGCCCGGTCGTTGGGGGACCTGGCCAGCGAGCGCCGCCGCCACCAGGCCACGCTGCGGCGCTGCCAGCTGGCGCAAGACCAGGCCCAGGCCGATCTGCAGTGGCTGTCGGCCACCGATGAGGGCGTCTCGGCCAAGCCGTTCCAGCCCGATCAGGTGCGTCTTGGCGCGCTGCCCGGTCCGGCCGAGGTCGCGGCCCTGCAGCAGGCCCTGGCCGACGCGCTGCTGCGCCAGGCCACGCTGGTCGAGCAACAGCAGGCGCTGGACGACAGCGTGGCGGCGCAGGAACTGGGCATCCGGCAATTTCGCCAGACCCACCATCCGGTCAGCCACGACGATCTGACGGCCGCACGCGGTGCGCGCGACGCACTCTGGCAGCGCATCAAGTCCGGTGAGCCGAAGCTGCCCGCACTGGCGCCGGCGTTTGAGCAAACGCTGCAACAGGCCGATGCGCTGGCCGACCAGCGCCACGACAAGGCCGCCGAACTGGCCGCGCTGCAGGCCAGCCAGGACCAGGTGCAGCGCCTGCGGCTTCAACGGGCCAGTCTGGCCCAAGGCCTGCAGACGCTGCAGCAAGACATCCGCCAGCAGCAGCAGGACTGGGTCCGCCGGCTGCAGCGCCTGGCCCTGCCTGCATTGCCACCGGCCCGTTTCGAGGGCTGGCGCGCCGCCTGTTCGGCCTGGCAACAGGCCAGCGCGCAGCGGCTGGAGGCCGTGGCCCAGGCCGAGCAGGCGCAGGACCATGCCCAGGCCTCGGCCAAGGCCCTGCGCGCGGCGCTGGCCGAGGCCGGCACCGTGACAGAGCTTGAAGCTGAGGGCCATGTCGACCGCCTGCTGCTGCACGCCAGCGATGTGCTTGAAGCCGCCACCGCTGCCCAGGCCCGTGGCCAGGCGCTGCAGCGCGAACTGGACAGCGCCCGCGCCAGTGCGGGCCGCTTGCAGCAGCGTGCGGCGGCCGCCCAGGCCGAGGCGCAGGACTGGGCCGGCCAATGGCAGCAGGCGCTGACCTGGGCGGGGCTGACCGGTCTGGTGCCTGCAGGCCGCGCCGGTGCCGATGGCCGGGCGCTGAACGCCGATGGCGTGCAGGTCGCCGCCGTCCAGGCCGCGCTGGGCGTGATGGCCGACATCGACCAGCGCCTGACCGCCCTGGCCGAATTGCGCGACGGCCGCATCGCCGGCTGGCAGCAAGAGCTGGTCAGCTATGGCAGCGAGCTGCTGGCGCTGTGCGAGCCTGTGGCGCCAGAGCTGTGTGCCGACGCGGCTGTGGCGCCGCTGGCCACCGCCGCCAGCCTGGCCGGCCGCTTGCTGCAGGCCCGGCAGCAGCAGCAGCGGGTGGAACAACTGCTGGCCGAGTACCAGGCCCAGGAGGCCCAGGCCCAGGCCGCCGCCGGGCGCGTGGCCCACGCCGGCGCGGCGCTGCAGCCGCTGCTGGCGGCCGCGCAGGTGCAACAGCCAGCCGAGCTGCGGCCCTTGATCGAAAGGTCCGACCGCCGCCGCGCGGCGGCGCAGTCGGCAGCCAGCGCGCGCGCGGCGCTGGAAGAGGCTGGCGACGGCCTGTCGGTGTCGGCGTTGCAGGCCGAGCTGGCGGCCGTCGATGCGAGCCAGGTTCCAGTGCTGATCGAGCAGATCCAAACCGCCATCGAGGCCGAACGCACGCAGCAGGACCAGATCACCCGCGAGCTGACCCAGGCCAGCACAGCGCTGGCCGCCATCGCCGGCCAGAGCGAGGCCGCGCTGGCCGAGGCCCGCCGCCAACAGGCCCTGGCCGCGATGGCCGCTGCGGCCGAGCGTTACCTGAAAGTGCACACCGCCCAGCGCTTGCTGAAATGGGCCATCGACCGCTACCGCGACACCCGCCAGGGCCCGATGCTGGGCCGAGCCAGCGCCATTTTCCAGTCGCTGACGCTGGGCTCTTTCTCCCGGCTGGTGATCGACGCCGACGCCGAGCCGCCCACGCTGCTGGGCCAGCGCCAGGACGGCACGCTGGTGGCCATTGCCGGCATGAGCGAAGGCACGCGCGACCAGCTCTATTTGGCGCTGCGCCTGGCCGCGCTGGCCCTGCACCTGGAAGTGCCGGCGGCCGATGAGGCCCGGCCCGGCGCGTCTGCTGCGCGTCAGCCGGGCCACGCCATGCCCTTCATCGCCGACGACCTGTTCATCAACTACGACGACCAGCGCGCCCGCGCCGGCCTGCAGGCCCTGGCCGAACTGTCGCGCCACACCCAGGTCATCTTCCTCAGCCACCACGAGCATTTGCTGCCGGCGGCGCAGGCGGTGTTTGGCGCCGGGCTCAGCGTGCAACGCCTGTAAGCGCAGGTCAGGCTGTTCCTGGGCGCAAGCGGCATGGGTACTAACCCGGGCTCGCCATGGCCTGGGCAGGGGTCCACAGTGAAGGGTCACCCTCAACCCAAGGAGAGCCTGATGTCGAGTCCGGACACCGAACAGTCACCCAACGCCGCTGCGCAAGCCTGGCTGAGCGGCTTCGACAAAGCCCTGGCCAGCCGCAACATCGATGCCGCCGTGGCGATGTTTGGCGAAGCATGCTTCTGGCGCGATCTGGTCAGCTTCACCTGGAACCTGAGCACCCAGGAAAGTCCGGCTCAGGTTCGTGACATGCTGACCGCGCGGCTGGACGATGTGGCGCCATCGAACTGGCAGCTCGTCGGCGACGCCAGCACCGCCGACGGCATCACCGAAGCCTGGTTCGGCTTCGAGACCCGCGTTTCGCGCGGCAAGGGCCTGCTGCGGCTGAAAGACGGCAAGGCCTGGACCCTGCTGACGAGCATGGTCGAGTTGAAGGGCATGGAAGAGCAGACCGGCGAGCGCCGCGCCGCCGGCGCCGAACATGGTGCGCAGCAGGGCCGGCAAAGCTGGGGCCAGCGGCGTGCGGCCGACCGTGCCGCGCTGGGCCACGAGGTGCAGCCCGATGTGGTCGTGATCGGCGGCGGCCAGGGCGGCATCGCACTGGGCGCGCGCCTGGCCCGGCTCGAGGTGCCAACCATCATCGTCGAGAAGAACGCCAAACCCGGCGACAGCTGGCGCAATCGCTACAAGAGCCTGTGCCTGCACGACCCGGTCTGGTACGACCACCTGCCTTACCTGAATTTTCCGGACGACTGGCCGGTGTTTGCGCCCAAAGACAAGATCGGCGACTGGCTCGAGGCCTATACCCAGATCATGGGCTTGAACTACTGGGGCTCGACCACCGCCACCCACTGCGAATACGACGAGGCCAGCGGCCGCTGGGCAGTGCAGGTGCAGCGCGACGGCAAGACCATCACGCTGCGGCCGAAAGAACTGGTCATCGCGCTGGGCGTGTCCGGCCATGCCCAGGTGCCCAAGATTGCTGGCGCCGAAAGCTTTGAAGGCGACCAGCACCATTCCAGCCGGCACCCCGGGCCCGACGCCTATGTCGGCAAGAAGGCGGTGGTGCTGGGCAGCAACAACTCCGCCCACGACATCTGCGCCGCGCTGTGGGAGGCGGGTGTGGACGTGACCATGGTGCAGCGCTCGTCGACCCACATCGCGCCCTCGGCCGCGCTGATGGAGCTGGCGCTGGGCGGGCTGTACAGCGAGCAGGCGCTGGCCGCCGGCATCGACCACCACAAGGCCGACCTGATCTTTGCGTCGGTGCCCTACAAGATCATGCACAGCTTCCACATCCCCGTTTATGAGGAGATGAAGCGGCGCGAGGCTGACCTCTACGGCCGGCTGGAAAAGGCCGGCTTCATGCTCGACTTCGGCGACGACGACTCGGGCCTGTTCATGAAGTACCTGCGCCGGGGCTCGGGCTATTACATCGACGTCGGCGCGTCCGAGCTGGTGGCCAATGGCAGCATCAAGTTGAAGAGCGGCGTCAACATCGAGCACATCAACCCGCACTCGGTCACGCTGACCGACGGCAGCGAGCTGCCGGCCGACCTGCTGGTCTACGCCACCGGTTACGGCTCGATGAACCGCTGGCTGGCCGACCTGATGACGCCAGCGGTGGCCGACCGCCTGGGCAAGGTCTGGGGCCTGGGCTCGGACACCACCAAAGACCCCGGGCCCTGGGAAGGTGAGTTGCGCAACATGTGGAAGCCCACGCAGGTGCCGCACCTGTGGGTGCACGGTGGCAACCTGCACCAGAGCCGGCATTACTCGCAGTTCTTGTCGCTGCAGTTGAAAGCCAGGCTGGCCGGGTTGCCCACGCCGGTGTATGGCCAGGCGCCTGTGCACCACCGCGCCTGAGCCGGCCCGGCCGACCGGCGGCGCGGCCTTGCAGGTCAGCGGCATGGCGCTGAACTAGACTTCAGCGCCGCTGCGGCTTGGCGCTGCGGACCCATCGACGCTGAGACCACATGCCCCTCGACCCTGAGCCCTCCCGCCCGCCCGCGCTGCTGATCGTGGGTGCCGGCAACGCCGGCGCCGAACTGGCCGTGGCGGCGCGGCAGCAGGGCTGGGCCGGCGCCATCACGCTGCTGGGCGACGAGCCGCACCTGCCCTACCACCGGCCGCCGCTGTCCAAGGCCTACCTGGCCGGCAGTGCGCCGGCTGACACGCTGACCATCCGCCAGCAGGCTGCCTACGACAAGGCCTTGGTCAGCGTGCGCACTGGCGTGAAGGTGCAGCGCATCGCCCCCGCCGCGCGCTGCGTGGTGCTGGATGACGGCAGCACGCTGGCTTATGACAAGCTGGCGCTGTGCACCGGCGGCAGCGCACGCCAGCTGCGGGTCGACGGTTTGGCCGAGGGCGCTGCGCCAAACAATCTTTTCTACCTGCGCCGTCGTGAGCACAGCGACGCGATGCGCGCCGCGCTGTTGCCCGGCACGCGGCTGGTGGTCATTGGTGGCGGATACATCGGGCTGGAGGTGGCCGCGTCGGCGCGCAAGCTGGGCGCCGAGGTCACGGTACTGGAAGCGCTGCCGCGGGTGCTGGCGCGCGTGACCGGACCGCAGCTGTCGGCGTTCTATGAATCCGTGCATCGCGAGGCAGGGGTCGATGTGCGCGCCGGCGTAGCGGTGGTGCGGGTGGACTGCGCTGACGATGGCCGCGTCACGGCGGTGGTCTGCGCCGACGGCAGCCGCATTCCGGCCGACGTGCTGGTGGTCGGTGTGGGCATGCTGCCCAACGTGGCGCTGGCCGAGGCGGCGGGCCTGGTGGTGGACGGCGGCATCGTCGTCGACGCGCTGTGCACCACGTCCGACCCGGACATCTTCGCCGCCGGCGATTGCACGGTGCACGACAACCTGGCCTATGGCCGGCGCATCCGGCTGGAATCGGTGCCCAACGCGCTGGAGCAGGCGCGGGTGGTGGCCGCCACGCTGTGCGGCAAGCCCCGTGCCGCGCCTGCCGCGCCCTGGTTCTGGTCGGACCAGTACGCGCTGAAGCTGCAGATGGTGGGCCTGTGCGAGGGCTTTGACGAGTTTGTGCTGCGCGGTGACATGGCCCAGCGCAGCTTCATCGGCTTCTACCTGCGCCGCGGCCAACTGATCGCGGCCGATGCGGTGAACCGTCCGGCCGAGTTCATGGTCGCCAAGCGGCTGGTGGGCGAACGCCTGGCCGTGACGGCGGCCGCGCTGGCGGACGAGGCTCAGCCGTTGAAGCAACTGCTGCCGGCGCCACCGGTCGCGCCTGCCTCGGCCTAGTACTGCGACCCGGAGATATCGAAACATGAAACCGCGTCTTCGACCCGAGGGCGTCGTTGCACATCGTCGCGATACCTACGGGTATCGCTGCGGTTTGCGCCTAGCCTTCGGGCCGAATCCATCGCTTTCATCATGTTTCGATCCTTCCGGGTCGCAGTACTGGTCAGAGATCGAAGTTGCTGGGCATCATCACCACGTCGCGGATGGTCAGTCCGCGCCTGCGGCTCAGCATGAACAGCACCACCTCGGCCACCTCGCTGGCCTCGATCAGGCTGCCGTCGGCCCTGGCCTGAGCCAGCTTTTCGGGTGGCCAGTCGGCCAGCAGGCCGGTGATGACGGGCCCCGGTGAGACCGATCCCACGCGCAGCCCATGCTTGAAGACCTGCCGGCGCAGGGTCTGCACAAAGCAATTGATGGCCCATTTGGACGCGGCATAAACCGGCTCCCAGGGCGTGGGGAAATGCGCCGCCAGTGAGCTGGTGATGATGATGTCGCCGCTGCCCCGCTCGATCATGTGCGGCAGCACGTCGTGCACGTTCTTCATCACCACGTTGACATTCAGGTTCAGCATGCGGTCGATGGCCGAGGTCTCGTTGTCGACCAGATCGCCGCCCACATACAGCCCGGCATTGGCATGCAGGATGTCGATCTGGCCGGCCAGCGCCAGTGCCTGCGGCACCAGCGTGGCGCAGGCCGCCGCGTCCAGCAGGTCCAGGCACAGCGGCATGGCGGCGCCGCCATGCGGGTCGCACAGCGCGGCCAGGGCCGCCTGGTCGCGGTCCACCGCCACCAGGCGCGCACCTGCGGCCAGCAGGGCCTGGCTGCAGGCCAGACCGATGCCCGACGCGGCCCCGGTCACCACCGCCACTTTGCCGTCCAGGCGGCCCGTCATCGTGTTCACCATCGCCATCGCCATCGCCCCGGTAGTGCGCGCCGGCCACCCTGGCTCCCGCTGCATGTTGACGCGAAGCATACGGCCTCGATCCACAGGCGCCCTGCCGGAATTTTGTAGGGATGCCGCTCCACGCGCATAGGGGTAAGCTGGCCGCAAACCGGAGACATCGCCATGGCCAGGTCACCCAAGCCAACTCGATCAGGCGGCGCTGCTGCCGACACCGCCCTGCCCACACTGTCGGTGCTGGCGGTGGACGACGGCCCCGCTCGTGCGCTGCCGCCGCAGCAACAGGTACAGGTGCAATCCAGGCGCCGGTTGCGGCCCGGCGCCGCGCGTGACGCAGCGGCCACCGCCACACCGGTGGCGCCCGACGAGGTGGTGCGGGTGGAGTACCAGAACGGCCTGGTGATGTGGACCCGCGCCGACGACCTGCTGCGCGAGCGTGGCCACAAGACCCTGGCCCGGGGCGACGGCACGGCGCATTGGCAGATCGACGCCGGCCCGCGCAACATGGCGCTGC
Organism: Betaproteobacteria bacterium; assembly: GCA_031417735.1. GTDB lineage: Bacteria > Pseudomonadota > Gammaproteobacteria > Burkholderiales > Burkholderiaceae_C > Pseudaquabacterium. Next base: position 11,302 of record JANOWE010000174.1, read on the forward strand.
GCAGCGACGTGGCGCCGGGCGCCGATAGGGGCGCGCTGGGCCTGGGCATCAAGCTGCTGGAGTTCTTCGGTGTGCGCGTGACCGAAGGTGCGGCGCGGGCCATCGGCACCCGCTTCGAGCGCCGCCAACTCGGCCGCGATCCCGGCCTGTACCGGGTTGACCTGAGCCCGGCGCTGGCCATGGCCGCCATCGCCGACGGGCCGGGCACGGTCAAGGCCGACCAGCCGGTGCTGCTGTTCTTGCACGGCACCATGTCCAGTTTCGGTGGCAGCTACCGCGACCTGGCAGCGGCCGGCAACGACGAGACCGGCCGCGCCGCGCAGGCGCTGCGCCAGCAGTTTGCGGTGCGCTACGGCCAGGAGATGTACGCCTGGGAGCACCGCAGCCTGAGCGAGAGCCCGATCCAGAACGCGCTGGCGCTGGTGCAGCAGCTGCCGGTGGGCGCGCGGCTGCACCTGATCTCGCATTCACGCGGCGGCCTGGTGGGCGAGCTGCTGTGCCTGGCCCAGCGCGACCATCAAAGCGACCCGCTGACCGGCACGCTGCTGGACGGGCTGTTTGCCGGCGACCACAGCGTGGGCGAACAGCTGGGCCTGAACCAGCTCGGCGCCGACGAGCTGGCCGCTCACCAGGCCGCCTATGCCGAAGACCGCCAGAGGCTTCTGCTGCTGCTGAAGGAACTGGACGAGCGCCGCATCCAGGTTCAGCGCTTTGTGCGCGTGGCCTGCCCGGCGCGCGGCACCACGCTGGCCTCGGGCCGGCTCGACCGCTGGCTCAGCGTGGTCGACGCGCTGGTGCCCGACGGCCTGTTCGGTGACGCGCTGGATTTTCTGCTCGCGGTGGTGAAAGAGCGCACCGACCCCCGCACGCTGCCCGGCCTGGAGGCGATGATGCCCGGCTCGGCGCTGACCCGGTTGCTGCAGATGCCGGGCCTGAGCACCAGTGCCGACCTGTCGGTGATCGCCGGCGACGTGCAGGGCAAGGGTCTGTGGGGCCAGTTCAAGCTGCTGGCGCTGGACTGGTTTTATGCCGCCGACCACGACCTGGTGGTCAACACCGGATCGATGTATGGCGGCATGCGCCGGCCTGATGGCGGCGCTCGCTGGCGGCGCGACCAGGGCGAGCAGGTCACCCATTTTCATTACTTCCGCAACCCGAGTTCGATGGCCTGGCTGGGCGCCGCGCTGGCGCGAGAGCAGGGCAGCGACGCCGGTTTCCTGCCCATCGCGACGGCCGTGCAGCAAGAGCCGCGCTGGCGTTCGGCGGTGCGGGCCTCGCGCGCGTCGGCCACGCCCCGGCCGATCGTGGTCGTCATTCCCGGCACCATGGGCAGCGCGCTGGCGGTCAACGAGCGGCCGGTCTGGCTGGCCTACCTGGCGCTGCTCAAGGGCGGTCTGGGCGACATCGGCATCGACGCCACCGGCGTCGCGCCGGTCGACCTGCTCGACAACTTCTACGGCCCCTTGCTGGAGCACCTGGCCCAGGCCCACCGGGTCGAGATCCTGCCCTATGACTGGCGGCGCTCGGTGCGGCAGGCGGCGGTGCTGCTGACCAGCAAACTTGAAGCGCTGCTGCCCGAGGCCGAGCGCAGCGGCCAGCCGCTGCACATCGTGGCCCATTCGATGGGCGGTCTGGTGGCCCGGGCCATGATTGCCGACGGTGGCGCCGGCGCAGCGGCCTGGCGCCGCATGACCCAGCTGCCGGGCAGCCGGCTGCTGATGCTGGGCACGCCCAACCGGGGCTCGTTCGAGGCCGTGCGCTGGCTGACCGGCGAGAACCCGACCCAGGCCAAGCTGATCCTGCTCGACTTCACCCGCGGCAGCCGGGGCGTGGTCGACGTCGTGCGCCGCTTCCCTGGCCTGGCCGAGCTGCTGCCCTTCGACCAGGAGCCCAACCCCTGGGCCCAGACCGGTACCTGGCGTGCGCTGAAGACCCAGCTCGCCGCCAGCTGGCCGCTGGTCGACGAGGCCGTGCTGCGCGAGGCCCAATCGACCTGGACCCTGCTGCGCAACGCAGCGGTGCCGGCCGAGCACATGCTCTATGTCGCCGGCTGCCAACCGGCCACCGTGGTCGGCCACCAGGTGGTCGACGAGAGCGAGGCCTTCACGCGCCAGCGACTGCGCTGGATCGCCAGCGCCGACGGTGACGGCACCGTGGCCTGGGCCTCGGGCCGCCTGCCCGGCGTGCCGACCTATTACGCGCCGGATACCGGCCACGACCAGCTGTGCAGCAACAGCGCTGACCGGCGCATCTTTCGCGGCTATGTCGACCTGCTGGCCAGCGGCCGCACCGACCAGCTGGCCATCACCCCCCCCGGCGGCCAGCGCAGTGCGGCGGCGTCCGAAAACTTTCTGCTGCCTGACCTGCCGCTGGTGGACGATCTGCCCGACGAGGCCTCGGTGCGCCAGCTGGGCTTTGGCGGCACGCGCGGCAAGGCACCGGGCGAGGCCGACACCGGCAGCGGCACCCGCTTGCAGGTCAGCGTGCGCCATGGTGACCTGCGCTATGCGCGCTACCCGGTGCTGGTAGGCCACTACCAGGGCGACACCATCGTCAGCGCAGAGGCCGTGCTCGACCACCAGCTCAAGGGCAGCGACAGCCTGGGCCCGCTGACACGCCGTCGCGACCTGGGCCTGTACCCCGGCCCGCAGGGCACGCACGCGGTGTTCTTCAACCCGCAGCCGGGCGGCTCGCCGGTGGGCGCGCTGGTGGTCGGCCTGGGCCAGGTCGGCGAGCTCACGCCGGGCCGGCTGGAGGCCGGCGTGCGCGACCTGTTGCTTGACCATGCGCTGCGGCTGCTGCAGCGCGGACCGGGCCAGGGCGAGGCCGGCGCTGGTCCGGCGAGCACCGCGCCCACACGCCTGCAGGCCAAGATCAGCTGCCTGCTGGTGGGCACCGGTGCGGGCAGCCTGAGCCTGGCCGATTCGGCCGAGGCCCTGCTGCGCGGCGCGGTGGCGGCCAACCGCAAGCTCGAAGCGGCCCGGCTCGACCAGCAGGTGCTGATCAGCCACATCGAGTTCATGGAGCTGTACGAAGACCTGGCCCTCGGCGCGGCGCAGGCCCTGTCGGCCCTGGTCGGCAGCGCCGATCTGGGGCCGCAACTGCACTGGCCGCAGCGCCTGGTGGTCGAGGGTGAGGGCCGTTTGCGGCGCAGCCGTTTCGAGCCCGACAACGCCTGGTGGCAGCGGGTCGAGATCACCGAAGACCGTGACGCCGACCGGCTGCGCTTTGTGCTCATCGGCGACCGCGCGCGGGCCGAAGAAACCCTGGCCATGGGCCAGCTGCGCCTGGCCGACCGCTTCATCGCCCAGGCCTGCGGCAGCGCGTCGCAGAACGCCGAGGTCAGCAAGACCCTGTTCGAGATGCTGCTGCCGCAGCGGCTGAAAGAAAGCACACCCGACCAGCGCTCCACCGTGCTGCTGCTGGACGAAGCCTCGGCACGCTTCCCGTGGGAGCTGCTGGAAGACCGTTTCGGCCACGACGGCCGGCCGCCGGCGGTGGTGGCCGGCATGGTGCGCCAGCTGAAGGAGCAGAACTTTCGCGAACGGCCGGTACATGCTTTTGAGCAGACCGCGCTGGTGGTGGGCAACCCCCAGCTCGACGGCTGGTTGGGCTTTGCCGACCTGCCCGGCGCCCGGCGCGAGGCGCAGCAGGTGGTGGCGCTGCTGGGCGCGGCCGGCTACCGCACCGAAGACGCGATCGACGCCTCGGCCGACACCGTGCTCAACCGATTGCACGCCCGGCCCTGGCGCCTGCTGCACCTGGCCGGTCATGGCGAGCATGGCTTCGACATCCTGCAGGCCGCGGCGCCGGCGCTGGCCACACCGGTGAAATTGCCCGATGGCCGCGAGGCCTTGCCGCTGCCGCAGAAAAAGCTGTGTTCGGGCATGGTCATCGGCCCGGGCGTGTTCCTGACCCCGGGCGACGTGGTGCAGATGCGCCATGTGCCCGAACTGGTGTTCATCAACTGCTGCCATCTGGGCAACACCGGTGGCGGTGCCCGAGCGCACAACCTGCTGGCGGCCAACCTGGGGGTCGAGTTCATCCGCATGGGCGTGCGCGCCGTGGTCTGCGCCGGCTGGGCGGTGGACGACGCGGCCGCGCTGAGCTTTGCCCAGACCTTCTACACCGCACTGCTGCAGGGCAGCAGCTTCGGCCAGTCCGTGCTGCTGGCGCGCCAGACCACCCATGCCGCCCACCCTGGGGCCAACACCTGGGGTGCCTACCAGTGCTACGGCGACCCCGGCTACCGTCTGCAGCACCAGACACAGCGCCAGACGCCGAGCATCGCGGCGCCGTATCTGTCGCCGGCCGAACTGGTCACCGATCTGGGCAACCTGGCCGAAGCCACACGCATGGGCAGTCTGCGTGGTGACGGTGACGAGGCCCAACTGCAGCGCCGCCTGCGCGAGCGCATCGACGGCCTGCTGCAGCGCATTCCCGAGCCGGCGCGCGGCAAGGGACGCGGCCAGTGGGTGGCCCGTGCCGACGTTTGCGCCGCACTGGGTTTTGCCCACGGCGAGGGCCGCATGTTTGCCGACGCACTGCAGTGGCTGGGCCTGGCGCTGGCGGGCGGGCAGGGCGACTGCCCGCTGCGGGTGGTCGAGCAGCATGCCAACTTCAGCGTACGGCTGGCGGCGATGGACTGGGCCCAGGCCCGCAGCGCCGACCCCGCGCTGGCTCCGCCCGATCTGCTGCGCCGGCAGGCGGAACTGGCACAGCGCATTGCCCTGGCCTTGAAGGTGCTGGAACCCATGACCCTGCAGGCGCCCAACGGTGAGCGCCAGGCGCTGCTGGGCGGGGCGCAGAAACGTCTGGCCTGGATCCAGGCCGGCCCGCAGCGTCGCCAGGCCATGCGGCGCATGGCCGAGCATTACCGCCAAGCCCTGGACTCGGCTGGCGGTGACGACGCCTATGCCTTCACCAACTGGGCCGTGGCCTGTTTGTTGCTGCAGCGGCTTGACCCGGGGCCATCGGGCGGTGACTGGCATGGCCCGCTGGGCGCCATGGTCCAGCAGCAGCGTGAGGCCACGCTGCGTGCGCAGCAGGACTCACCCACGCTCTGGCGGGCCACCGGCCTGGCCGACCTGATGCTGGTCGAGCTGTTGATGGCGGCCGACGACGCCAGGCGCTGTGAACAGCTGGGTGGGGACGCGGCTGCGCAATACCGCCTGGCCTTCGACCGGGGCGCCAGCCCGCGCGAGCGCTCGTCGATCCAGGAGCATGTGGACTTTCTGCTGGCCCTGGCCGCCGATCCGGCGCTGGTGCCAGCCTGGCCCGAGGCGGTGCAGACCGCGCTGCAGGCGGTGCGAGCGGCGGTGTAGCGCCTGGGCCCTGCAGCCAGGAGACCGACAATCTGCGGCATGACCTGATCGCCGCCGCCGCCGCCGCCGCCGTTTCTGCCGATGACGTCACCTTTGCGGACCGGGCCTGCGTCGCCGGGTCAGCCGCCATAGCCAAGCTCCACGTCCTTGTCCATGCCTCCATATCCCGACCGCGCAGCGCCCGGCCACGCCTTGCGCCACCCCGGCGTGCTGGCCGCGCTGCTGGCCGCTGCCATGTTCGGCGCCGGCACACCGCTGGCCAAAAGCCTGTTGGGCGCCACCGATCCCTGGCTGCTGGCCGGCCTGCTGTACCTGGGCTCGGGCCTGGGCCTGGCGCTCTGGCGGTTGTTCAGCCGGGCCCAGGCGGTGCAACTGCCGCCCGGCCATTGGCGCTGGCTGGCGGGGGCAGTGCTGGCCGGCGGGGTGCTGGGCCCGCTGCTGCTGATGCTGGGCCTGTCGCGCATGCCGGCCTCGGGTGCGTCGCTGCTGCTCAATGCAGAGGCGGTGTTCACTGCCTTGCTGGCCTGGTGTGTCTTCAAGGAAAACGTCGACCGCCGCATTGCGCTGGGCATGGTGGCCATCGTTGCCGGCGCCGTGGTGCTGAGCTGGCCCGGCCAGGCCGATCTGGGCCGGGCCTGGCCGGCGCTGGCGGTGCTGGGCGCCTGCCTGGCCTGGGGCATAGACAACAACCTCACCCGCCAGGTCTCGCTGACCGACGCCAGCTGGATCGCGATGGTCAAGGGCCTGGTCGCGGGCAGTGTCAACCTGGCTCTGGCCTGGACGCTGGGCGGCAACCCGTCATGGCCGTCACCGCCGGTGGTGGCCGCTGCCCTGGTGCTGGGCCTGGCCGCCTACGGCGTGAGCCTGACCTTGTTTGTGCTGGCGCTGCGCCACCTGGGCTCGGCGCGCACCGGGGCCTACTTTTCGGTCGCGCCGTTCTTTGGCGCGCTGCTGTCGCTGTGGTGGCTGGACGAGCCCGTCAGCACCAGTCTGGTTCTGGCCGGCGGCCTGATGGCGCTGGGCGTGTGGCTGCACCTGAGCGAGCGCCATGAGCATCTGCACCACCATGAACCGCAGGCGCATGCCCACGAACATGAGCATGACGAGCACCACCGGCATGCGCATGACGGCCCTGTCGTCGGCGGTCGCCACAGCCACGCCCATCGGCATGAGGCACTGAGCCATGCCCACGCGCATTACCCGGACGAGCACCACCGCCATGCGCATGAATGAGGCGTGGGCCCGCATGTCGTTGGCGTGGGTACAGGCGGTGCGGTCAGCCAGCCAGCCAGCCAGCCGAAATCAAACGCCAGTCACGGCCGCGACAATATGCATTATGTAAAACCAAAGTCTGAATCAGCAGCCGAGCAACCGGCCCGTGTCCCCCCAGGCGGTCAACGCTGGCCTGGCTGCAAGTGCAGCGCTACCGAGCGCGCCTCAGTCTTCTGGCGCGGGCCATGCCGGCGCATGGCTGCCGGGCGGCATCGCCGGCCTGGCCCAGCCTGCCGGAGTGCGCGAGAACTGCGCCGTGTGGCGCAGCGCGCGCAGACGGCCAAAGCCCGAGTACTGTTCGTCCATCAGCGCCTCAAACTCGTCGGCAGCTGGCGGCACGGTGGCCAGGTCCTGGGGCCGCTGCCCCATCTGGCGCAGCCAGTGGCCCACACCCGCCAGCGACACCCGTACCCGCCAGCTGCCGCCCTCGGTTTGCTGCCGCAGCAATGCGGCCTGAGCGCCAAAGGCCAGCAGGTGGCCGGCTGCGTAGTCCAGGATGGGCAGCGGCAGGGCCTGGGGCTGGGTCTTGCCGGCGGCTGCGGCCTCGGCCAGGTTCAGGCCGGTGGCGGTTTGCACCAGCGAATCAAAGCCGCGACGCCCGGCCCAGGGCCCCGTCCAGCCGTAGGCGCTGAGCTCGGCCACGACGATGCCGGGCCGTGCATGCGCGAGCTGCTGCGCGCTCAGCCCACGCAGGTCCAGGCTGCCCGGGCGGTAGCCCTGCAGGAAGACATGGGCCCGTGCGCTCAGGTCCGCGAGTTGTTCGCGGCCGGCGGGTTGCCGCAGGTCGATCTGGCACGACAGCTTGCCCCGGCTGGTGTCGGCGATGGCCTCGATGTTGGGCAGATGCGGGCCATTGACCAGCAGCACGTCGGCGCCGTAGGCGGCCAGGCAGCGGCCGGCCACCGGCCCGGCGAGGATGCGGGTCAGCTCCAGCACGCGCAGGCCCGAAAGCGGCGGCCGGTCGGCGCTGACGGTGGGCCAAGGCAGCGGGTCTGCGTCAGCGATGCGGTCGATCTGCAGCAGGGCTTGAGCCGCTACCGCCTGGCCCTGGGCATGCTCATCCCACTGCGCCAGGCTGCGCGCCGCGGCAGCCACGCCACCGGCCTGGTTCAAGACCAGTTCGACGTCTTCGGCCTGCCACCGGGTCAGCGCCTGGGTCACGGCAGGACGCTCGGTCTGGTCGCCTTCGGGCAGCCCGAGCAGGCGCAGTGCGGCGTCGCGGTGGTGGGCAAAGTTCGCATGCAGGCGGACCCAGCCGCCGCGCTGTCCGGTCAAGGCGTCGCCGCAGCGGTACAGGCCCGACAGCTTGTCCCACATCGGCGGGGTCTGGCCGTCGATCTGGAAGCGGGCCATGCATTCCAGCGTGGCATGCCGGCGGTCAATCCGCAGCCGCTGCGGTGGCTCACCGGGGTGGCGCAGCGCCCACAGCCTGGCCGCCGCCAAGGCCGCCGCTGCCAGACTGGCTTGCGCTGCGCTGGCCACTGCAAAACTGCTGGACAGAACGGCGGCCTGTGTCGCTGCCAGAGGCGCTGACGCGTCGTGACCCAGGTCGACCCAGGACAAGGCCTCGGGTGTCAATCCGGCGTCGTGCCACAGCTTGGCCAGCAGCTGCTTGGCGTTGGCTGCGTCCGGAAAGGCGTGGTGCTTGGGGTGCATGACGGACATGATTTGCGGTGCTGTTCAAGGCCCTGCCGGCAGCCAGGGCGGGCACCATGCGCCGACCATAGCAGCGGCAGAACAATCGCGCGCGGCTGTGTAAATGAACTAACGCCATAGCCATGACCCTTACCTTGCCGAAGCATCGGCGTGGCCTTGCCGCAATGGCGGCACAAGAGCGTTGCCAGCGGCACCGATCTCTGCGCTGACCAGCGGCCCCGGTTGCCGCTGTGGCGTTAGTTCATTTACAGTTCAGTCATGCCCGCCCATCCTGTCCTTGCATCGCCATTGACCCTGGCCTTCGAGCAGTGGCTGCAACACCAGCAACTTCGCGGCCGGCTGCGGCTGGCCTCGTCGCAGGCCGTTTACCGGTCGATATGGGGTGCGCTCACCGATTGGTGCGGCCAGCAACAGCCGCCGTTGCGTCGCCTGGCCAGGCTCGACGCACCAACGATGCTGGCCTATGTCGGCTCGCGCGACACCGCCGCACGCAATGGCCAGGCCTTGACGGCGCGCTACCAGGCCCGGTTGCTGCGCCTGGTGGCGCGGGTCCAGCACCACGCCGCTGAGCTGGCCGCGGCACAACAGCGCGCCGACCTGGCGCAGTTGCCAACGCAGCCCCGCCCCAACCCACGACCGATGGCGGCCTCGCTCGCGCTGGGCGTCATCCGCGACGACGCCCCCAACCCGCCGGAACACCTGGGGCCAGAAGCCGCGCTGAAACTGCAGCAATGGCTGCAGTCCACGCCAGCCGAGCCCGCGTTGCGCTGGCAGGACCAACGCGACCGCTGCGCCTGCGCGCTGCAGCTGGGCGCCGGCCTGGGCCCGGGCGATCTGCGCGCACTGCGCTTGGGCGATGTGTGGTGGCAGCCCCTCCAGGCCGATGCCCTGGCCGAGCAGGATATGAGCCTGTTGCTGCGCCCCGGCCTGTCACCGGCCGACCAAGCGCTCGCCCCAACGGCCCTGGCCGATCTTGCCGCCAGCACCCTGCCCTGGGCCCTGCAGGTGTCCGCCAACGGCAACGCACCGGCCCATCTGGCGCCACTGCCACCCTGGGCGGCGCGCCTGCTGGCGCAGTGGTTGACGCAGCGCCAGGCGCTGGCCATGCCCGGCCCGGTGCTGCTGCCGTCCACCCGCAGTGGCAAGCCCTGGGGCAAGGTGGCGCAGTACAACGCCAGCCTGGCGGTGCTGCAGGCGGCCGGATTGCCCAGCCGTCGCGCTGGGGGTTCGTTCCGCCTGCGCCACAGCTTTGCGCTGCAGCAGCTGGCGCTGGGCCATGCGCCGGAACTGGTGGCCCGCTGGCTGGGCGTGGCCGACCCGGCGGTGATGGCACGCTACCGTCAGGCGATGCGACCCATGCCTCTCTCACCGGTCACGACAGTGCCACCAGAGTCCCGCCGATGAACCACGCCCATCACCGGCCCGACCAGGTCGACACTGTGGTGCTGGGCGTCGGCCTGTTCTGGCTCGCCGGCCAGGGTGGCTATGGCATGCAGAGCGCCGACGGCGCGGCGCGGCTGGCCGCCGCGCTGCCGCTGGGACAGCCGCTGCCCGATGACCTGCTGCAAACCGAACTCAATCTGCCGGCCCTGCTGGGCCCGGCGCGCTGCCGGGCTCGATGCTGGCTCAGGCGGTGCGCTTGCGTGCGGGCGCGCGACGCGGCGCCGCGTCGCCCACCAGGTTCAGCGTGGCCGCCTTGGCAGCAGTCTTGCGGCGCGATGCTGGCGTGGCCGCGGCAGCGATGGCCTTGCGGGGCCGGGCCGCCCTCGCCACCTTCGCAGCAACGGCCACAGGCGCCGCCAGCGCCGCTGCCGGTTCGGCCTCGATCGCACGGGCCAGCACCAGCAGTTCCTGGTGCGCCGCCAGCAGCGCGTCGGCCAGGTCGGCGATATCGGGTACCGCGCGGCGGCAGCCGATCAGGCCATAGTCGAGCCGGCCGTTGTAGCTCTGCACGGTGACGTTCAGCGCCATGCCATGGGCCGGGATCGACACCGGGTAGTAGCTGATGATCCTGGCGCCGGCAAAGTACAGCTGGGCCTGCACGCCGGGCACGTTGGAGATCACCACATTGGCCAGCGGCGGCAGCACATTGGCCAGCCGCGAGCGGCCGTAAAGCGAGGCCAGGCCCGACATCAGCCAGGGCGCGGCCAGCATCGGAAAGTCGGTCGGGATCGCCGACTTGACCCGGCTCAACATCGACTTGGTGTGGCGCGAGCCGGCGGCAATGGCCTGCAGGCGCTGCAGCGGGTCGGCCACGTCGGTGGCCAGGGTCATGGTCACCATGCTGACCTGGTTGTTGGCGCTGTCGTCGCCCTCGGCGCGCAGGCTCACCGGTACCGCGGCCGACAAGGCGCGCTCGGGCAGCTCGCGGTGGCCCAAAAAGTAGCCGCGCAACGCGCCGGCCACGCTGGCCATGACCACATCATTGAGCGACACGCCGCAGCGCTTGGCGATCTCCTTCGCCTCGGCCAGCGGCACGGTGCGCGCGGCAAAGCGGCGCTGGTTGGTGATGGCCACGTTCATCGAGGTGCGCGGGGCCAGGAACTTCATGTCACGCCGCAGCAGCCAGGCGCGTTTGCCCTGCTCATCCTTCTCGGGCAGCAACAGGCTCTTGGCTGCGCGGGTGATGGCCGGCAGCGCCTTGACCAATTTGACGACCTGGAGCGCGGTGTTGCTCAGCGCCGCGCCCAGCAACTCGGCCACGCCCAGCTGGTACTGGTTGCGGCGCAGCCTGGCGCGCGGCGGCTTGATGCGCCGGCCCTCGGCCACGGTGTCCATGATCGCCCGGGCCAGCGCCACACCGGCCTGGCCGTCCAGGCGCGAATGGTGAACCTTGATGTACAGCGCCACCTCGCCGCTGCGCAGCCCGTCGATGATGAAGAATTCCCACAGCGGGCGGCTGCGGTCCAGCAAGGTGGAATGCAGCCGCGCCACATACTGCTGCAGTTGGCTGTTGCTGCCCGGCTTGGGCAGGGTGATGTGGCGAATGTGGTGCTCGAGGTCGATGTCCTCGTCCTCGACCCAGACCGGGTTGGACAGGTCAAACGGCATCAGTGCGAGCTTGCGCGTGAACACATCGGCCAGGTGCAGGCGTTCGGCCAGGCAGGCCTTGACGTCCTCGAAGAAGTCGCCGCTGTAGTTCGGCGGCAGTTCCAGCACATTGAGCGAGCCCACATGCATGGGCATTTCGGGCGACTCCAGGTGAAGAAAGGCCGCGTCTATGCCGCTGAGGTGGTTCATGGTCTGTCCCTGTGTCGCGCTGAAAGCAGGCCCGCATTATGCGAAACCGAGTCAAGGGCATGGGTAACGCAGCAGGCAGACCTCGGCGCGGGTGGCGCCGTGCAGGCAGCGTGACCCTTCGTCCTACCGGTGGACAGGGCGCGCGCTGACCGGGGCCGGGGTCCACGCGCCGTCCAATCTGTGCATGAACAATTTCATGCCATCCGCATCGCCGGCGGGCCTGCATGCAGGCCCGCCCTTCCTCATGAACACCGCAGCCAACTCCAGCACCAGCCCACCTCAGCGGGTGGCCTGGCAGCAGGCCGCCCGCGTCGAATCCGAGGTCGACTGCACGCTGCACTACCAGGTGGACGGGCCCACCGACGGCCTGTTCCTGATCCACGCGCTGCAAGGCATGGACCAGCAGGTGCTGACTGAATCGCTGGAGGTGACGCCCTTGCTGGCGACGCGTGTGATCGTGGACCCCAGCCTTCAGCACCGTTTCATCCGGCTGCGCGCCGAGGCTGGCGAGTTCACGCTGCGCTACCGCGCCACCGTGAGCCGCGTTGTCGAGGCCTTCGACCCCCACGCCCGGCTGGTGCCGATCGCCGAGTTGCCCGATAAGCTGCTGCACAACCTGATGCCCACGCGCTATTGCGAATCCGACCTGATGAGCCGCACCGCAGCCAAGCTGTTCGGCGGTGTCAGGCCCGGTGCACCACAGGTCATGGCGGTGGTGGATTGGATAGGCCAGAACATCGACTACCAGCCCGGCTCTACCCAGAGCTTTTCCACCGCACAGGACGTGTACCTCCAGCGCGCCGGCGTTTGCCGCGACTTTGCCCATCTGGCCATCACTTTCTGCCGCGCCCTGAACATTCCGGCACGGCTGGCGGCGGGCTATTCACCGTTCGACAACCCACCGCCCGACTTTCATGCCCTGTTCGAGGCCTACGTTGGCGACCGCTGGGTGATGTTCGACCCCACCCGAATGGCCCCGCCCGAGCATCTGGTGCGCATCGCCAGCGGCCGCGACGCCAAGGACGTGGCCTTCGCCACGCTGTTCGGGCCGGCGCGCATGCTGGACATGGCGCCAGAGGTGCGGCCGGCGCGCTGAGCGCTCAGCCCGGCACAAAGACGTTGCGCTGGCCATCGTGGCTCACACGGCCGCGCCGGCCGACGAAGTCCTCGCGCTGCATCGCATCCCACAACCCGGTATCGGTCGGCGTGTTGGCGATGAAACGGCTGCCGTCGTCCAGTGTGCCAATCACCAGCGCGCCGTTGGCGCCCTGCGCGCCATGGCTGACGGTGCAGGTTCCAAGCGTCGCCGGCCCCTGTGCCAATTCGGTGAACGCCGGACGGGGCAGCCGGTCCAGTTCGGCCTGCCCCAGCGCCGGGTCTTGCCGCGCGAACGGCCGCTCGGGCGGCCGGGTTGAATAGACCCCCGCCGAATGCTTGGTCAGGTAGTTGCCATTGGCGGTGACCAGGCCGAAGCTGCCCGGCGCGGCGCGCAGGCGCTGAACCATCTGCGCGATGGCGTGGCTGACGTAGTTGTTGCCCGGCCCGCCAAAGTAGGGCAGGCCGCCGGTGACGGTCAGGCCGCGCGGGTCGTCCGGCGCCAGGCCCAGTGCGTCGCAGGCCACCGACACGGCGCAGGCAAAGCAGCTGTAGATGTCGAACAGCTCGATGTCGGGCAGGGCCACGCCAGCCATCGCCATGGCCTGCGCGAACACCTGCTTCATGGCCGGTGAATGGTGCAGTGCGGCACGCTCGCTGACAAACCAGTGATCATGTGCGTCGGCACAGCCATGCAGGTAGACCCAGCGGTCCTGCGCGATGCCCAGTTGCCGCGCCTGCGCCACGCTGGTCAACAGCAGGGCTGCGCTCTGGTCGATGTAGGCGTTGGCGCACATCAGCCGGGTGTAGGGGTGGGCAATCATCGGGTTGCCGGGCGCAGCGGTGGTGATCTGTTCGGCGCTGTAGCCCGCGCGCCGGTCGGCCAGCGGGTTGGCAGCGGCCACCGCCGCAAAGCGGGCCAGCAGTGCGCCCATCGCGACCTGGTGCTCGGCCAGGCTCAAGCCCCGAGACGCGCGCAGCGCATGTTCGATCAACGGGTACATGGCGATGGCCGCACGTGCGCCATGGCGGTCTTCGGCGTCCGACCAGCCGCGCCTGTCAACGCCCCAGGAGGTGGCGCTGCCGCCCGCAGCGTCGGCCCAGTCCAGCGCCACGCCGCCGCGCACCGCAGCCTTTTGCGTGGCCAGGGCTTCGGCACCGACCACCAGCGCGGCGCCGACCTCGCCCCGCGCCACGCCTTCGGCCAGGCGGTTGATGCACCACTGCGGCATGTTGCCGCCGGCCTGGGTGTAGACGAATTGCCGCGCCTGCGTGGCGCCCAGGCGCTGCGCGATCGACTTGGGCGGGTTGCTCGAACCACCGAAGGGGCAGACAAAGCGGTGGCTGGTGTGGGCAAACTGGCGGATCACGACCACGCTGTCCAGCGCCTGCAACAAGGCGGGTCCGGCGCCGCTGTCGTCTGCCGCCGCGCGGGCGGCAGCGGCCATCAGGTCCAGCGGCGACAGCGCGGCGCGCGGGTCAGGTTCGCGCTGGTTGATCTGGCCGCAACCCACCAGCACCGGCATGCGCTCGTCGCCGCCGGGGCTGGTGACCACGCTCACTTCCCGGTCCAGCGCGGTGCGCGCTTCTCGATGAAGGCCAGCGGGCCTTCCCTGTAATCCTCGCTGGCCATCACCGCCTGCTGGGCCTGGCCCGACAGGGCACGCAGGCCGGCGTCGTCCAGGTCCAGCGCCTGTTTGGCCACCCTCAGGCTTTCACGCACCGCCACCGGCGCGTTGACGGTGATGCGCGCGGCCAGCGCCTGGGCGGCGGCCAGCAGGCCCTCGGGCTCGGCCAGCGCGTTGACCAGGCCGAGCTGCAGCGCACGCTCGGCCGAAATCGGCTCGCCGGTCAGGATCATCTCCAGCGCCAGGGCCTGCGGCAGCGCGCGTGGCAGGCGGTACAGACCACCGGCCGAGGCGACCAGGCCACGCTTGACCTCGGGCAGGCCGAAGCGCGCCGTGGGCACCGCCACGCGCAGCTCGCAGGCCAGCGCGATCTCACAGCCGCCGGCCAGCGCCGGGCCGTTGATGGCGGCGATCCAGGGCTTGCGGCGTGTGGCGTGGACAAAGCCGGCAAAGCCGCCGCGTTCGGTGCGCAGGCCCTGGCCCTGGCCGCTGGAGACCGCCTTCAGATCGGCGCCGGCGCAGAACGCCGCGTCGCCGCTGCCGGTCAGGATCACCAGCCAGACATCGTCGTCGGCCTCGGTGGCATCGATCGCCGCCTCCAGCCCCTGCGCCACATCGCCATTGACGGCATTGCGCGCCTCGGGCCGGTTCAGCGTGACCAGGGCGACATGGTCGGGCAGGCGTTCAAGGGTGACGGCGGTGCTGGTCATGGTGGACTTTCTGGCTGCACAAGGTGGCAGCTATCCTAGTGCAGGCCAGGCAAGTACCAAGTTCCCAGCGGGCGCTCGCTGCATAGACTGTGGCGCAGCACAACCCGGCAAGCGACAAAGCCCATGACCGCCAGCGCCCACCTGCTCGACCGATTGATCGGCGCCGAATTGCCCCGCTTCACCAGCGCCGCCGATGTCGCCGCCTTCGAGGC
This sequence comes from Betaproteobacteria bacterium, assembly GCA_031417735.1. Taxonomy (GTDB): domain Bacteria; phylum Pseudomonadota; class Gammaproteobacteria; order Burkholderiales; family Burkholderiaceae_C; genus Pseudaquabacterium. Next base: position 26,439 of record JANOWE010000174.1, read on the forward strand.
GCAGGCGCCCTGGTCCGAGCGGGTGGCCGCGGCCAGCACCTACGAGGCCCTGCGCCTGGGCGCGGCGCTGGACCCGCACGCGCCGGCACTGATCTTCCTGCCCGACGCCGACCCCGACGCGCCGCCGCACAGCTGGACCCATGGCCAGTTCTTCGGCCAGCTGACCCAGGCCGGCAACCTGTTCCACAGCCTGGGCGTGGGCGCCGGTGATGTCGTCAGCCTGCTGCTGCCGCTGCTGCCACAGGCCTTCGTCGCGCTGTACGGCGCGCAGGCGGTGGGCGTGGCCAATCCGGTCAACGCCATGCTCTCGGCCGCACAGCTGGCGGGCATCCTGCAGGCTGCGGGCACGCGGGTGCTGGTCACCCTGGGCACCGGCAGCGACGCCGGCGACGAACTGTGGCGCAAGTTGCAGACGGTGCTGCCGCAGTTGCCTGCGCTGCGCCATGTGCTGGTGGTGGGCGGGGCCGCGCCCGATGTGGCCAGCTTCGACAGGGCCCCCACAGTGCAGGACTTTGACGCGGCATTGGCGCAGCAGCCCGCTGACCGGCTGCTCAGCGGTCGATCGCCCTTGGCCACCGACATTGCCGGTTATTTTCACACCGGCGGCACCACCGGCACGCCCAAGCTGGTGCGCCACCGCCCTGGCCAGCAGGTCTACCAGGCCTGGGCGCTGCGGCTGATGGGCCTGGGTCGGCCCGGCCGCGCGGTGCTGTTCGGCCTGCCGCTGTTCCATGTCGGCGGTGCGCTGACCCAGGGCCTGGCCACGCTGGCCAACGGCGGCCATGTGGTGGTGCTGTCGGCGGCCGGCTGGCGCCACCCGCAGGCGGTGCGCAACATCTGGCGCCTGGTGCAGCGCTACCGGCCAGCGCTCCTGGGTGGCGTGCCCACGGTGCTGGGCGGGGTGCTGCAGGTGCCGGTGGCTGAGGCCGACATCAGCAGCCTGGAACTGGCCTCGGCCGGCGGCTCGGCGATTCCGCTGGCGGTGATTCAGGCCTGTGAAGAGCGCCTGCACCTGCCGGTGCTGCAGGTCTACGGCATGACCGAGACCGCCAGCGTGCAGACCATGAGCTACCCGGACCGGCCGCGCCAGGCCGGCGCCAGCGGCTGGCCGCTGCCCTACAGCCGCACCCGGGTGCTGCGTGCGGACGCCCTGCCCGGCCTGGTGCAGGACTGCGCGCCCGATGAAATCGGCGTGGTGGCCATGGCCGGCCCCGGCTGCTTCGACGGCTACCGCAGCGAGCAGCACAACGTCGGCGCCTTCGTCGAGCCGGGCTGGGTCAACTCGGGCGATCTGGGCCGGCTGGACGCCGATGGCGCGCTGTGGCTGACCGGCCGCGCCAAGGACCTGATCATCCGCGGCGGCCACAACATCGACCCCGCGCCGCTGGAAGAGCTGCTCTACCAGCACCCGGCCGTGCTGCTGGCCGCGCTGGTGGGCCAGCCCGACGCCCATGCCGGCGAGCTGCCGGTGGCCTATGTGCAGCTCAAGCCCGGTCAGCAGGTCGAGCCGTCAGCGCTGATCAGCTACCTGCGTGAACACACGCCCGAGCGCGCGGCCGTGCCAGTGGCGCTGCACTTTGTCGACCCCATGCCGCTGACGGCGGTGGGCAAGATCTTCAAGCCCGCGTTGCGCGATGACGCGGCGCGCCGGGTGGTTGAGGCCCTGCTGCGTGGCGCGCTGGGCGGGCAGGGCTGGACCTTGTCGCTGCTGGCCGACGCCCGCCAGGGCCAGCTGCTGCGCGTGGTGCTGGCGGCTGCGCCGGGGCCGCAGCGCCAGGCCCAGCAGGCGGCCATTGCCCAGGTGCTGGGACCGCTGACGCTGGCGCACGAGGTGGTCTAGCCTGGCCAACCCGGCGGCTGGCCGGGGCTATTTGGCAAACACCTGGCTGCGGTCGGCAAAGGCCTTGAATTCCAGCGCATTGCCCGAGGGGTCGAGAAAAAACATCGTCGCCTGCTCGCCCACTTCGCCGGCAAAGCGCACATGCGGTTCGATGATGAAGCGCGTGCCGGCGGCCTTCAGTTTGGCGGCCAGCGCTTGCCAGTGCGGCAGGTCCAGGATGGCGCCGAAATGGCGCACCGGCACGGCGTCGCCATCAACCTCGCCGGTGGGCGCGGCGCGGCATTCTTCGGGCGCCAGATGGGCCACGATCTGGTGGCCATGGAAGTCGAAGTCAACCCAGTTCGGGCTGCTGCGGCCTTCGGGGCAGCCCAGCAGGCCGCCGTAGAAGCCGCGCGCTTCGGCGATGTCGCGCACGGGAAAGGCCAGGTGGAACAGGGCGTTGGTGGTCATGGTGTGGGCTTGAGGCAGAGTCTGTGCGGCATTCTGCCGCGCAGCCCACAGGGCTGACCAGCGCATCGCTGCAGCGGGCCATGGCCTTGACGCCACGGCGGCGGGGCTGTGAGAGCATGGGCCATGACCCGATCGCACGATGTTGTTGTCTACGGCGCCACCGGTTTCACCGGCCGCCTGGTGGCCGAGGCGCTGTTGCAACAGCAGTCGAACAACCCCGGCCTGCGCTGGGCCTTGGCCGGCCGCAGCCTGGACAAGCTGGCCGCCGTGCGCACAGAGATCGGCGCGCCGGCGTCGCTGCCCTTGATCGCCGCCGACGCCAACGACCCGGCGGCCATGCAGCAACTGGCCGGATCCACCCGCGTGGTGATCACCACCGTGGGCCCCTACCAACTGCACGGCCAGGCCCTGGTCTCGGCCTGCGCGAACGCCGGCACCGACTATGTCGACCTCTGCGGCGAACCGCTGTGGATGGCGCAGATGATCGACCAGTTGCAGGCGCCGGCCCAGGCCAGCGGCGCGCGCATCGTCTTTTCCTGCGGCTTTGATTCGATTCCGTTTGACCTCGGCGTGGTGTTCTTTCAGCAGCAGGCGCAGCAGCGCTTCGGCGCACCGGTGCAGCAGGTGCATGGCCGCGTGCGGCGCATGAAGGGCGGGCTGTCGGGCGGCACCGCCGCCAGCGCGCTGGCCACCTTTGCGAGCGCCGCCACCGACAAGAGCCAGGCCCGCTTGCTGGCCAACCCGTTTGCGCTGACGCCGGGTTTTCAGGGCCCGCCGCAGCCCGATGCTGAATCGGCCGCCTACGACGCCTTGGCCCGCTGCTGGACCGGCCCCTTCGTGATGGCCACCATCAACACCAAGAACGTGCACCGCAGCAACGCTCTGCGCGGCCACCCCTGGGGCCGCGACTTCCTGTACGACGAGCGTCTGATGACCGGCCGCGGCGCCATCGGCGCGCTGGCCGCTCAGGCCCTGGCCACCGCCACCTGGATGCAGGGCCTGGTGATGGGCGTGGCACCCGGCCGGCGCCTGCTGCAGCGGCTGGTGCTGCCGGCACCTGGCCAGGGCCCCGGTGCGCGTGCGCGCCGGCGTGGCCTGTTCGACCTGCGCTTTTTTGGCCAGTCAAGCGATGGCCAGACCCTGCAGGTGGCTGTGACCGGCGACCGCGACCCCGGCTATGGCGCCACCTCACGCATGATCAGCCAGGCCGCCTTGTGCCTGCTGCACGACATTGACCACGACGCCACGCCGGGCGGTGTCTGGACCGCCGGCTCGGCCATGGGTCTGGCCCTGCAGCGGCGCCTGGAGGCGCATGCGGGCATGCGCTTCGAGGTGGTGGGCTGAGCGCCGCTCCGCAGCCAGGCTGCGGCGCCCGTAGACTGAAAAATCCTTGACGAGGTGCCCCATGGCCGACCACCCGATTCTGCGCATCGAGCCCCTCGACTTCCCGTGGCAGACGCTGGATCCCTTCCTGTTCTGCGTCCACCATGATGACGCCTATCCACCCGGCAACGCCCAGTTCGGACCGGCGGCCAGCCTGGCCGGGCGCCAACTGGGCCAGGACTTTGCCGGGCTCGACGGCTGGCGCATGTACCACGGGCTGAGCGTGCCGGGCTTTCCGGCGCACCCGCACCGAGGCTTCGAGACCGTGACCATCGTTCGCCAGGGTCTGATCGACCATGCCGACTCATTGGGTGCGGCGGCCCGTTTCGGCGCTGGCGACGTGCAATGGCTCACCGCCGGCCATGGCATCGTGCATGCCGAGATGTTTCCGCTGCTCGACCAGGCCGCACCGAACCCGCTCGAGCTGTTCCAGATCTGGCTCAACCTGCCGGCGCGCAGCAAGATGGCCGCGCCGCATTTCACGATGTTCTGGTCGGACCAGATTCCTCGGCAGACGGCCACCGACGCTGAAGGCCGTCTGACCGGGATCGCCTGCATTGCCGGCTCGCTGGCGGGCGCGCAGACCCAGCCGCCGCCACCGCCGCCCGACTCCTGGGCCGCGCAGCCGCCGTCGGACGTGGCGATCTGGACGCTCAGGATGGCGCCCGGCGCGTGCTGGACGCTGCCCGCAGCGCAGGGCCAGGACAGCCGGCGCATGCTTTATTTCTTCAAGGGTGAGCAGGCCAGTCTGGCCGGCCAGCGGGTAGACGTGCAGCAGGCGATCGAGCTGCGCGCCTCGCAGGCGGTGGACATCGTCAATGGCAGCGTTGGCGCCGAGTTCCTGCTGCTGCAGGGCAAGCCCATTGGCGAGCCGGTGGCGCAGGCCGGGCCCTTCGTGATGAACACGCGGCAAGAGCTGGAACAGGCCTTTGCCGACTTCCAGCGCAGCCGCTTCGGCGGCTGGCCCTGGCCGGACGAAGCGCCTGTGCACGGTGCGCCGCGCGGCCGCTTTGCGCGCCATGCCGACGGCCGAATGGAAACCCTCGCCGAGTCGGCGGCGGCAGCGGGTCTGGATCAAGCTGCCGGCCGGCCTCACCCTGGAGTGTGAAAACCCAGTCAATTTGGTGGCGCCGCCGTCATGGGCGCCCCCGCACACCATGAGGCCTGATGCCCGGACCCCAACCACCATGAGCACGCCGACTGACAAGACCGAAACGCCCCAGCGTGGCATCCAGAGCATCGAGGTCGGTGGCCAGTTGCTGCATGCCCTGGCCCACCAGAGCCGGCCGATGGCGCTGAAGGACCTGGCCGCAGCGGCGGGCATGGCCGCGGCCAGGGCCCACCCCTACCTGGTCAGCCTGGGCAAGGTGGGCCTGGTCGAGCAAGAGCGCGCCAGTGGCCGCTACGGCCTGGGCCCGCTGGCCCTGCAACTGGGGCTGATGAGCCTGCAGCAGATCGACCCGGTGCGCCTGGCCACGCCGCTGCTGGACGATCTGGCGCAGCACACCGGCCACACCATCGCGCTGGCGGTGTGGGGCAGCCGGGGCCCGACCATCGTGCTGCTGGCCGAGTCTCCCGCCGCCGTGCATGTGAACATGCGCCTGGGCACGGTGTTCTCCATCGCCGGCACGGCGTCGGGCCAGCTGTTCGCCGCGCTGCTGCCGGCCGATCAGGTGCGCCCGCTGTACGAGGCCGAGCGCCAGACCCGCGCCCTGCCGACCTGGGCCGCGTTTCAGAAAACCACGCTGGCCGAGGTGCGACACCAGGGTCTGGGCCGGTCGGACGGCGCGGTGGTGGCCGGGGTCAGCGCCATGTCGGCGCCGGTGTTCGACCACCGTGGCCAGGTCGTGCTGGCCATCACCGCCATCGGCCCGTCGGCGGCGCTGGACCTGGGCGCAGACGGCGCACCGGCCAGGCTGCTGGGCGAGGCCGCCGCGTCGGTGTCGACCCGGCTGGGCCACCGCCACAACGCTCCCATCCACAGCCCGCCCATGAACGGAAAACAGCCATGAACCGCGTGAACCGCATGAACCGATCACACCGCCTTGCCGCGCTGGCGCTGCTGGGCCTGGCCAGTGCCGGCCTGGCCCGTGCCGAGACCATCGGCTCGGTGGACACCGCCTTCAAGCTCATCGGCCCCGACCACAAGGTGGTCGTTGACGCCTACGACGACCCCGGCGTGAAGGGGGTGACCTGTTTTGTGTCGCGCGCCAAGACCGGCGGCATCAGCGGCGCGCTGGGCCTGGCCGAAGACAAGGCCGAGGCCTCGATCGCCTGCCGCCAGGTCGGCCCGATCAGCTTTGCGCGGCCGGTGCCCAAGCAGGAAGAGATGTTCTCCGAGCGCATCTCGCTGATCTTCAAGCGTCTGCGCGTGGTGCGCATGGTCGACAGCGCGCGCAACACCCTGGTCTACCTGACCTACTCCGACCGGCTGATCGACGGCTCGCCGAAGAACAGCCTGACCGCCGTGGCGGTGGACCGGGGCACGCCCATACCCGTGAAGTGAGCGTGCAATGCGCCCCGGCAGCCGTCACGCTCAACGGCGCTCAGCGTGCCTGCGCTGCCTGCAGCAGCTCGGCGGCCTGAGCAAAGTCCAGCCCGTCCAGCGCCTGGCGCAACGCGCGGTGGCGCTGCTCGCCCAGTTGCCCGCGCAAGGCGCTGTCGGCGGCCTGCAGCTCGGCCAGCGCGGCCAGGTCTTGCCGTCGCAGCAGGTCGACCAGCCGGGCCAGGGCCTGGGCCGACAGTGGCGGCGCCGGTGGGCCCACCGGCGCTGCGGCCCGGCGCTGCGCCAGCCAGGGTTCGGCGGCCTCGCCCAGCGCCTGCAGCGCGGTGGCCAGGGTGCGCATCGCGGCAGTGGCCCCGGCGTCGTCGCCGCCGCGCAGGGCCTGCTCGGCAGCGTCGGCCGGCAGCGCCACGCCCTGCGCGGCCAGCAGGCCGGCACCGCCGCGCAACTTGTGCAGCCGGGCGGCCAGCGCATCGCGCTGCTCGGGCGGCATGGGCTGTGGCCAGGCCGGTGGCATGCTGAAGTCGGCAAACTCGGCCAGCAGGCGCTGCAGTGTGGACGCCAGCAACGCCTGGTCGCCGCCCAGGCGCACGGCGGCCTGCGCGGTGTCGATGCCGGCGATGGGCGGCCAGCCTGCAGCCTCGGCAGGGGTGGCGGGCGCAGGCGCCAGGCCGGGCTGCACCGGCCAGGGCTTGCCGTGCAGCCGGTCCATGTGCCGGCGCAGCGTGCGGATCAGAGCGGCCGGTTCCAGCGGTTTGGCTACGAAATCGTTCATGCCGGCGGCGATGGCCAGCACCTGCTCGCCGGCCAGCGCGCCGGCGCTGAGCGCGATCACCGGCAGCTCGGCCAGGCCGGGCAGTTCCCGCAGGTGGCGGGTGGCGCTGTAGCCGTCCATGCCCGGCATCTGCACATCCATCAACACCAGATCTTGCGCCTGCGGCTGCAGGCGCAGCGCGGTCACCGCCTCGCTGCCGTCGCGGCACAGCGTGACCACCGCACCCTCGCGCTGCAGGATGCGCCTTGCCACCTCGCGGTTGATCTCGCTGTCGTCCACCACCATCAGACGCAGACCGGGCAGCCAGCGGCAGTGCACGGTGTCGAACCGGGTCGCCAGCGCCAGCCGCTCCTGGCCGCCGGGGCTGGCTGCCATGGCCGCGCTGAGGGCGTTGAACAGCGCCGAGCTGTCGGCCGACGGCGCCAGCCGGGGCGGGGCGGCCGGGTCTGGCGGTCCGGCCGGGTCGGTCGGGTCGGCATCGGTGGAGGCCATCGCCACCAGCGCCGGCCACTGTTGGGCGTCCAGGCGCTGGCGCAGCGCAGCCAGGTCGTGCTGCTGCGCCAGCAGCAGCTGGTCGTCGGCCAGCAGCGCGTGGGCAGGCTGGCCACGCGCGCAACGCTGTGCCAACGCGTCGGCCAGGGTCATCTCGGCGTTCAGCACCTCGGCCTGCCAGCCGAAGCCGCCGGCCAGCTCGGCCAGGCGCCGGGCATGCGCGGCGTCGGTGCTGGCCACCAGCAGCCGCAGGCTGTCGGGGCCGGCGGCCAGGTCGCCGGCGCGCGGGCGCCGCAGCGCCAGCGTGAGGACAAAGCGGCTGCCCTGGCCGGGGCTGCTGTGCACCGCCACCTCGCCGTCCATCATGCGCAGCAGCCGGTAGACGATGGACAGGCCCAGGCCCGAGCCGCCGAAGCGCCGCGTGGTCGACGCATCGCCCTGGGTGAAGGGACTGAACAGCCGCGACTGCAGCTCGTCGGACATGCCGATGCCGGTGTCGATGACCTCGATGCACAGCGGCACCCGGCTCGCCCGGTCCGCTTCGTCCGCGTCCGCGCCCGCACCCGCTACGGCGCTGTGGCCTGCCGCAGGCGCCGGCGCGTCGGCCAGCGACAGCCGCACCGTGACCTGGCCCCGCTCGGTGAACTTCAGCGCATTGGCCACCAGGTTGGACAGCACCTGGCGCAGCCGCAGCGCATCACCCAGCAGCGGGTCGGGCAGGTCGGCCGGCAGCTCAAGGCGCAGCGCCAGGCCCTTGGTGCGGGCGCTGCTGCGCAGCATGTCGACCACATCGCCCACCAGCCGCGGCAGGCTCAGCGGCGCCTGTTCCAGCACCATTTCGCCGGCCTCGATGCGCGACAGGTCCAGCACATCGTTGATCACCGACAACAGCAGCCGGCCCGACAGCTGCAGCTTGGCCATCAGGTCCTGCTGTTCGGCATTCAGCGCGGTGTGCTCCAGCAGGTAGGCCAGGCCCAGCACCGCGTTCATCGGCGTGCGGATCTCGTGGCTCATGGTGGCCAGGAAGTCGCTCTTGGCCGCGTTGGCGGCCAGCGCGGCGTCGAGCCGGCGCAGCGCCTCGTCGGCCTGGCGGCGCTGGCTGATGTCCTGGAACGCGCCCACCAGCCGCAGCACCGGGCCGGGGCTCTGGCCGTCGGCAGCAGGCGCGCGCTCGGCCTCGCCCACGGTGCGCACCCAGATCGCCCGACCGCGCGCGGTCACGAACGGCAGCTCCAGGTCCCAACCTCGACCCTGTTCGACCGCGTCGCGCACCGCGCGCTCGATCACCGGACGCGCCTGTGGCGGGTAGAACGACAGCCCGTCCAGCAGCTGCACCTGCACCTCGTCGTCCACATCGTGGATGCGGCGGGTCTGGGTCGACCAGGTGATGGCACCGCTGGCCACGTCCAGCTGCCAGCCGCCCACGCCGGCGACCCGGCCCACCCGTTCCAGAAAGGCCTCGCTGTCGGCCAGGCGCCGGCGGCCCTCGGTGATTTCGGTCACGTCCTGCACCAGCTCGTAGGCACCGTGCACCTGGCCGTCCACCACAGCGGGCAGGCAATGCATCAGCCAGTGGCGCAGGCCACCACCGTCGGCGCGCTCCAGGCTGAGCTCGACGCGACCCCGCTCACCAGCCAGCGCGGCCTGCAGCCAGGGGCGGACCTGGGCCAGCAACTCGGCCGGCATCAGCTCGCCGATGCTGCGCCCGATCGGTGACGGCGCACCGGCGCCGAAGCGCTCGCGGTAGGCGCGGTTGGCAAAGCGGTTGACCCACTGCCGGTCCCAGTAGCCCAGCATCGACGGCACCGCGTCGAGGATGGTCTGCAGCTCCAGCCGCGCCGCCTCCAGCTGCGCGGTGCGCTCGGCCACCTGCTGTTCCAGCTGGCTGTTGAATGCGCGCAGCTGCGCTTCAGCGCGCTGGCGGTCGCTGGTGTCGCGCAGCGTGTGGCCGATGCCCACCATCTGGCCGGCGCTGTCCAGGATGGCCGAACTGCTCACCTCCAGCGGCACGCCCTGGCCGTCGCGGTGCAGGCCCTGCAGCTGGCGCAGCGGCAGCCGTTGGCCGGCGCGAAGGCCCTCGAAGGCCTTCAGCTCGTCGGCGCGGTGACCGGGCGCCAGCAGCAGTTCAGTCAGCGGCTGGTCCAGCGCCTGCTCGGGCCGGTGGCCGAAGATGCGCTCGGCGGCACGGTTCCAGCTGCTGATGCGGCCGTCCAGCCGGGTGCTGATGATGGCGTCGCTGGCGTTGTCGACGATGGTGGCCAGCCGGCGCTGGCCTTCGCGCGCCACCGCCTTTCGCCGGCGGGCCAGCAGGTGGGCATACAGCAGGCCGGCGGCCAGCACGGCCGACAGCGCGCCGGCGGCGAACACCGTGGTCGGCTGCAAGTGGCGGTGGCGCTGGACAAAAGCTGGCGCGGCACGCATGGACATGCGCCACGGCCGACCGTAGACGGTGCGCATGCGCTCACGCTGCAGGCCGGCGACGGCCGGCGCTTCGGGCGCACCGGTGGCTTCGGCCACCGCGTCCTGCGCACCGCCCACCGGACCATAGAACGGCAGGCCGGTGCTGCCGGGGCCGGCATCGGCCAGGGTCAGGGACAGGGCGGTCAGCTGTGGCCGCAGGCTCACCAGCACATCCTCGATCACCAGTGGCGTGTACGACCAACCGTCGGTAGCCGCTTCGCGCTGCTCGGCGTCAGCCAGCGGCATGCCCGGGCGGTAGATCGGCAGCAGCACCAGAAAGCCCTGCCGGGGCCGCCCGATGGCCTGCAACAGGGTGATGGGCTCGGTGATGGCGGGCGCGGACTGCAACATGGCCCGGCGCGCGGCGCTGCGGCGGTTGCCCTCGGACGCAATGTCCAGCCCCAGCGCAAACAGGTTGGCATGCGCCGGCTCGATGTACTGGATGATGTAGCGGTCACCGTCGTGCGGCGCCAGCTGCTGCAGCGTGAAGCCGGGCGCACCGTCGGCCCGCGCGGCGGCCAGAAAGGCATCGGTCTGCGCCGGCGGCACGCGGCGGATGACGCCGAAGCCCAGCGCGCCGGGAAATTCGGTCGGCAGGTCGCGTGACTGGTGGTAGACGCGAAAGCGCTCGCGCTGCATCCGGTCCAGGCCCACGGTGAGCACCGCTCCGCGCACGCCGCGCAGCCCATATTCGTAGGTGTGCAGCCGTTCCACCAGGGCGTCGGCCAGCGCGTCGACCTCGACATCGAAGGCCTTGTCCAGCCCGCGCTGGTTGTCTCGCTTCTGCCAGAGCGCACCGACGGCGGCCAGCAGCAGGCCCAGCAGCAGGGCCAGCCCGGCGCGACGGGCCGGGCTGGCGCGCAGCAGCGGGCCCAGGGCGGCCACCACGGTGCTCCGGTTCACGGCAGACGCAGGCGCTGGCCCGCCGGCGCGGAAGGATCAGCGTCGGCCTGCGCACTGGCGACGCGGGCCCGGCCGCCATGCTTGGCCGCGTACAGCGCGCGGTCGGCCGCCGCCAACAATTCGGCGGCGCTGAGCTCGGCGACGGCGTCGGCCACCGAACTGCTGGCCACACCGACCGACACCGTGACCACCGGCGCGGTGGCCGACGCCGCATGCGGCAGCGCCAGCGCGGCCACCGCCTGGCAGAGCGCCTGGCCGACCTGTATCGCGCCGGGGTGGTCGGTCTCGGGCAGCAGGGCCACGAACTCCTCGCCCCCGTAGCGCGCCACCAGGTCGGCCGGACGGTGCGCGGCCTGTGCCAGCGCGCCGGCCAGCCGCTGCAGGCAGGCATCACCGGCGGGGTGGCCGTAGTGGTCGTTGAAGCGCTTGAAGTGGTCCACGTCGACCATCAGCAAGGAAAGCGGCAGCCCGTTGCGGTGGGCGCGCTGCCATTCCAGCGCCAGCGCTTCGTCGAAGCGCAGGCGGTTGGCCACGCCGGTCAGGCCATCCAGCGTGGCCTGGCGGCGCAGCGCGTCGGTCAACTGCTTCAGGCGCAGCTGGGCGCGGACACGGGCCTGCACCACCGGTTCACGCGGGGGCTTGCGGATGAAGTCCACCGCGCCGGCGGCCAGCGCCTGCAGCTCGGTGCCCAGGTCCTCATGGCTGGTGACGAAGATCACCGGCACCTGCGCCAGCAGCGGGTCGGCGGCCAGGGTGCGGCACAACGCCACGCCGCTCATGTCGGGCAGATCGGCGTCCAGCAGCACCAGGTCGGCCGGCCAGCGCGCGAGCTGCTGCAGGCCGCTGCGCCCGTCCAGCGCAAAACGCACCTCGCCCAGCGGAGCCAGCATGCGACCCAGCACCTGCACCGACGCCGGGTCGTCGTCGATGATCAGCAGGCGCTGGCCAGCCATGCCGGTTCAGCCCGCCGCGTCCGGCGCCTGGCCGGGCAGCACCAGCGTGAAGCAGCTGCCCTGGCCCGGCGCGCTGCGCACCAGCAGCCCGCCCTGCATGGCCTGGACCAGGGTGCGGGTGATCAGCAGGCCCAGGCCGACGCCTGGCGTGGCCGAGCTCTGGCCCAGGCGATTGAAGGGCTCGAACAACGCGGCCTGTTGCTGGGCGCTCAGGCCGGGACCCTGGTCATGCACGGCGATGCGCAGCTCGCCCTGCTGCTGGCTCAGCTCGACCAGGACCTGGCCCCCTTGGGGGCTGAACTTCAGCGCATTGCCGACCAGATTCAGCAGGCACTGCTGCAAGCGCCGCCGGTCGCAGCGCAGGCCCAGCGTGGCCGGCTCGGGCAGCCGCTGCAGCAGCACGCCGGCACGCTGGGCCTGCGCCGACAGCGTGTCGAGCGCCTGCTGCACGATGTCCACGGCGTCGGCCTCGCCAATGTCCAGGGTGAAGTGGCCGGTTTCCAGCTGGCGCAGGTCCAGCAGGTCATGCAGCAGCCGCTGCAACTGGCCGCCGGCCTGCTGCAGCAGCTGCAGCCGTTGCAGATGCACAGGCGGCAGCGGCTGCTGCGGGTCCATGGCCATCAGCGCGGCCATGCCCAGCATGCCGTTGAGCGGGTTGCCGATCTCATGCGCCACATAGGCCAGCATCAGCGACTTGCCGGCGCTGGCGCTCTCGGCCGCCGCGTGCGCTCGTTCGGCACTGACGGCGCGCTGGTGGCCCTGGGCGCGCTCGTCGAGCACGCGTTGCTGCTGCACCTGGCGCAGCCGCAGCAGGTTGCGCACCCGGGCCTGCAGCACCACCGGGCTGAAGGGCTTGCCGATGAAGTCGGTGGCACCCAGGGCCAATGCCCGGGCTTCGTTGTCGACGTCGCTGAAGCGGGTGACGAACAGCACGCAGGGCTCGCCCAGCGCAGGGTCTTGCAGCAGGCGCTGGCAGACGTCGAAGCCGTCCAGCCCCGGCATGTGCAGGTCCAGCACGACCAGGTCGGGCAGCACCTCGCGCGCCATCGCCAGCGCGCCTGCGCCTTGGTCGGCAAAGTACAGCTGCGCGCCGGTGGGCACCAGCGCCTTGCGCAGCGCCAGCACCGCGCTGGGGTCGTCGTCCACGATCAGCACGCGCTGCACTTGCAAGGCTGGCGCCGGCGTCGGCACCGACAAGCCGGTGGCAGCGGGCTGGCGCCGCAGCACCGCCTGCACCCGTGCCAGCACCTGCGCCGGCAGCAGTGGCTTGGTCAGGTAGTCCACCACGCCCAGTTCCAGCGCCGCCACTTCGGCCGCCGCGTCGGCGCGGCTGGTGGCCACCACCACCGGCACCTGGGCCAGCGCGGCGTCGGACTGCAGCGCGCGGCAGACCTCGAAGCCGTTCAGCCCCGGCATGTTCAGGTCGAGCACGATCAGGTCGGGCCGCTGCAGATGAGCCAGCCGCAGGGCGTCGCCACCGCTGGTGGCAAAGCGCAGGTCGCCCTGCCCGCCCGGCATGCCGGCCAGCGCGTGGATGGCGCTGGGGTCGTCGTCCACCAACAGCAGTTGTTTGCGGTCCATGCCTTCTTCTCCAGGCGCCGCCATGGGGATGGACAGGGTTGGGTTGAGTCTTGAGGCAATGCCTGGCGAACTGCAAGCGCCAGCGGTCCGAATGTGCGGCCCTGATTTGCCGCCCGGAAAGGCCACCCGGATAGGCGGCCCGTCCGTGCGTCCCCATCGGCCGCTGACCACAATGCTATCAGCCGGCGGACCGCACTCTGGCCCGGCGTTGCCTGTCGGCGCAGGCCCGCGCCCGCAGGCGCAGCCCCGGCATGCCACAAGCCCATGCCAGACTCTGGCGCCTGCCCGCCAGCGCCAGCGCCACCGCCACCGCCAGCGCCACCGCCACCGATGACCACCCTCCCGCTCAGCCCCCCAGGGCCTTCATGACCCTGCTGCTGGTGGCGCTGATGTTCGGCGCCAACCACGTGGCGGCGCGCATCGCGCTGGACCATGGCGTGAACGTGGGCACGGCGGTGGCCGCGCGCAGGAGGTGGCGACGCTGGACGGGCGTTTTCGCACCGTGCTGACCATGGCCCTGGTCGGCGCGCTGGCGCTGGCAGGCACGCTTGTCAGGGTCTTGCCGAGGAAGGCATCATGCAAAGCCCTTCACCGCCCAGGACTGCACGCCATGCCCCAGCTCCATGTCAACGGCACGCTGCGACAGCACAACGCCGAAGCCGACACCCCGCTGCTGTGGGTGCTGCGTGAACAGCTCGGCCTGACCGGCACCAAGTACGGCTGCGGCGTGGCCCAGTGCGGCGCCTGCACCGTGCACATCGACGGCGCACCGGTGCGCAGTTGCGTGATGCCGGCCTCGGCCGTGCAACCGACGCAGAGAATCACCACCATCGAAGGCCTGTCACCCGACGGCGGCCATGCGCTGCAAAAGGCATGGCTGGCGCTGGACGTGCCGCAATGCGGCTTCTGCCAGAGCGGCATGTTGATGGCCGCAGCCGCGCTGCTCAAGGACAAGCCCCAGCCGACCGACGCCGACATCGACGCGGCGATGAGCAACATCTGCCGCTGCGGCACCTACAACCGGGTCCGCGCGGCCATCCACCAGGCTGCCGGCAACCCGGGCAGCCGCACGGCGGCGGTGAACATCATCCACGTCCAACGGAGCAGCACATGAGCCGGCGCCCCAACAGCGGCGCCGTGCTGCCGCCAGCCTTGCGCGGTCTGCTTGACGGCGCCATGCCCGGCGGAACCGCCGCGGCCGTGTCCGGCTTGTCGCGGCGCAGCTTCATCGCCAGCGCCGGCCTGGCCAGCGGCGCGCTGGTGCTGGGTTTTCCGCTGCGTGCGTCGGCCCAGGGCCAGGCGCCTGAGCTCAACGCCTGGGTCGTGGTGCAGCCCGATGAGAGAGTCATCATCCGCATCGCCCGCAGCGAGATGGGCCAGGGCACCTTGACCGGCCTGGCTCAGATGGTGGCCGAAGAGCTTGGCTGCGACTGGGCCCGCGTGAGCACCGAATACCCCACGCCGGGTCAGAACCTCAAGCGCAGCCGGGCCTGGGGCAACTTCTCCACCGGCGGCAGCCGGGGCATCCGCGAGTCGCACGACTATGTTCGCAAGGGCGGTGCCGCGGCCCGCATGATGCTGGTGCAGGCCGCCGCCGACGGCTGGGGCGTGCCGGCGGCCGACTGCCGCGTCGACAAGGGGCTGGTCAGCCACCCGGCCAGCAAGCGCCGCGCCAGCTATGGCCAGCTGGCCGCCGCTGCGGGCAAGCTCACGCCGCCGGCCAACGTGGTGCTCAAAGACCCGAAGGACTGGCAACTCATCGGCCAACCTCTGGCCCGCCTGGACACGGCGGAGAAAACCACGGGTGCCCAGGTCTATGGCATGGATCTGTTGCTGCCCGGCATGCTCAACGCCGCGGTGCGCGACTGCCCGGTGTTCGGCGGCAAGCTCAAGTCCTTTGACGCGGCGGCGGTCAGCGGCCGGCCCGGCGTGAAGAAGGTGCTGCAGATCAGCGACAGCGCGGTGGTGGTGGTGGCCGACACCTGGTGGCGGGCCAAGACCGCACTCGACGCGCTGCCCATCGCCTGGGACTTCGGCCCCAACGGCCAGGTCCAGCAGGCCGACATCGACGCCATGCTCAAGGAAGGCCTGTCGGCCGACAAGGCGGCCGTGGGCAACAGCAACGGCGACGCCAAGGCCGCGCTGGCCGGCGCGGCGCGGCGGATCGAAGCGGTCTACGGCGTGCCGCACCAGAACCACGCCACCATGGAGCCGATGAACGCCACCGCGCTGTTCACCGCCGCCGCCGGCGTCCAGCCCGCGCGATGCGAGGTCTGGACGCCAACGCAGAATGGCGAGGCCGCGCTGGCCGCCACCGCCGAGGCCGCGGGTCTGCCGCCGGCGCAGTGCGAGGTCTACAAGATCCACCTCGGTGGTGGCTTCGGCCGGCGCGGTGCGGTGCACGACTGGGTGCGCCAGGCGGTGGCCATTGCCAAGGCCATGCCGGGCACGCCGGTCAAGCTGCTGTGGACGCGCGAGGAGGACATGGCCCATGGCCTGTACCACCCGATCACCCAGTGCAAGCTCAGCGCCGGACTGGACGCGCAGGGGCAGTTGCAGGCGCTGCACATGCGCATCTCGGGCCAGTCGATCCTGGCCGGGCTGTTTCCGCAGAACCTGCGTGACGGCAAGGATCCGGTGGTGTTCCAGGGCCTGAACAACGGCGGCGGCGAGGCCATGTTCGGCTACAGCGTGCCACACCTGCTGATCGACCACGCCATGCGCAACCCGCATGTGCCGCCGGGCTTCTGGCGCGGGGTGAACCTGAACCAGAATGCGATCTATGTCGAATGCTTCATCGACGAGGTCGCTCACGCCACCGGCCAGGACCCGCTGGCCCTGCGCCGCAGCCTGATGAAGGCCCACCCTCTGCACCTGCGTGTGCTCAACGCCGTGGCCGAGCGCGCCGGCTGGGGCCAGCCGGCGGCCGACATCGCCGGGCAGAAGGTGTTTCGTGGCCTCGCGCAAACCCATGGCTTCGGCAGCTATGTCGCGGCCTGCGCCGAGGTCTCGGTCAACCCGGCGGGCGAGCTGACCATGCACCGCATCGTCGCCGCCACCGACCCCGGCCACGCCGTCAACCCGCAGCAGATCGCGGCCCAGGTCGAGGGCTCGTTCGCCTATGGCCTGTCGGCCGCGCTGTACGGCGCCTGCACGGTCAAGGACGGCCGCATGGAGCAGACCAACTTCGACACCTATCCGGTGCTGAAGATGGCGGCCATGCCCAAGGTCGAGGCCCTGGTGCTGCCGTCGGGCGGCTTCTGGGGCGGCGTGGGCGAGCCGACGATTGCGGTGGCGGCGCCGGCGGTGCTCAACGCGATCTTTGCCGCGACAGGTGTGCGCATCCGTCAGTTGCCGCTGGCTCAGCAAAGCCTGAAACGTGCTTGAACGGGCCTTGACCGTCGCTCTGACCCTGACCAGCCTGGCCGCATCGGCGCAAGCAGCGGGCGACCCCCAGCGTGGCGCGGCGATCGTGGCCGGCCGCAGCGCCGGCCTGTGTGTGCTGTGCCATGCGGTGCCCGGCGTGCCGGCCACGCAGGTCGGCAACCTGGGGCCTGATCTGGCCGGTGTGGGCATGCGCTTGAACGCAGCCGATCTGCGCCAGCGCCTGCTGGCGCCCGAACGCAGCAACCCCGAGACGGTGATGCCGGCGTATGGCCGCAGCGAAGGTCTGGTCCAGGTGAGCAGCGCCCGCCAGGGCCAGCCGCTGCTGGGCGAGCAGCAGATCGAGGATGTGCTGGCCTATCTGGGCACGCTGAAGTGAGCCGAACCACCGCCCTGCCCTCGCGCCGCCGACTGATGGGCCAGGGCCTGCTGCTGGCTTTGTCGGTGCGGCCGTTGTCGGCGCTGGCGCTGCCGCTGGAGCCGTCGCTGCTGGCCGCGATCAAGGCCTGGGCCGCCGGCACGCCGCCGCAGACCGGCCGCGTCGCGTTGGACATCGCCCCCCTGGTGGACAACGGCAACGCGGTGCCGGTGGTCATACGCGTGCAAAGCACCATGACCGAGGCCGACCATGTGCGCGAGCTCGTGGTGTTCAACGAACGCAACCCGCAGCGCGACATGCTGCGCTGCCAGCTCGGCCCGGCCAACGGCGCGGTCAACGGCGCGGCCCAGGTCAGCGCCCGGCTGCGCCTGGCCACCAGCCAGCGCCTGGTGGCGCTGGCGCGCATGGCCGACGGCAGCGTCTGGCAGCACCAGGTCGAGGTCATCGTCACCCTGGCCGCCTGCATCGAGTCCTGACCCGAACGACCATGGCCGCCCGCATCCTGCTGCACATTCCCAGCCCGGCCCGGCGCGGCGAGGTGGTCGAACTGCGCGCGACCATCGGCCACGCCATGGAAACCGGCCTGCGCCCCGACAGCCAGGGCCGCACGGTGCCGCGAAACACCATCACCCGCTTCGAATGCCGGCTCGACGGCGTGCTGGTATTCGGCGCCGACCTCTACCCCGCCACCGCCGCCAATCCCTACCTCGGCTTCACGCTGCTGGCGCAGCGCAGCGGCACGCTGCAGTTCAGCTGGACCGGCGACCAGGGCTTCAGCCACAGCGAGACCCGGCCGTTCACGGTGACATGAACGGCCTGCGTTCGGTCGCCGCCACGACCCTGGCCTTGACCCTGGTGTTGGCAGCACAGGCCGACCCGCGCCGCAGCGGCGCCACGGCCATGAGCCCTGAGTTGCAGGCCTGGCAGGCGGACGACACGCGCAATCCGGCCCAGCTGTGGGTGGGCGAGGGCCAGGCGCTGTGGCAGCGCGCGGCCGCCAACGGCGCCAGCTGCGCCGGCTGCCATGCGCCGCAAAGCCTGGCCGGCGTGGCGCTGCGCTACCCGGCATTCGACGCGCGGCTGGGTCGCGCGCTGAGCCTGGCCGGGCGCATCGACCAATGCCGCCAGCGCCACCAGGGACTGCCCGCCCAAGGGCCGGATGGCGCCGAGGTGCTGCCGCTGAACGCCTGGCTGGCGCACCAGGGCCGGGGCCTGCCCATCGCGCCACCCGCTGACACCCGGCTGGCGCCCGCGCAGGCCCGGGGCGCGCAGATCTGGTTGCAGCGCCTGGGCCAGCTCAACCTGTCGTGCGCCCAATGCCATGAGCAGCGCGCCGGCGGCCGGCTGGGCGGCACGCTCATCCCGCAGGCTCACCCCACGGCCTACCCGGTGTACCGGCTGGAATGGCAGGCCTTGGGCTCGCTGCAGCGCCGGATGCGCGGCTGCCTGGTGGGCGTGCGCGCCGAACCCTTCGCGCCCGACTCAGCCGACTGGGTGGCGCTGGAGGCCTACCTGATGCAGCGCGCGGCCGGCATGGTCAGCGAGGGCGCCGGGCTGCGGCCCTGACCCTGCAGCGCTCGACGGCGGCGCCGTCATCGAGCTCACATCGATGCGCAGTTTGATGCACAATAGCATCATATTTATCATCAAGCTCTGTCTGAAACAAACCATGCGAACCACGTTGACCATCGACGACGAGCTGTTCGACCAGGCCATGGCCCTGTCTGAGGCCGGCATCGACAAGGCCGAACTGCTGCGCGAGGCGATGCGCACCTATGTGCGCGTGCAGGCCGCCAAGCGCCTGGCTGCGCTGGGCGGTGCCGCGCCGGCCATGTCGCCCGTGCCACGCCGCCGGCCGGTCAATGACCCCCGACCGTGAGCGCGGTTCTCGCTGACACCTCCATCTGGGTGGCGCATTTCCGCCGGGCCAATGCCGAGTTGCAGGCCTTGGCCAGTGCCGACCGATTGCTCTGCCACCCGCTGGTGGTGCTGGAGCTGGCCTGCGGCACGCCACCGGCGCCGCGCCAGACCACGCTGTCCGCGCTGCGCCAGCTGCGCCAGGCCACGCAGGCCAGCCTGGACGAAACGCTGGCGCTGGTGGAAGGTGAACGATTGTTCGACGCCGGCTGCGGCGCGGTGGACATGGCCCTGCTGGCCGCCGTGCGCCTGACGCCCGGCGCCTTGCTGTGGACACTGGACAAGCCTTTGCAGGCGCTGGCCCGGCGCCTGGGCGTGGCGCACGCCGCTGCCCCGCACTGAGGCGCGCCGCCCTGCTCAGCGGTGCGGCGCGGCAGCCGCCGCAGCGGCCCGCAACTTGTCCTTCTTGCTCGGCCGCCGGCCCTTGACGCCACCCGTCGGGTCGGCCGGCAGCTCCGCCAACACCAGCGCGACAGGCTCGAAACCGGCTTCGATCTCGCGCGGCACGCGCTGGCCCTGGCGCTTCTCGATCAGCCGGAAATGGGCCTCGCTGCCCGGCGCGTCGGCCAGGATGAAGCTCACCGCCAGCCCAGCCAGACCGGCGCGACCACCGCGGCCCACGCGGTGGGTGTGGTCCACCGCCGAGCGCGGCAGGTCATGGTTGACGACCACGCCCAGGCCGGCCACGTCGATGCCGCGCGCGGCCAGGTCGGTGGCCACCAGAACGGCCAGCGTGCCATGGCCGAACTCGGCCAGCACCTGGTGGCGGCGGCCGGCGCTGAGCTGACCATGCAGCGCGGCAGCGCGAAGCCCCGCGCGCTGCAGCTTGGCCGCCACCTGTTCGCTGGCATGCTGGGTCGCCACGAACACCAGCACCCGGGCCCAGCCATGGCGCTCGATCAGATGGCGCAGCAACAGATTGCGCCGGCCGCTGTCGACCACGATCGCGCGCTGGGCCACGCTCACGGCGGCGGCATCGCCGGCCGGCCGCACATCGACCCGCTGCGGGTTGCGCAGCAGCTGGTTGGCCAGCGCCTGCACCTCGTCGGGCAGCGTGGCCGAGAACATCCAGGTCTGGCGCTGCGCCGGCAGCCTGGCCAGCAGCGCGCCCAGCTCGTCGGCAAAGCCCAGGTCGAGCAGGCGGTCGGCCTCGTCGAGCACCAGCAGCTGCAGCGAGCCCAGCGGCAGCGCGTTGTGGCGCACCAGGTCCAGCAGCCGGCCGGGCGTGGCCACCACCAGGTCGGCGCCGCCGCGCAAGGCCAGCAGCTGGGTGTTGACCGAGCCGCCACCCACCGCCACCACGGTGGTCAATGGCGGGCCCAGGGCGCGCAGCACGGCTGCGGTCTGCAAGGCCAGCTCCCGCGTCGGACAAAGCACCAGGGCGCGCAGCGGCAGGCGGCGCTGCGGTGCGGGCCGGTGTCCGACGGCATGCCGACCAGTTTTTGCAGCAGGGGCAACACAAAGGCCGCTGTCTTGCCCGAGCCGGTGGGCGCGGTGGCCAGCATGTCGGCGCCCTGCACCATGGCCGGCATGGCCGCAGCCTGCACCGGTGTGGGCCGGGCCCAGCCCAGCGTGGCGGCAGCGCGCAGCAGGCCGGGCGCAAACAGGTCCAGGCTGGCCAGGGTGGCCGCCGACGCGGGTGTGGCAACGGGGGTTGAGTCAGCAGGCAGCACGGCGGCAGCGCCTCGGCGGGCCCCTGGACTTGGGGCGGGCGCGCAGTGTACGGCGGCGGCCAACACACAATGGCAGGCAGCGCTGCTGCGGGGGCGCTGACAAGGGCTGTGGGGCCATGGGCCGGACACCGAACCGGACGCTCCATCACGCTCAGGATGGACGATGGCGCGCTGTCCCACACTGCAGGCGCCGCGCAGCCCGCTTCAGTCTTGTTCGGCCTGCAGATACAGCCGCTGGCGCACCACGCCGTGCACCGCGCTGCGCAGCACCAGGCGCAGGGCCTGACCAGCGGCCAATTGGCGTGAAAAGCGGTAGTCCAGGCTGTCGCTCTGGCCCGGCAGGCTGGCCTGGATGCGGCGCTGCCATTGCAATGCGCCGTCGGCCAGCACCGTCAGCTCGAACCACTCGCCGTCCAGCTCGGCCGGGCAGCGCACCTGCAGGCTGCAGCTGATCTCGAAGCGGCGTTCATGCAGCAGATCGGCCGGCACCAGCAGCACCGCCTGGGCGGCGTCGCCGGCGTCGGTGATCCAGCGCTCGGGCCGGGGGGGCGCTGCAGCAGGCCCGGCCACGCGGGCACGGGGGGTGGCCATCAGCGGCTGGGTCTTTGTTCGAAGAACTCGGCCAGTGCGGCCGCATGCTCGGCCGTGTGGTGGGCCTGGCCCTGGAACACCGCCGCCTGGTCCAGCGCCTGGTCCAGCGTGCTGTGCTGGCCCTGGCGCAGCAGCTGCTTGGTCCAGCGCAGCGCCTGGCGCGGGTTGGTGGCGATGCGCCCGGCCAGCGCCAGCGCCTCTTTCATCAGCGACCCGGACTCGACCACCCGTGAGACCAGGCCGATGCGCAGCGCCTCGGCGGCGTCGATCACGTCCCCGGTCAGCGCCAGCTCCGCGGCCTTGGACATGCCCACCACCCTGGGCAACAGCCAGGCGCCGCCGTCGCCGGGCACGATGCCGAGCTTGACGAAGCTTTCGGCAAAGCGCGCCGTGCTCGCGGCGATGCGGATGTCGCACAAACAGGCCAGATCATTGCCGGCACCGATGGCCGCGCCATTGACCGCCGCGATGATGGGCAGCTGCAGGCGCTGGAAGGCACGCGGAATGCGCTGGATGCCGTCGCGGTAGCCCTGGGCGATCTGCTCGGGCGAGCCGCCGAACATGCCACCCCGGTTGCGCATTTCGGCCAGGTTGCCGCCCGAGCAGAAGGCGCTGCCGGCGCCGGTGAGCACCAACGCACGCAATTCTGGCTCAGCGTCAAGCTGGGCAAAGGTCTGCTCGAAGGCGGCAAACAGGTCCTCGCCCGACAGCGCATTGCGCGTGTGGGGCCGGTTCAAGGTCAGCACCGCGACCGGGCCATGGCGCTGCACAAGCAAGGGGTCGTTCATGGTCGTCTCCGGTGGGTCTGGGCGGTTGGCGATGGTAGCCAATGCCCATGCCTATGGGTCATGACCGCGACAGTGTGGGCCAGGGCACCGGTGTAGGCTGCATCTGGCCGACTCCTCACCGAACAAAATCGGAACCCACCATGCCAGATCTGCAACGGCAAGTCGAACGCGATCGCGTCTGGGCCATGCCGCTGGAAGCCATCGATCCGTCCAAGGGCTGGCTGTTCGAACATGACCTGGTCGACCTGCATTTCGAGCGCCTGCGTTCCGAAGACCCGGTGCACTTGAGCCCCAGCAAGCGCTATGGCCCCTACTGGTCGGTCACCCGCTACCAGGACATCATGGCCGTGGACACCAACCCGGCGGCCTTCTCGTCCGACGCCCACCGGGGTGGCATCACGCTGGCCGAGCGGCCGCCGGGCGAGGTCTTGCCCAGCTTCATCGCGATGGACGAGCCCCGCCATGGCCAACAGCGCAAGACGGTGAGCCCTATCGTGGCGCCGGCCAACCTGGCGCTGCTGGAGGCGACCATCCGCCAACGCGCCGCCACCATCCTGGACGACCTGCCCATCGGCGAGCCCTTCGACTGGGTGCAGCGGGTGTCCATCGAGCTGACAACACAGATGCTGGCCACGCTGTTCGATTTTCCGTTCGAGCAGCGCCAGCTGCTGACCTGGTGGTCGGACATGGCCACCGGCGACCCCGACGGCAACGGGCCGGTGCAGTCCTGGGCCATGCGGCTGACCGAGCTGGGCAAATGCCGCGACCATTTCACCCAGCTCTGGAACCAGCGCGTGAACGCCGAGCCCGGGCCCGACCTGATCTCGATGCTGGCCCATTCGCCGGCCACCCGCGACATGGCGCCCGACGAATACCTGGGCAACGTGATCCTGCTCATCGTGGGTGGCAACGACACCACACGCAATTCCATCAGCGGGGGGCTGCTGGCGCTGAACCAGTTTCCGGCCGAGTACGACAAGCTGCGCACCAACCCGGCGCTGGTGGCCAGCCTGGTGCCCGAGATCATCCGCTGGCAGACGCCCCTGGTCCATATGCGGCGCACCGCGCTGCAGGACACGGTGCTGGCCGACAAGCTCATCCGCAAGGGCGACAAGGTGGTGATGTGGTATTTGTCGGGCAACCGCGACGAGACGGCCATCGCGCAGGCCAACCAGTTCATCATCGACCGCGCCCGGCCGCGCCAGCACCTGAGCTTCGGCTTCGGCATCCACCGCTGCGTGGGCAACCGCCTGGCCGAGCTGCAGCTGACCGTGCTGTGGCAAGAGATCCTGCAGCGCTTTCCGCGCATCGAGGTGGTCGGCACACCGAAGCGCACCAGATCAAACTTCGTGCGGGGCTTCTTGACCATGCCGGTGCGAATACCGCAGCGCTTGAACTGAGACAGGGTTGAGCATGAGCATGCACACCACGGTCACCGAACAGGTTGTCAAGACCGCCCGCCACACCAGCTTCTACCTCGGCGCGGGCCGGGCCGATGCGCCGCTGATCATCTTTGTGCATGGCTGGCCCGAGCTGTCCATCAGCTGGCGCCACCAGCTGCAGTGCTTTGCGGCACTGGGCTTTCGGGTGGTCGCGCCCGACATGCGCGGCTATGGCCGATCGACCGTGCATGCCGGTCTGGGAGACTATGCGCTGGAGCACATCGTGGCCGACATGCGCGAGCTGCTGGCCGGGCTGGGTTCCAAATCGGCGCTGTGGGTCGGCCATGACTGGGGCGCGCAGGTGGTGTGGAGCCTGGCCCGGCAACACCCCGAACTGGTCGACGGCCTGGCCAGCCTGTGCGTGCCCTATCTGCCCGGCGGCTTCTGCCCCGACCAGGTCATCCCGCTGGTCGACCGGGCGCTGTACCCGGCCGAGCACTACCCCGCCGGCCAGTGGGACTACCAGCTGTTCTACGAAGAGCAGTTCGAACGCGCCTGCGCGGTGTTCGACGCCCAGCCGCGCAACCTGATCAAGGCGCTGTTCCGCAAGGGCAGCCCGGCCGGACGCGGCAAGCCCGCCGGCACCGCGTCGGTGCGCCGCAATGGCGGCTGGTTTGGCGGCGCCGACATGGCGCCCGACCTGCCGCTGGACACCGATTTGCTCAGCGCAGAAGACCTGCAGCGCTACGCCACGGCGCTGGCCATCAACGGCAGCTTCGGGCCCAACGCCTGGTACATGAATGCCCGGGCCAACGCCGATTACGCCCACCGTGCGGCGCCCGACAGCCGGCTGGCCATGCCGGTGCTGTTCTTCCATGCCGCCTACGACTACGTCTGCGACACCATCGGCTCACGCCTGGCCGAGCCGATGCGTGCAGCCTGCGCCGACCTGACGGAGCTGACCCTGCCCACCGGCCACTGGATGGCACAAGAGCGGCCCGAACTGGTCAATGCCGGGCTGGCACGCTGGCTGGCCGCACGGTTCCCGCAGCACGGGCCAGGCTGACAACTTGATGGGCACCCGGCGGCGGCGCACAGCCGCTGTGCAAGCCTGGGCCTGGGCCGCGCCGACAATTCGGCGGCACTCTCCTTCTGCCCTCCCCCGCCCACCATGACCCCGGAACGCCGGCAAGCCCTGGCCCGCTGGCTGCTGTGGCTGACGCCGCTGGTCTGGTCGTCCAACTACATCATTGCCCGCGCGGCCGACGGCGTCATCGCCCCGCATGCCCTGGCCCTGGGCCGCTGGGCCCTGGCCTTCTGCCTGATGCTGCCGCTGGCCTGGCGCGGCCTGCGCGCCGACGGCATGGCCTGGCGACAGGAATGGCGCCAGCTGCTGGTGCTGGGCGCGCTGGGCATGTGGGTCTGCGGCGCCTTTGTCTACATCGGCGGCCAGACCACCGCCGCGCTGAACATCGGCCTGGTCTATGCCGCCACGCCCATCGTCATCGCCGTGGTCAGCGCCCGCGTGCTGCATGAGCGCATGGGCCGCGCGCAATGGGTCGGCGTGGCGCTGGCTGCGGCCGGTGTGCTGTTCGTCGTCGCCCGTGGCCAGCCGCTGAACCTGGGCCGCGTGCAATGGGTGGTGGGCGACCTGTGGATCCTGGCCGCCGCGCTGTCCTGGTGCGCCTATTCGGTGCTGCTGCGGCTGTGGCCTTCGCGCCTGGGCACGGCGGCGCGGCTGGTGGCCATCACCGGTGGCGGGCTGGTGCTGCTGCTGCCCTTCACGTTGCTGGAATGGTGGCTGATGCCGCGCCTGCCGCTGAGCTGGGCCGCCGCCGGCCTGGTGCTGGCCGCGGCCGTGCTGCCCGGCGTGCTGGCCTACCAGGCCTATTCCTTCATGCAGCGCGAGATGGGTGCCTCACGCGCGTCGCTGGTCACCTACCTCAGCCCGGTCTATGCCGCCTTCAGCGCCTGGGTCCTGCTGGGTGAAGCGCCGATGTGGTTCCACGCCGTGGGCGGGGCGCTGATCCTGCCCAGCATCTGGTTTGCCACCCGGGGTGCTGGGGTGGCGCCGGCGCGGCCACGCTGACGGCGTCAGCTTGTCGCCGCGGCGCCGGTGCACACTGGCAGCCCCAGCCGTCCGGGCCCCTGCCATGACCGACCCCCTGCTCATCGACCTGCCGGCGGAGCTGCACACCCCCCGGCTGCTGTTGCGCCCGCCGCGCGCCGGTGACGGTGCCATGCTCTGCCAGGCCGTCACCGATTCGCTGGCCGAACTGCGCCGCTTTCTGGCCAGCCTGCCCTGGGTCGCCGCCGAGCCCGGCGTGGCCGCGTCCGAGGCCTGGTGCCGCCAGGCGCAGGCCAACTTCCTCAGCCGCAAGGACCTGCCGTTTCTGCTGCTGGACAAGGCCGACGGCGGCTTGCGCGGTGTGGTCGGCCTGCACCGCCCCGAATGGACCACGCCCAAGGCCGAGATCGGCTACTGGGGCCACAGCGGCCATGCCGGCCAGGGCTGCGTCAGCGAGGGCGTGCTGGCCGTGGCCGCGCTGGCCTTTGAACAGCTGGGGCTGGCGCGGCTGGAACTGATCACCGACCAGGCCAACGAGCCGTCCCGCAGGCTGGCGCTGCGCTGTGGCTTCGGGCTCGAAGGCACCTTGCAACATGAACGCCGCGCACCCGACGGCACGCTGCGCAACACCTGCGTCTATGCCCGTCATCCCAAGCCCTTTTCAGAAGCCACTGCATGACACCGTCAAACCCCGCCAGGATCGCCCTGCTCTACCCCGGTGACCGCGCCGCACGCGACGCCGCCGACCCGTCCGCCAGCCGCTTCGCCGTCTTGTTCGACGCCTTCGCCGCCGCCGGCGTGGCGGCCAAGCCGGCGGTCTACCACGATGATTTTGCCGACGAGGTGGCGGCGCAGTTGCGCCAGGTGCAGGCGGTGCTGGTCTGGTGCAACCCGATCGAGCAGGGCCGCCGCCGCGACCGGCTGGACGCGCTGCTGCGCGAGACCGCTCGCCACGGCGTGCTGGTCAGCGCCCACCCCGACGCTGTTCAGCGCCTGGGCACCAAGGACGTGCTGCTGGCCACCCGTGACCTGGCCTTCGGCAGCGATGTGCACCGGGTCGACAGCCTGGCGCAACTGGCGGCCGAGTTGCCGGCCCGGCTGCAGCAGGGTCCGCGTGTGCTCAAGCAGCACCGGGGTCACAGCGGCATCGGCGTCTGGCGGGTCGAGGCGGGGGTTGGAGCGGGGGTTGGAGCGAACGCGGGCGGCGGCAACCTGTTCACACTGCGCCACGCCCAGCGCAGCAGCGAGCCCGAGCAGGTCGACCTGCCTGGCCTGCTGCAGCGCATGGCGCCCTACTTCGAACCTGAGCAGGGTGGCCACATGGTCGACCAGTCCTGGCAGGCCCGGCTGGCCGAGGGCATGCTGCGCGCCTACCTGGTCGGCGACCGCGTCAGCGGCTTCGGCCACCAGGCCGTCAATGCCCTGCACCCGACCGAGTCACAGCCTGGCTCTCGGCTGTACCACGGGCCTGAGCTGCCGGCGTTTCAGGACCTGAGGCAGCGGCTGGAGCAGGGCTGGATTGCACAGCTGTGCGAATGCGTGGGCTTGGCCGCAGAACAACTGCCGCTGCTGTGGGACTGCGACTTCATGCTGGGTGACAGCGCGCCGGGTGAGCCGCAGCGCCATGTGCTGTGCGAGATCAACGTCAGCAGCGTGTCGCCGTTTCCGCCGTCGTCGGTGGCACCGCTGGTGGCGGCGGTGCGGGCCAGGCTGGGCGGCTGAACGCCCCAGGCCTGGCGCCGGCGCCAGGCCGATCACTGCGCTGTCATCCGTTGAAATCAACGGGAGATTTTTGTTCGGGCGTGGATTGGATGGCGGTGTCAAAGCCGTCGGCCTTAAAGCCTGGCTCCCCCGGCCTTGCCAAGTGAGTTTCTGGCGGGTAAACCCCTGGATGACGTGCGCCTGGCGCCCACAGCCACCGCGCCCGGTTCAATGCCGAACCCCCGATTCAAGGGGCTGACCATTCAAATCAGCAGCCATCCGCCCGGATTGACTTGACCGGTAGTGCCAATAACCGGACTATGAAGTTTGATCGGTCAATGAAGTCACAACATGTCAAAAAATCTGCTTCTAGGGTTGTTGTTCGCCGCAACGATGGCGTTTGCGCAAGGCGATGCGGACATCCCGCCCAAGTTCAGCAACAGCATCAGCGCGGAGGCTTACCACCGGCTGCGCAATGCGCACATGGACCAGCTGCGCGGCTTGCCTGCGGACCCCAGCCTTCGCCAGGCGGCCATCAACCATCTGGCCAGGCAAAAGAAGACCCTCCGCGACAGACGGACGGCACAGTTGGCGGCGGGCGCCAGCGTCATCACGCCTGCGCAATGGACGGCGCTGGGTCCGGCACCCATCCCCAATGGTCAGGTCGCGGGCGCGCTGCCTGTCAGTGGTCGCGTGACCTCGTTCGTCATGGACCCCAATAATT
Organism: Betaproteobacteria bacterium; assembly: GCA_031417735.1. Classification (GTDB taxonomy): domain Bacteria; phylum Pseudomonadota; class Gammaproteobacteria; order Burkholderiales; family Burkholderiaceae_C; genus Pseudaquabacterium. Next base: position 54,386 of record JANOWE010000174.1, read on the forward strand.
CCAACAAGCTCTACCTGGGAACCGCGCAGGGCGGCGTTTATCGGTCGCTGGATGCTGGCGCCAACTGGACGCAGATCTTCGATGGCGCCACCACCTCCGCCATCGGCGCACTGGCGCTGGCGCCCTCCGACTCCACCATACTCTTCGTGGGCACGGGCGAAGCCAACGGCTCGGGCGACAGCTACGCTGGCGTCGGCATGTACCGCATCGACAACTGCGACACCACGGCCACGCTGGTGGGCCCCATCAACCCCGTGCGCAACTACAACAACGCCAGCAGCGTGGCGGTGAGCAACCCGGTCTTCAACGGTCGATCCATCTCCAGCATCGTGGTCAATCCAACCAATCCCAACATCGTCTTTGTCGGCGTGGCGGGTGGCGTCATTGGCATCGGCGGTGATGTGCCGTTTGGAAACACCATTCCCCCACTCGGCATGCGCGGCCTTTACCGCCTGACCAACGCCACCTCGGCTCCCGGCAGTGTTGTGGCCCAAAAGCTGACCGTCACGACGGCCGCTCCCGGCTTCGACCTGCCCGCCAGCGGCAACCGAAATATCGACAGCATCTTCATGGACCCGGGCGATGCCAATACCCTGACCGTCTGGATCAACGGCACCACCACCGCAGGCGATGGCGGCATCTACCGCTCCATCAACGCGCAGGCCGCGACGCCGACCTTCGCCCAGGTCATGACCACAGCCACCAGCAGCGCCCGTGGCATCCTGCGTGGCTACAAGGAAGGCGCCAATCCCGCCGTGATTTATGTGGCCAGTGGTGAAAGCACCAATGGCCGTGTTCGCCGTTCCGTCGATGGCGGCGCCAGCTGGTCCGTCGCGCTGTCCACAGGCGCCGGCAGCGGCACCGGCTTCTGCGGCGGCCAGTGCTTCTACAACATCGGCATCGACGTGCTGCCGGGGCCCACCACGGCCGCCAGCGACGACATCGTCGTCCTGGGTGGCAATGTGGCGGGCAGCAGCAGCCGCCTCTTCGCCAAATCCACCAATGGCGGCGTCACCTTCACCGAATCCAGCGCAGGCATCCACGCCGATACCCATTTCATCAACATTGATCGCAACAACACCAGCGTCATCTACCACGGCAACGACGGCGGCGTTGTCAAATCCATCAACGGCGGCACCAGCTGGGCCAGTCTCAACAACGGGCTCAACACCGTGCAGTTCAGCGGGCTCGCGGTCCACCCCACCGATCCGAAGTGGTCCCTCGGCGGCACCCAGGACAACGGCACCAACATGCTCAGGGCCGATGGCACCTGGTTCCGGGTCGACTTCGGCGACGGTGGCTACGCGTTGATTGACCGCAACGCCGTCGATACCACCAACATCACGCTGTACCACACCTATTTCAACCAGACCAACAATCTGATCGGCTTTGGCCGCGTGCTCAGCGCCGCGTGCGCTACCGAAGGCGAGTGGGTTTTCAAGGGTATCTACGGCGGTAGCGTCGATCCCACTCCGTATGGCTGCGAAACCAGCACCGATACCTTCAACGGCATTCCAATCACCGATGCCGTCATGTTCTACGCGCCCATGGAACTGGGGCCGGGCAACCCCAACACCGTCTACTTCGGCGCCGGCGGCGTGTACCGCTCGACCGACAAGGGTGAATCCATGACCCTGGTCAGCGCGCGCACCGCGTCCGCGGTCAGCACCATCGCGGTTTCCCCGCAGGACGACAACTACCGCATCTTCGGTCGCAGGGATGGCACGGTCTTCTTCACCACCACCGGCAGCAGCAGCCCGACGCAGCTGACGGGCATCCCAGCCAAATACGTTGGTCGCGTTAAGTTCGACCCCACCAACAAGAACACCGCCTATGTGGCGCTGGGTGGTTATTTTGGCGCCACCAACACCGCCAGTTCCCATGTGTGGAAAGTGACCAATCTGAACACGATCCCCGTGGTGACCGGCATCAACAACGGCCTGCCGGATGTGCCGGTCAACGCGTTCTCGGTTGATCCAGCCAACGGCAACAACCTTTATGCCGGCACCGATGTGGGCGTCTTTACCTCCACCGATGGTGGCGCCAGCTGGGGCCCCTACGGCTCCGACCTGCCAGTGGTCGCGGTCTTCGGGATGGAAGTTCAGCCCACCGCGCGCAAACTGCGCATCGCCACCCACGGCCGCGGCATGTGGGAAATCGGTCTGCCTGCAGCCAATGTCACCAGCAAGTTCAGTGTTTCCAACAACGTGCCGTCGTTCAACCGTGGCACCGGCAAGTGGACCCAGGCTGTCACCGTTACCAACAACGATGCGGCTGCCACCCAAGTCGCGTTCGTGCTGGACAACCTGGCTGCCGGCTGGACGCTGACCAACGGCGACGGCGTCACCAGCGCGACCACGCCTGCGGGCAGCGCTTACAAGGTTCTGGGCTCCATTGGCGCGGGTGCTTCTTCCAGCTTCCAACTGCAGTTCAACCGGGTCGGTACACCGGCATTCACCTACACGCCCCGGCTGCTGGACGGCACGCCGCGCTAAGCCCCATCAAATAACGAGAAGATCGCAAGGATTTTTATGATGAAACTCTCTCTTCTGTTGGCCGGACTCGTTTCGGCCACCGCTTTGCAGGCCTCCCCGGTCTACGACAACACCACCACGGATACCTTTGACACCGTGGTCTATTCAACTGCCCCCTACACCGAAATCGGTGATCGGATCCAACTGGCCGGAACGGAGCGCAGCGCGGGCACCGCCGCCGCCCAGGTCTACAACCTAGGGTCCGGCGGCAACTTTGACGCCACGCTCTACCTCTATGGTTTGGCTTCCAACAGCGTTGATGTAGGCAGCTTGTTGGGTTCGTACACAGCGGCCGGCCTGGCCCTAGCCAACGGTGCCCTGCTCGAGGTGAGTTGGTCACTGGCCGGTTTGACATTGCCGGACGAGTTGTTTTTCACGGTGTCGGTGGACAACTTCAGCTCCGGCATGGACCTCGGCCTCACTGTGTTCAATCCGCCCACGGTTGGCTCGTCCAGTGACCAGTTCCTGGTCGTCAAGGGGGCCAGCGGCTTCGCGCAGGCCTCCCAGGGTAACGGGCATGACAACATCTACTTCCGGCTGGACGCGACCAGTGCCAATGCCGTTCCCGAACCTGGTTCGGCTGGCTTGGTGTTCCTGGCCATGCTGCCCTTGCTTGCCATCCGGGGCCGTCGCGCCGTACCCGGATAAGCTCGCCGGCCCTGGGAGCCTGTCGGGTTGTGAGGTGAACCATGGTCTGCAGGCGGTGTTTGCTTCTGGTGTTTTCGGCGATGACCATGTCAGCTCAGGCCCAACCCGGTTTGGCCTTTGGCCTGCTCGGCATGGCCGAAGGCCAGAGTCTTCGCATCAATGCGCTGAATCTGGGTAGTCGCTCGTCAACGCCAGCTTCCGGGTGTGAAGTGACCTTGCGTTTTCTGGACGCGAAGGGCCTTGTACTGCGCGAAAAAGTGCTGCACCTGTCGGTGGGCCAAGGCGCTTTTTTCGACCTTCGACGCGCACAGGTTTCCGACCAGCCTGGCCGTGCCTCGGTTCGCGCCGTGCTGCTGTTCGGCGTCACCGGTGGCGGTGCTCCTCCGGGACCCGACGCCCGCCAGAACTTCGACTGCAACATCGTTCCGACATTGGAACTTGTTGACGATGCCACCGGCCGCACCACGCTTGTTCTGACCGATGCCAAACCGCTCCCGCTGCCCGACCAGCGAGCAACCAGTTAGCAGCGCCAACCCGTGGCGACGGCCCGCGGACGCAGAAATCCAAATCCCATCTGCAAGGCGGAAAACCGGTTTGCGGCGATCTGAACACCACTGCCCGGGTACCGCGACCGGCATCTTGGCTGCCTCGCGGTGGAGGTGGCCATGCGATCGGCTCTCGCGGCAGGGTTCAGACTGCTGTTAGCAGCGCTGCAGCAGCCCGGCGCGGGCGGCAGGTCGAGGGCGATGTATTACTTCATGCCAAGACATCAATCCACGAGAATGCCCATCACTTCCAGCACGCACAGAGCGCCCAACACCACCAGCGCCGCTACCGCACCGTAGCGCACATTGCGGGGCGATGCGTTTGCTGCGATCCAGCCCCGAGCACGGGCGCCGAGTGTCACTGCCAACCCGCCTTTGGTGACCATGGCCAGCACCGCTGCCACCCAAACCACCAACGCCATGCCGATGTGGCCTTGTCCAAGCTGAGGTGCATTGCTGACGGCCGTCGCGGCAAAGACGCCTGCGGTCACCATCCCCTTGTCGCCCCATTCCGCCAGCAGAATTGTCGAGAAAGTGACCGCCGCGCCCCTGATGGGGCTGGCATCCTTCTCCTTGAGCGCGACTACATCCGGCTGGCGCCACACAGCGATCGCGATGGTCACGAAGCTGACCGCCGTGAGCACCGCAACCAGCCAAGGCGGCAGCAACTCGCCGATGGCCGCCCCCACCGCGACCGCGACCGCCATTTTCGCCATGAACGCCAGACTCATGCCGCTGATCACGGGCCCCCAGCGGAATCGAGTCGCCAGGATGCTCGAGGTATAGAGCAGTTTGTCGCCGACGATCTCGGCAATGAAAACCGCAGCGTAGGCGGCGAAGAAAGCGGCGAACATGGCAACCCCCGAAACGGAACAGTGTTCCGTCGAACCTGTCGCCGCTATGGGCGCGCTAGAGTTTGCAAGGCCCAGGACTGCACAGCCTTGATTCAAGGAACACTATAAGCAATGAAACAAGGTCTTGACAGTGACATTCACCCGCAAACCGAGACGGCCGCGCAGTGGCTGGGCATCAATCGTGCAACGCTCGCGGTGCTGGTCGTCATTGGCTGCCTGGGGCTCAGCGAAGAGATCTGGGCCAGCTACCTGGCACTCCATTTGGCCAATGAAACAGCGTCGGTGCTCAAGGCTGCACAGTACGTGGGCGTGATCGCCTTCGCCCAGAACGTGCTCGAGGGCTTTGGCTACATCATCGGCGGCAGCTTGGCGCACCGCATGGGCGCGCGGCTGGCACTGGCGGTTTCGGCGATTCCCATGGCCATCGGCTTCGCCGTCATGCTCAGCACCCATTCCCCGCTGGGCATCGCGATCGGCGCGGTGCTCATGACGAGCTGGGAACCGCTTTCCGTGCCGGCCACTTTTGACGTCGTGGGCAGCGAGGTTCCCAAGAACCGGCGCACCGTCGCGTTCGCGGTGCAGAGCATCCAGAAGCGGCTGCCCAAGGTGATCGGCCCGGCCGTCGGCGCGGCGGTGTTCGTGACGATGGGTTACCGGGCCAACGTCGCGCTGGCCTTCGCGCTGCTGGGCCTGGCGGTGATGCTGCAACTCATGCTGTCGCGGCGCATGCGCCCGAAGGCGCTGCCCACGCATGTGCCGTTCTCGACGATCGTGCGCAGCATGCCGCGAGATCTGCGCATGTTGTTGACGGCCGAGATCTTCATTCGCTGGGGTGACTGGTTCGTACGCAGTTTCTCCGCGCTCTATGTGTACAGTTTCCTTACCACCGAGCAGGGTTGGACGGCACCCCGGGCTGTGGCTGCGGTGGGCATGCTGATCGCGATCACCAACCTCACGGCCCTGGCGACATACATCCCGGTGGCCAAATGGGTAGACCGTTCGCCGTCGCCCAAGCCCTTCATCGGCATGACGTTCTTTCTGTTCGCCATCTTTCCGATTTGTCTGGTGATTCTGCCGCGCGCCGCCCTGTGGGCTGGCGCGCCTGTCATCGCAGGGCTGGTCGCCGCTTACGCACTCAACGGCCTTCGGGAGATTGGCGAACCAGCGCGCAAGGCGCTGATCTCTGGCGGTTTCGCACCCGAAATTCGAGCTCGCGCCGTCGGTCTCTATTGGGGGCTGCGGTCGTTTGCCTACTGCCCCGCGCCCCTGGTTGCTGTGCTCTTGTGGAGCACCATTGGTCCGGAACGCACGTTCCTGATCGCCGGGGGTGTCGGTCTGATCGGTACCGTCGCTTATGCCATCGCCGGAAGCCGGAGCTGAGTGCCTCCCGGCGGCTCAGGGATCGCCGCGATGAGCTTCAGTGCGCTGTCGCGGTCGGCCATGTCGTACTAAGCCTCCACTTGCAGCAACACCCTCCCACGGGAGGGCAGCTTCATCAATCAGGTGATGATCTTGGACACCACAGCCTGCAGCGCTTCATCGGTCGGCGCGGGTACTTCGATGAACTCGGGCGCGCCATTCGCGCCGGGCCAGTACACATTCGAGATCATGTCCACGGCGCCTGAGCTGGCGCTGAAATCACGTCACGGCTGACGGGCCTTAATCCCGCCAGCCGGCAGATCAGCTCTCGATGCTGACCTTGCCCTCTTTCACCACCCTGGCCCACTTGGCAATTTCGCTGCTGATGAAGGCCTTGAACTTCTCGGGTGAGCCGCCGCCGTCTTCGGCGCCGTAGCTGTCCATGCGCTCCTGCACGTCGGGCATGGCCAGCACGGTGTTCACGTCCTGGTTGATCTTGGCCAGCACCGCCGGTGGCAGGCCCTTGGGGCCGGCCAGGCCGTACCAGGTGGTGGCATCAAAGCCGTCGAAGCCCTGCTCTTGCATGGTCGGCACATTCGGGTGGCCCTTGGCGCGCTTGGTGCGCGTTTGCGCCACGGCGATGACCTTGCCGCTTTTCACATGCGGCGTGGCTGCCGTCATGGTCTCGAAGCTGTAGTCGATCTGGCCGCCGATCAGGTCGATCAGCAGCGGGCCGCTGCCTTTGTACGGGATGTGCAGCGCATCGACCTTGGCCGCGAGCTTGAACATCTCCAGCGCCAGGTGCTGGGCCGAGCCCGGCCCGGCCGAGCCGAAGCTGATCTTGCCCGGCGCGGCGCGGCAGGCGTCGACCACCTCTTTCACCGTCTTGCCCTTGCTGGGGTGGGCGATCAGCAGGTTGGGCGTGACGCCCACCAGCACGATGGGCACGAAGTCGCGCTCGGCGTTGTAGCGCAGCTTGGGCTGCAGGCTGGGCGCCAGCGCATGGCTGTTGATGTGCGCCATCAGCAGCGTGCTGCCGTCGCCGGGCTGCTGGGCCACGTACTCGGCGGCCAGCAGGCCGGCGGCGCCGGCCTTGTTCTCGACGTTGACCTGCTGGCCCCACATGCCGGTAAGCTTTTGCGCCACCACCCGGGCCAGCGCGTCGGTGCCGCCACCGGGCGGAAAGCCCACGATGATGCGCACCGGGCCAGCGGGCCAGCTTTGCGCACGAAGCAGCGGCGCGGCCAGCGGCAGCAGGGACGTGGCGGCAGCGGCCTGGATCAGGGTGCGGCGTTGCATGGTGTGTCTCCGAACGGGTGGTGTGGGAAATCAAGCCGCCGGCAAACCAGCCGGATGCTGCGCAAAATGGTCCATCGCCGCAGCCACGCCGCTGCCGGCCAGCGTCACGCCGGCCAGCTTCAGGCCCATCTCGGCGCCCGCCAGCATGGCCAGCAGCGTCAGGTCATTGCTGTCGCCCAGGTGGCCCAGGCGGAACATGCGGCCGCGCAACTTGCCGAGGCCGGTGCCCAGTGACAGATCGAAGCGCTGGTGGATCAGCTGGCGCACCGCGTCGGCATCCACCCCGGGCGGGGTGATCACGCCGGTCAGCACCGGTGAGTACAAGGCCGGGTCGGCACACTGGATCGGCAGGCCCCAGGCGGTGACGCCCGCGCGCACGCCGGCGGCCCAGCGCTGGTGGCGGGCAAACACCTGGGGCAGGCCTTCGGCCAGCAGCATCTCCAGCGCCTCGGCCAGGCCGTAGAGCAGGTTGGTGCTGGGCGTGTAGGGCCAGTAGCCGTCGCGGTTCATGGCGATGATCTCGGCCCAGTCCCAGAACGCGCGCGGCAACGTGGCGGTCTTGGCCGCTGCCAGCGCGCGGGGTGAGACGGCATTGAAGCTGATGCCTGGCGGCAGCATCAGGCCTTTTTGGGAGCCGCTGATGGTCACGTCCACGCCCCAGTCGTCGTGGCGGTAGTCGGCGCTGGCCAGGCCGCTGATGCTGTCGACCATCAGCAGCGCGGGGTGCTTGACGGCGTCGATGGCGCGGCGCACGGCGGCGATGTCGCTGGTCACGCCGGTGGAGGTTTCGTTGTGCACCACGCACACAGCGCGGATCTGGTGGCCGCTGTCCTGGCGCAGCCTGGCCTCGATCTGCTCGGCCTGCACGCCCTGGCGCCAGCCGGCAGCGTTTGGCAGCACCTCGTCGGCGCCTGCATAGGCCAGAAACTCAGGCGCCAGGCCCAGCCGCAACGCCATCTTCTGCCACAGGCTGGCGAAATGGCCGGTCTCGAACATCAGCAGCGCGTCACCCGGGCTGCAGACGTTGCACAACGCGGCCTCCCAGGCGCCGGTGCCCGAGGCGGGATAGACCACCACCGGATGCCGGGTCTGAAAAATCTGGCCCAGGCCGGCCAGGATCTGCAGCCCCAGCGCGCCGAACTCGGGGCCGCGGTGGTCGATGGTGGGCAGGCTGATGGCACGCAGGATGCGGTCGGGCACCGGGCTGGGGCCGGGGATCTGCAAAAAATGGCGGCCACGCGGATGCTTGTTCAAGGGAGACATGCGACACCTTTCTGGGCCGCGAGTTTTGCATGCAATCCTGAAGCGTCTGGCGTGGATAACCCTGTACAAGCAGTTCTCCGGCTGCAAACTTTGCATGCAAAATAGGCATCGGCCCGCTTTGGCCAGGCAATTCAGGGTCGGAAACGATGGCCGAGGTAATCCGCATGACCAGTGGCGCGCTGCACGCGCAGGTGGCGGCGCGTTTGCGCAGCGCGCTGATCGAGGGCCGCATCGCGCCCGGCGCCAAGCTCAACGAACGCGTGCTGGCCGAGCAGCTGATGGTCTCGCGCACGCCGCTGCGCGAGGCCATCAAGCTGCTGGCCGCCGAAGGCCTGGTCGACCTGCTGCCCAACCGGGGCGCGGTGGCGGTGCAACTGACCGAGGCCGATGTGCGCCACAGCTTTGAGCTGCTGGCCGGCCTGGAAGCGATGTCGGGCCAGTTCGCCGCGCAGCGCGCCAGCGATACCCAGCGCGCCGAAATCCGCGCCATGCATTACGAGATGATGGCCTGCCACGCCCGCGGCGACCTGCCCGGCTATTACGGCCTGAACGCGGCCATCCACAGCGCCATCAACCAGGCGGCGGCCAACCCGGCGCTGGCGGCCACCTACCGCCAGGCCAATGCCCGCGTGCAGTCGCTGCGCTTTCGCAGCAACCAGAACAGCAGCAAATGGGCGCATGCGCTGAAGGAGCATGGCCAGATGGTGGACGCGCTGGACGCGCGCGACGCCGACGGCCTTGGCCGCCTGCTGGTGCAGCATTTGCAGCACAAGCGCGACACGGTTCTGGCGCTGATGGCCTCGGGCGCGCTGGCGTTGCCAAGCCTTGAAACCAGCTCGAGCAGCGCATGAACACCGCCACGCTGACCCCCGCTCTGGGCACCACCCTGCCCCCCAACGAGGTCTGCGCCGACCTGGCCCGGCGCCTGCAGCGCGAAACCGGCGCAGAAATCCTGTTCGACGCCGCGTCGCGTGGTCGTTATGCCACCGACGCCTCGATCTACCAGATCATGCCCGCCGGGGTGATGGTGCCGCGCACCGAGCAAGACGTGGCCACCGCGCTGGCGTTGGCGGCCGAGCTGGGCGTGCCGGTGCTGCCGCGCGGTGGTGGCACCAGCCAATGCGGCCAGACCACCGGCGCGGCCCTGGTCATCGACACCAGCAAGCATTTGCGCCAGCTGCTGTCGGTGGACGCAGAGCGCAGGCGCGCCGTGGTGCAACCCGGCATGGTGCTCGACCATCTGAACGCCCAGCTCAAGCCCTTGGGGCTGTGGTTTCCGGTCGACGTGTCGACCAGCGCCCAGGCCACGCTGGGTGGCATGGCCGGCAACAACAGCTGCGGTTCACGCTCGCTGGCCTACGGCAACATGGTGCACAACGTGCTGGGTGCCCAGGCCTGGCTGGCCGATGGGGCGCTGCTGCACTTCGGCCCGGTGGCCGGGCTGGGCCCGCGCGAGGCGGCGATTGCCCACTTTGTGCGCGACCTGGCGCGCCAGCACCACGCCGACATCGCCGCGCGCTGGCCGAAAGTGCTGCGCCGGGTGGCGGGCTACAACCTGGACATCTTCGACAACCAGAACCAGCGCCCCTACACCGCCGACGGCAGCGTCAACCTGGCGCACTTGCTGGTGGGCAGCGAGGGCACGCTGGCCTTCACCCGCAGCCTGACGCTGCAACTGGCACCGCTGCCGCGCGCACGGGTGCTGGGCGTCGTCAACTTCAAGAGTTTCCGCGCGGCGATGAACGCGGCCCAGCACATCGTCAAGCTCATGCCCACGGCGGTGGAACTGGTCGACCGCATCATGGTCGAGCTGGCGCTGGCCAATCCGGCCTTTGCGCCGACCATGCGCACCGCGCTGATCGGCCAGCCGGCCGCGATATTGCTGGTCGAGTTCTGCGGCGAGACCGGCGCCGAGCTGCTGCCGAAATTGAAACAGCTCAATGAGTTGATGGCCGACCTGGGCCATCCCGGCTGCGTGGTGGCCATGCCCGACGAGAGCCGGCAGAAAGCGCTGTGGGAGGTGCGCAAGTCCGGGTTGAACATCATGATGAGCCTGAAGGGCGACGGCAAGCCGGTGAGCTTCATCGAAGACTGCGCCGTGCCGCTGGAGCACCTGGCCGACTACACCGACGCGCTGAGCGAGGTCTTTGCCCGCCATGGCACGCATGGCACCTGGTACGCCCATGCGTCGGTGGGCACGCTGCATGTGCGGCCCATCCTGGACCTGCGCCGCGACGGGCCCGACGGCGGCCTCAAGCGCATGCGCGCCATTGCGGAAGAAGCCGCCGCGCTGGTGAAAAAATTCAAGGGCGCCTACAGCGGCGAGCATGGCGACGGCCTGTGCCGTGGCGAATGGATTGAATGGCAGTTCGGCCCGGCGATCAACCAGGCCTTCCGTGCCATCAAGCAGCAGCTGGACCCGAAAGCCCTGTTCAACCCCGGCAAGATCGTCGACCCGCCGAAGATGGACGACGCGCGGCTGCTGCGATTTCCACCGCCGTCGGCGCCCTCGCCTTACCGCCGCATACCCATCACCCCGGCGCTGGACTGGTCGGCCTGGAACGTGCAGAACGACCCGGTGACCGAAGCCACCGGCGCGCCCGGCAGCGGCGGCGACGTCACCGGTGGCCTGGCGATGGCGGTGGAGATGTGCAACAACAACGGCCATTGCCGCAAGTTCGATGCCGGTGCGATGTGCCCGAGCTACCGCGCCACGCGAGACGAGCTGCATGTGACCCGAGGCCGCGCCAACACGCTGAGGCTGGCGATCTCGGGCCAGATCGGCAGCGACGGCCTGGCCAGCGCCGAGGTCAAGGAAGCGCTGGACCTGTGCGTGGGCTGCAAGGCCTGCAAGCGTGAATGCCCCACCGGCGTGGACATGGCGCGGCTGAAGATCGAGGCCGCTGCCGCGCACCAGGCCCGCCATGGCCTGACCCTGGCCGACCGGCTGCTGGCCTACCTGCCCGACTACGCCGCGCTGGCCGGCCGCTTGCCCTGGCTGGCCAATCTGCGCAACCGCGTGCCGCTGCTGGCAAGGCTGGTCGAGCGTTGGCTGGGCCTGGCCGCCAGCCGCGCCCTGCCCACCTGGCGGCGCGACAGTTTCTGGCGCGGCCTGGCCAAGGCCCAATACGACGGCCTGTTCGTCAGCCGCGAGGTGGCCATCGCCGCTGCGCGCGACGGGCAGAAGGTGGCGGTGCTGTTCGTCGACACCTTCAACGGCCATTTCGAGAGCGAGAACGCCTGGGCTGCCGCGCGCGTGCTGCGGGCTGCCGGCTATGTGCTGCACACGGTGGAAAAGCGAGGCGGCCACCACTGCTGCGGCCGCAGCTTTCTGGCCGCCGGCCTGGTCGATCAGGCCAAGGCCAGGGCCGGTGCGCTGGTGGCTGCGCTGGCGCCATTGGCCGATGCCGGCATCGACATCGTCGGGCTGGAGCCGGCCTGTCTGCTCACGCTGCGCGACGAGGCCTTGGTGATGGGCCTGGGTGAGCCCGCCGTGGTGGTAGCCAATCAAGCGCTGCTGTTCGAGGAGTTCATCGCCCGCGAGGCCCAGGCCGGACGCTTTGATCTGGCCTTCAACCCGGCCGAAGCGCCCATCCTGCTGCACGGCCATTGCCACCAGAAGGCCTTTGACGCGGTGGCGCCCATCATGACCGTGCTCAAGCTGATCCCCGGCGCGCAGCTCAGCCTGATCGAATCGTCCTGCTGCGGCATGGCCGGCGCCTTCGGCTACCAGGCCCGGCACCAGACGGTGTCACTGCAGATGGCCGAAGCCAGCCTGCTGCCGGCGGTACGCGCACGGCCAGACGCCATCGTGCTGGCCGACGGCACCAGCTGCCGGCACCAGATCCACCACGGCGCGCAGCGCCAGGCGCTGCATGTGGCGCCGTTGCTGGCGCGGTTGATGCGGCCTGCCGCATGAGCTTTCCCCGCTGCTGCTTTGCCACGGCCACCGTGGCCCTGCTGCTGCTTGACGGCTGCAGTGCCACGGTGCCGGCAAGCCCCACCCGGTCCCCGCAAGCTGACAGCAGCACCAGGCTGTTTGTCCCTGCGGCGGCCACCGCAGCTGCACTGCAGGAAACAGCCGGCGTCTCAGGCCGGGACGCCCAGGCCGCCCTGGCCGCCTGGTCACGCGTGCTCAAGCGCTATGTCGACCAGCGGGGGCGGGTCTACTTCCATGCCCTGGCACAGAACCGTGGCGACCTGGACCTGTTCCTGCGCCATGTTGCCAAGACCTCGCTCGACACCCTGACACCTGGCCCCGCGCAACTGGCCCATCTGATCAATGCCTACAACGCGCTGTCCATGGCCCATGTCATTGACAGCGGCTTTCCGACCGACCACAACGGCCTGAACCGGCTGCGGTTCTTTGTGCTTAGCCGTTTTGACCTGGGCGACAAGCGGCATTCGCTGCAGGGCCTGGAAAACGAAGTCATCCGCCCGCTGGGCCGCAGCCAGGGCGACCCTCGGCTGCACTTTGCGTTGAACTGCATGGCAATGTCCTGCCCGGTGTTGCCGCAACAGCCGTTCACCCAGGACGGGCTCGAGCAGGAATTGGAACGCGAGGCCAAAGCCTTTTTCGCTCGCGAAGAAAACTTCCGCATCGACCATGCCGAACGCACCGTGTGGTTGAGCGAGGTCCTGGATTTCTACCGCGAAGACTTCACGCCATGGCCCGCCACCAGCGTGATGGCCTATGCCAACCGTTACGCGACATCACCGGCACCGCTGGACTACCGGGTCCGCTTCACCCCCTACGACTGGACCGTGACCTACGCCCAGTAGCCGCTATCCTCGGCCGACGGGGCGGCTGCGCCCCGCAACACCGAGGAGACAAGCATGGCCCTGTATGTGGACGGTTTTGTGGTGCCGGTGCCCAGCGCGAAGCTGGCCGAGTACAAGAAGATGGCGCGCCTGGCGGCCAAGGTCTGGCGTGAGCACGGCGCGCTGGAGGTGCGCGAGTGCCTGGCCGACGATGTCAAGCCCGGCAAGCGCACCTCGTTCCCGCAGAGCGTCAAGCTCAAGGAAGACGAGGTGGTGGTGTTTTCCACCATCGTCTACAAATCGCGCCGCGAGCGCGACCGCATCACCAAGCTGGTGATGGCCGACCCCCGCCTGGCCGCGATGATGAGCAACAAGGACACGCCCTTCGACGGCAAGCGCATGTTCTGGGGCGGCTTCAAGACCATCGTGCAGGCCTGAAGCAGCGCCTGGGCCGCTCAGCCCGCCGGCTGCACCGTCAGCCGCTCGGGTGACAGGTAGGCCTCGCGGTACTGCTCGAAGGGCCGCTGATCGGCTGCTTCGATGCATTGCTGCGCGGCCACCGATTCCTGCGCCAGCTGCGCAAAGCGCTGCGCCAGCGTGGGTGGATAGGGCAGGCCCAGCAACAGCGAGCGGGCACGCTCGGACTGGGCATGGATGAAGTCGGTGTAGCTGCCGTCAAAGTCTGATTGCAGCGCCGCCAACACCCGGGCCGACGGCAGCGTCTGCGACGCGCGCAGCGCGGCCTGGGCTGCGGCCAGGCCATCACGGTGGTGGGCACCACCCTGCACCTGGTCCAGCCGCTCGGCAATGGGCTGACATTGGGCCAGCACCTCTTGCGCCCAGTCGGCCAGTGTCACCACGTCTTCGCCCCGTTCGAGCAACTGCTCGGGCATGCGCCCGCGTGAGGCCGCGCGGTGCTGGTTGCGGCCGAGCGCGAGAATTTCTTCCGGCGTGTCGGGCGGGCTGTCGGCCAGCAGGCAGTGCAGCAGGAACATGTCGATGAAGCGCATGGTGGCGGCGTTGATGCCCACCGGCTCGAAGGGGTCGAGGTCCAGGCAGCGCACCTCGATGTACTCCACGCCACGCTCGCGCAGCGCATGCAGCGGCCGCTCGCCGGGGCGGATCACGCGCTTGGGCCGGATCAGGCCGTAGAACTCGTTCTCGATCTGCAGCAGGCTGGTGGCGAGCTGGTTGTAGTCACCACCCGGGTTGCGGATGCCCAGGCTCTGGTACAGCGGATAGGGTTGGGTCAGCGCCTCGTGCAGCGAGTGGGCGTAGCTATCCAGGCTGTTGTAGCTGACCGCGAGTGTGGCCTGGGCGTCGCTCTGGTAGCCGATGCGGCCCATGCGCAGCGAGGTGGCATGCGGCAGGTGCAGCGTGCCACCCGAGGTGCCGGGCAGGGGCAGCAGCTCATGCTGGCGCCCGGCGACAAAGCCCGGACACACCGCCGGTGAGGCACCAAACAGCGCCAGCAGCACGAAGGCATGGCGGCGGAAGTTGCGTATCAGCGCAAAGTGCTGCGCGTTGTCCAGGCCCGGCATCGACCAGTTGTAGTGGATGCCCGAGATCATCTGCATGCGCCGGCCGTAGCGCAGCCCCAGGCCCATGCGGTAGACGCTCTTGGCCCGGCCGACGTTGGACGCGCCGTAGCGGCCCAGCGGGATGGTCTCGTCGGTGGGCAGGCCGCAGGGCATGCTGGCCACCCACAGCCGCTCTTCGCCAATGGCGCGGTAAACCGCCTGGTGGACCTGGGTCAGCTCTTCCAGACAGGCCTCGGTGCTGGCATGCACGCCGGTGATCAGTTCCAGCTGCGATTCGCTGTAGTCGGTGGTGATGTTCGGGTGGGTCAGCGCCTTGCCCAGCGCGGCGGGGTGCGGCGTCAGCGCCAGGCCGTCACCGGCCAGCGCGCGCAGGCTTTCTTTCTCCACGCCTCGGCGCATCGCCAGCAGGCGCTCGGGCGACAGCGCGGCCAGGCGTTGATGCAAGGCGTTCATGGGGCAACTCCACAGGTATCAGGTCGGGCGCGAACGGTATCAGCGTTTGCCCACCGCCGCCGGGCGTGGGGATTGCAAATTTGCTGGCCCCCGCTCAGTGGTCGGTACCGGGCGCGCCCTCGCGCTCGAAGACCTTGCCCCGCTCGGCCAGCGCGACAAAGCGCGCCAACTGCGACTTGTCCTTGGCCAGCGGCACCACGGCGTCGTCACCGGTCACGCCGGCGGCCTGCAGCAGGCGCAGACCGGCGTCGTCCAGGGCTATGGACTTGAGGTGGCGCCATGCATCTGCCAGCCAGGACCGCGCGGCCGGCAGGGTCAGCAGGGGTTCGATGCCGTCGGCACTGCCCAGCACCACCACCGCGTCGAACAGGCAGGACGGCGCGCCGGCCAGCGCCGCGTCGGCCGCCACGGATTTGCCCCCGGCCGTCATCACGCCGACCGCATGCCCTGCGACCAGCACCGGCTGTGCGCCGGCATGGTGCAGCGCCTTGCGCACACGCTTGAGCAGTGCATCGTCCACGCCGTCGGTCAGCAGCAGGCCCACACTGCGGCCCTGCAGCGTGCCAGCGGCGCGGCTGTGCAGCTGGCTCAGCGCGGGTGAAGACGGCAGATCCTGCGGCACAACGGCCGGCGACGCCGGTTTCACCTCGTTCAGCCGGTGGCCCAGCCGGCCGGCCACCGACGCCAGCAGCGCATCGTCGATCAGCGCCAGGTGGCCCAGCACCCGCAACCGCACGGCCAGGGTCTGCACCTTGCCCAGCTCGAAGGCCAGCGCCATGTCGATGTGGCGCTGCTCGGTCGCGGTCTGCGAGCGGTAGAACAACCGGGCCTGCGAATAGTGGTCGGCAAAACTCTCAGGCCGCAGCCGTGCCTTGGGCCCCTGCTCGGCCACCGCCACGCTGGCAAAACCGCGTTGGACGCTGGCGCGTGGGCTGTCGGGCGCCAGCGAGTTTGGCTCGTAGGCGACGCGGCCGGTGGGCACCATGCTCTGCGCCACCGCGTCGCGCTGGAAGTTGTGCATCGGACAGCGCGGCTGGTTGATCGGCAGCTGGTGGAAGTTGGGCCCGCCCAGGCGGCTGAGCTGGGTGTCCAGATAGGAATGCAGGCGGCCCTGCAGCAGCGGGTCGTTGCTGAAGTCGATGCCCGGCACCAGATGGCTGGGGCAGAAGGCGACCTGCTCGGTCTGGGCAAAAAAGTTGTCCGGGTTGCGGTCGAGCACCATGCGGCCGACGATCTGCACCGGCACCAGCTCCTCTGGGATCAGCTTGGTCGGGTCGAGCACGTCAAAGGGCAGGCTGTCGGCCATGGCCTGGTCGAAGATCTGCAGGCCCAGCTGCCAGGCCGGGTGGGCGCCCCGGTCGATGGCTTCCCACAGGTCGCGGCGGTGGTAGTCGTTGTCGGCACCGGCCAGGGCCACCGCTTCGGCCCAGGTGGTGGACTGCACGCCCAGCTCGGTCCGCCAGTGGAACTTGACGAAGCGCCACTGCCCCTTGGCGTCGACCAGACGGAAGGTGTGGATGCCGAAGCCGTCGACCATGCGCAGCGAGCGCGGAATGGCGCGGTCGCTCATCGCCCACATCACCATGTGCAGGCTCTCGGGCATCAGCGAGACGAAATCCCAGAAGGTGTCGTGGGCCGACCCGGCCTGCGGGAAGCCCCGGTCGGGTTCCATCTTCACGGCATGGATCAGGTCGGGAAACTTGATTGCATCCTGGATGAAGAAGACCGGGATGTTGTTGCCCACCAGGTCGAAGTTGCCCTCGTCGGTGTAGAACTTGACCGCGAAGCCGCGCACGTCACGCGGCGTGTCGACCGAGCCGGCACCACCGGCGACGGTGGAAAACCGCGTGAACACCGGCGTGCGCCGGCCGCGCTTGCCGAGAAAGGCGGCACGGGTCCAGTCGCTGCAGTCACGCCTGCACTCGAAGTAGCCATGTGCGGCCGAACCCCGGGCATGGACGATGCGCTCGGGGATGCGCTCATGGTCGAAGTGGGTGATCTTCTCGCGCAGCAGAAAGTCTTCGAGCAAGGTCGGGCCGCGGTCGCCACCGCGCAGCGAGTTCTGGTTGTCGCCCAGCACCAGGCCCTGGTTGCTTGTCAGCAGGGGCTGGCCCTTGGCGGCCTGCTGCTGCAATTCGTCGCCCTGGCCACGCTGGGCATCAGGGTGGGCGGTCGAAGGCTTGCGCGGCGGGCTTTGAGCAGGGGTAGCGACGGGGGTGGCGGGGAGGGTCGCGACGGGAGTCTTGGAGCGGGCCATGGCGGGCCTTTCATGATCAGCGGGAGGGGGTGGTCGACAGTTCAGGCGGGCTCGGCCACAGGCGGCCGGCGCCGCGTCATTTCGGTCGGGGCGGTGTCAGCCCGGCGTCGGGCGACGGCAGGCGGCCGGCACGGTTCAAGGCCACGGCCTTGGCCACCGCCCGTGCCGCGTTGCGCACTTCGTCCTGCACCGCGCGGTCGCGGTCCAGGGCTTCATGGCTGTCGAAGTAGGGCTCGTAGTAGCCGATGTAGCGGTCGAGCACGGCGGCGCCACCGGCGGCCTGCAGGCCCATCCAGTCCAGCCAGTCGGTCAGGTTGCGGCGCTGCGCCTCGACGCCGGCCACGTCGCCATGCACCACCACGCCGTAGACCCGACCGGACAGGTGCTTGGGGTAGTCCCAGCCCTGTTGCTCGATCGTCTTGGCCTCGGCCGCGGTCTTGCCATGGGTGCTGGACGGGTCGGGGTTGCCGCCGTCGGCGCAGACCAGGCGGTCAATCATCAGTTTGAGCGGGCTGGGCGACTGGTACCAGTAGGTCGGCGTGGTGATGATCACGCCATGGGCGGCGACCCAGCGCTCGTAGATCTCGGCCATCCAGTCGCCGACCTGGCCCATCGCATGGTTCGGGTAGCAGCTGCAGGGCCAGTGGCACAGCGGCATGGCGGTGGACGCACAGCCCTTGCAGGGGTGGATCTGGCGGCCGTAGCTCGAGGTCAGCTCGCTCAGGTCGAGCAGGTCGGCCTCGATCTTCTCTGCCCTGAGCACCTCGCAGGCCAGTTCGGCCAGGCGCCAGGTCTTGGACACCTCGCCCGGGCAGCTGCCGTCGTTGCGCGCGCTGCCCACCACCACCAGCACCCGCGACGGACCGGCCTTGCTGGCCTGCTGCTGCTGCGCCGCCTTGAGTTTTTGCCGGGTGTGCAGCCAGTCCAGCGAGATCGGGTAGCGGGGGTCGGCAAAGCCGCGTCCGGCGGGTCGGGTCAGCGGTGCCTTGCGCCCGTCCTGCAGGGCTTGCCAGGCGATCTCGGCCAGGCGGCCGATGGCGTCGCGCTCGGGCTCGAAGGCCGGATCGACGAAACGTTGCGCGTACAACTGCTCGAACTCGGCCCGGGTCGGACCGGGGCCGGCCTGCCCCTTGCGGATGCGTGCCATCAGTGAAATCTCCTGTGTCGGGCCTGGGCCGATGACCGGCTCGGTGGACGGCTCTGCGGGACTGCGGTCCACTGTGCCCACTGACCGGCGCGGCCCTTGTCGGCCGGCCCCGCACCGGCTTGTAGGACCTGACGCAGCGCTGCAGCGGCCTGGGCGCCGGGCAAGGCCTGCCCGCTCAGCGCGAGCGCCCTGCACGCCGGTTCAGCCGGGCCGCCCGCCGCCCTGGCCCTTGCGCCGTTGGCGCTGCACCGGCGTGGTCTGGGCCAGCATGCGGCCGGTGCGTTCGGCCGCGCCGGCCAGCAGCGGCGCGATCAGCACCGCCTCGGGCAGGTTGCGCCAGTAGCGCACCGGCATCTCCTTTTTCATCATCGCCGGCTTGGTGCGTGCCGGGTTGAAGATGCTGGCGTAGTAGGCCAGCCAGAGAGCTTCGCCCGCGTCGGGGCCAGGCGCGTGCTCGCGACGCGCCGGCGGGCCAGGGTGCAGTTCATGGCCGTCCCAGCGCACGCTCATGTCGGGCGTCAGGATGGCCCAGCGAAGGTTGGCAAAACGGCGGGCGAAGAACGGCGCCACCGCCATCAGCACATGGTGCTCGGGCTCGAACCAGGCCACCTGCTGGACCTGGGCTTCAGGGTCGGCCGTGGGGTAGGTCGTGGCGCGGGCCGACGGCATGGCTTCGGCACAGGGGCGAAAGCGCACGAAGGCCTTGGCCTTGTGCATGTCACGCTGCACCGCCTTGGCCAGCAGGTCGAGGCGGCGCCGGTCGGTGTCCAGCGGGTCCAGCGCCTGTGGCCGCAGCGCCGGCTGCGACAGCCGCCACAGTAACCGGTAGGCCAGGTCGAAGCGCTGCGGCTCGCGGTGCAGCGTGGCGCGCTGCAGCAGCGCCACCAGCGCGCCGGGCAGGCGCAGTGCAGCGGTGTCGGGCAGGCTGGCGGCGGCCACGGTGGCGTCGCCATCGAACAGACCGGCACTGCTGCCCGTGCCCGTGCGGGTGGCCAGGCTCAGCGCCTGCGGCGCCAGCCCGGCCTGCACCGCCCAGCGCGCGGCGCGGGTGAAGCCGGCCCAGTCGGTGTCGTGCTCAAGGGCAATGTGCTGCATGGCCGGCCGGGTGGTGCGGGCGACTGCTCAGAAAAGCGACAACTGCGCCTGCCCTGCCGGCCGTTGCTGCGCCTGACGCTGCAGGGCCTGCAACGCCGTCCCGCCGGGCCGGTGGTCGGCCAGCAGCACGAAGGGCAGCACCTTGTGCACCGCGATGCCCAGTGCGCCCAGATCGGCACTGCGCAGGCGGCGCAGGCGCCGGCTGCGCAGCAGCCGCTGCACCGAACGCAGGCCCAGCCCCGGCACGCGCCACATCAGCTCTTGCGGCGCGCGGTTGAGGTCGACCGGAAACTGCTCCGGGTGCGCCAGCGCCCAGGCCAGCTTGGGGTCGACCGCCAGCGACAGCATGCCGTCATCGGCGACCACCAGTTCCTGCTGGCCAAAGCCGTAGAACCGCAGCAGCCAGTCGGCCTGGTAAAGCCGGTGCTCGCGCATCAAGGGTGCGGCCACCGGCGGCAGCAGCGCGCTGGCCTGCGGGATCGGGCTGAAGGCCGAGTAGTACACCCGCTTGAGCCGAAATTCGCTGTACAGCGCGGCGCTGCTGGCCAGGATGCTGCGGTCGCTGGAGCCGTCGGCGCCCACGATCATCTGCGTGCTCTGGCCGGCCGGCGCGAAGCGTGGCGGACGCGCCGGCCGTGCGCCGGACTGTGGCAGCGCACGCACCACCCGCGCCTGCGCCCGCGCGGCGCGCGCTTCGTCCAGCCGCAGGCGCACACGCTGCATCGAGCGGCGGATGGCCTGGGCGTTCTTCTCC
>JANOWE010000175.1:0-5572 GCA_031417735.1 Betaproteobacteria bacterium
GGACCTGCGCCAAAGCTCGGACAAGCATGAAGCGGTGCTGGCCGAGTTGCTGGCCAAGGCCCGGCTCGAGACCGACTACAGCGCGCTGGACGAATCCGCCCGCCGCACGCTCTTGCTGCGCTTGCTCAACGACGCGCGGCCACTGCGGGTGCAGGGCGCGGCCTACAGCGACCTGGCACAAAGCGAGCTGGCCATCTTCGATGCGGCCCGTGAACTGCTGGTCCGCCACGGCCGCGAGGCGCTACGCCACTGCATCATCAGCCACACCGAATCGGTCAGCGACCTGCTCGAACTGCTGCTGCTGCTGAAGGAAACCGGGCTGATGACCGGCACGCTGGACGAGGCAGCCCTCAGCGCGCTGATCGTCGTGCCACTGTTCGAAACCATTGCCGACCTGCGCCTGGCCGAGCCGATCATGCGTGAGTTCTACGCCCTGCCCGGCATCCTGGGCATGGTCAAGCGCAGCGGCGGTGAGCAGGACATCATGCTGGGCTACAGCGACAGCAACAAGGACGGCGGCTTCTTCACCAGCAACTGGGAGCTGTACCGGGCCGAGCTGGCCCTGGTGGGCCTGTTCGGCCCGATGCGCAGCCAGGACGGCATCCTGCTGCGCCTGTTCCACGGCCGCGGCGGCACCGTGGGCCGGGGCGGCGGCCCCAGCTACCAGGCCATCCTGGCCCAGCCACCGGGCACGGTGAATGGCCAGATCCGGCTGACCGAACAGGGCGAAGTGATCGGCAGCAAATACGCCCACCCCGAGATCGGCCGGCGCAACCTGGAAACCCTGGTTGCGGCCACGCTGGAGGCCACGCTGCTGCACGGCCCGGGCAGCGCCAAGGCGCCGGCCAAGGCCTTTCTGGACGCCGCAGCGTCGATCAACGATTTCAGCTTTGCGGCCTACCGCAAGCTGGTCTACGAGACACCGGGTTTCACCGAGTATTTCTTCAGCGCCACGCCGATCCGCGAGATTGCCGAACTGAACATCGGCTCGCGTCCGGCCGCTCGCCCCAAGGACGGCAAAGCCAGCCAGGCGATCGAAGACCTGCGCGCCATCCCCTGGGGCTTCAGCTGGGGCCAGTGCCGGGTGGCATTGCCGGGCTGGTGCGGCTTTGGTTCGGCCATCGACGCCTACCTGGGCCCGGCCGGCGATGCCGAGCATGAACGCAAGCTGGCCCTGCTGCGCAGGATGCACAAGCAGTGGCCGTTCTTCCGCACCCTGCTGTCGAACCTGGACATGGTGCTGGCCAAGAGCGATCTGCGCATCGCCGCGCGCTACGTTGATCTGGTCGAAGACAAGCGCCTGGGCAAGCGCATTTTTGCCGCCATCCGCGACGAATGGCAGCGCACCGACGCCGCGCTGTCGCTGATCACCGGCGAGGTGCAGCGCCTGCAGAGCAACCCCGCGCTGGCGCGGTCTATCGAGCACCGCTTCCCTTACCTCGACCCGCTGAACCACCTGCAGGTGGAACTGATGCGCCGCTACCGCCAGCGCCGCGAAGGCGACCCGGCCAATGAGCGGCTGCAACGCGGCATCCACATCTCGATCAACGGTGTGGCTGCGGGGCTGCGCAACACGGGCTGACCGAGACCTGGGGGTCGTTGCTCCACACCATTTGCGGGGAGGATGGTCTGCGCAAGCGAGGCGGTGGTGCATCTGGCGGCGCAGGGCTGCACAAGGAATACAAATCTCCTACCGTGCCTTCGGCCCGGGCGGGGATGAGTGTCCATGCCCTACCAGGAGCCTCAGATGCACCCGTTCAGGCGTTCCGCCACCCTCGGCAGCGCCGCCACTGCCAGCGCGGGGCGCGCACGCCACCGGGCTAGGTCGGACGGGCAGCAAGCGCCTCGCGCACGGCAGACAGTTGCCGGCGTGACACCGCCAGCGCTTCGCCGTTGACCAGACGCAACAGCCAATGCTCGGCGGGGATGTCGGTGCCGATCTGATCGGCTGCAGAGGCCGCGCCGGCTGCGTCGTTGGAACTGCCGGCATGGCCGGCAAGCTCTTCGCCGCCACGTTCCAGTGCCCTCACCGCCGCCAGCGCCACCACTGCGTTGCGGTGCACACGCACGAAGCCGTCGGGCAGCCGCAGTTCCAGTTCGGCCAGCGAGTCGTCGAGCAGCCAGCGGCCGTGGCGACTGACCAGGGTGACGTATTTCTGGTCGGCCTTGAGGTACAGCACGTCCACCGTCGGCAACCGCAGCACACGGCCGCGGTCACCTACCACCAGCACCAGCTCGGGCGTGGCCACCTGCGGCGCCATCGGTGCCCGCCGCTGCTGCACCCGCAGCAAGGCGGCTTGCAGACGTTCGCGCCGCACCGGCTTGGTCAGGTAGTCCACCGCGTCCAGGTCAAAGGCCTGCAGCGCATGCTCGGCATGGGCGGTGACGAACACCACCGCCGGCGGCGTCGGCAGACGTCGAATGGCCTGCGCCACCTTCAAGCCGTCGGTTCCGGGCAGGCCGATGTCCAGCAGCACCAGATCAACCCGGTCGGTGCAGGCCGGGTCCAGCACGGCCAGCGCGGCGCCGGCGTTGCCGGCTTCGATCAGCTCGGCGTCGCTGGCCATGTCGGGGCCTTGCAGCAGGCTGCGCAGGCGCAGCCGTGCCAGGGGCTCGTCGTCGACCAGCAGGATGCGCCAGCGCCCGGCCATCACAGCGGCACGGTGATGCGCGCGTGGTAGCGACCGTCCTGCACGCCGGTGTCCAGCGAGGCGGCCAGGTCGTGCAGCAGGCGCAGCCGCTCGCGAACATTGCCCAGGGCCATGCCGCTGCCGGGTTGACTCGGCTCTTCGGGCAGGGTGTTGATGACCTCGATCTCGACCACGCCGCGCCGGGCCCGGGTGCGCACGGTGATGCGGCCGCCCCGGCTGTCCGGTTCCACGCCATGCCTGACCGCGTTCTCGACCAGGGGCTGCAGCACCAGGGGCGGCACCATCGCCAGGTCGGCCGCCGGGTCGAGGTCCCACAGCACCTCGATGCGCTCGGCAAAACGCACCTTCTCGATCGCCAGATAGCGCTGGGCCAGATCGATTTCGTCGTCCAGCGTGACCGCGCTGCCGGTCTCCACCAGCGCGGTGCGGAACAGCTCGCTCAGGTCTTCCAGCACCCGTTCGGCGCGCTCGGTGTCGATCTGCACCAGGGCCAGTGCGCTGTTGAGCGCGTTGAACAAGAAATGCGGCCGAATGCGTGATTGAAGTTCGGCCAGCCTGGCCTTGGCGTCGGCGGGCCGCTCGGCCGCCGCGCGCAGGCCCAGCCAGGTCCAGACCAGCGTCGCCAACGACGCGCCACACAGGGCGGCGGCCAGCGCCGGCCAGGCCGCCAGGCTGGTCGTACCCAGCAGGGCCGACATGGCCCAGCCCAGCACCGCCGACAAGGCGCCCAGGCCCGCCACCGCCAGCAGCGCGACCCGCCCGGGCAGGCGCCGCAGGCTGGCCTGCAGCGCACACACCCCCGCCAGCCAGGGCAGGCTGCCGGCCAGCGCTGCGGTGGCCGGGCCGCCGGCGCGCAGCAAGGCGTCGGTCCAGCCGCTGGCCAGCGGCAAGCCTGCCACCAGCACCACGGCCTGCACAAACACCAGCACGCGCAAGGTCAGCGCCGGCCGGCACAGCGCCAGCTGCGGTGGGGCCGGCCGCTTGCCGGCCTCGGCCTGGGCCTGCAGGGCGTCGAAAGACGAGAGCTGGCCGTCACCGGCCCGCGCCGAGCCCGGCAGCGCCGATTCAGGCCACAGGCTGGACGGCCGGGTCGGCAGCGCACTGTCTTGCAGGCTGTCCGGCGCAGGGTCAGGGTGAAGGTCTCGCTGCATGGGCATGGGGCAAGGGGTTGGATAATACGGGCCGGCCAGTGACTCTGGCCCTGACAGAGCTGTCAGGCACAGCACCCATTTGCGGGGGGGCAGCAGGCGGCCCTTCACCACCAACGGCCGGCACCAGGCAGCACTGCGGCACACCAACGCAGGTGCACAGCCCGGCTCCTGCAACCCTGCCCCCGTGCCCCAATCTTCTACCCAGATCCCACCATGTCCGGCACTGCACACGATCCCCTCGCCAACAAGGCCCAGGCCTGGTCGGCCCTGTTCACCGAACCGATGAGCGAGTTGGTCAAGCGCTACACCGCCAGCGTGGGCTTCGACCAGCGCCTGTGGCGCGCCGACGTGGCCGGCAGCCTGGCCCATGCCCGCATGCTGGCGGCCCAGACCATCATCGGTGCGCCCGACCTGGCCGACATCGAACGCGGCCTGGCCCAGATCAGCGAAGAGATCGAAGCCGGCCGATTCGACTGGAAGCTCGAACTCGAAGACGTGCACCTGAACATCGAGGCCAGACTGACCCAGCTGGTGGGTGACGCCGGCAAGCGCCTGCACACCGGCCGCAGCCGCAACGACCAGGTCGCCACCGACTTACGGCTGTGGCTGCGCGACGAGATCGACGCGCTGGCCACGCTGCTGGTCGGCCTGCAAACCGCACTGGTCGACCTGGCGGCGCGCCACAGCGCCACCGTGATGCCAGGCTTCACCCACCTGCAGGTGGCCCAGCCGGTGAGCTTTGGCCACCACCTGCTGGCCTATGTGGAAATGTTCGCCCGGGACGCCGAGCGCCTGGCCGACACGCGCCGCCGCACCAACCGGCTGCCGCTGGGCGCAGCGGCACTGGCCGGCACCAGCTTCCCGCTTGACCGTGACGCGGTGGCCCAGGCGCTGGGCTTTGAGGGCATCTGTGAAAACAGCCTGGACGCGGTGAGCGACCGCGACTTCGCGATCGAGTTTCTGGCCTTTGCCAGCATCACCATGGTCCATGTGTCACGCATGGCCGAAGAACTGGTGCTGTGGATGAGCCAGAACTTCGGCTTCATCGACCTGGCCGACCGCTATTGCACCGGCTCGTCGATCATGCCGCAGAAGCGCAACCCCGACGTGGCCGAACTGGCGCGGGGCAAGAGCGGCCGCGTGGTCGGCCACCTGATGGCCATGATCACGCTGATGAAAGGCCAGCCGCTGGCCTACAACAAGGACAACCAGGAAGACAAGGAGCCCTTGTTCGACACCGTGGACACGCTGGCCGGCACCTTGCGCGTCCTGACCGAGATGGTCGCCGGCATCGTCGTCAAGCCCGAGGCCATGGCCCGTGCCGCCAGGCTCGGCTACGCCACCGCCACCGACCTGGCCGATTACCTGGTGAAAAAGGGCCTGCCCTTCCGCGACGCGCACGAGGTGGTGGCCCACGCGGTCAAACTGGGTCTGCAAAAGGGCGTGGACCTGTCCGAGCTGAGCCTGGATGAACTCAAGGCCCTGCACCCGCTGGTGGGCGACGACGCACCTGAGGTGCTGACCCTGCAGGGCTCCATGGAAGCCCGCCAGGTTCGGGGCGGAACGGCACCTTCGCAGGTGCTGGCGCAGGTAGCGCGACACCGGGCGCGGCTGACCAAGGGCTGAGCCCAGGCGGTCGGCAGTGCACGAGCCCATCAGGCCGCCCTTACTTCTGACCTGAATACGGTCGACCGCATGGGGCTCACAGGCGACCTTCAGACTGCGTTCAGCGCGGCTCCGGCAGCGGAATGAACTCATCCCGGTCATGGG
>JANOWE010000176.1:0-6030 GCA_031417735.1 Betaproteobacteria bacterium
GGCGTCGTTGCAAATCCTCGCGATACCTACGGGTATCGCTGCGGTTTGCGCCTAGCCTTCGGGCCGAATCCATCGCTTTCATCATGTTTCGATCCTTCCGGGTCGCAGTACTAGCGCCAAGCCACCGAGACGCAAGCTCGCAGCCAAGATCGGCTGCACGGGCGAGTTCAACATTCGCTCGCTGTTCGTCTTGTTGACGGATTGCCCGCATTCCTACCCTCTGCCGCTGGCGGCACTGGCCATGGTCTCAGGACATAACTTGGCCACATCGGCGTCCTGCGACCTGATGTCCTTGAATGCGGTGCCGACAGCGCCGCCCGAGCAGCAGGCGTGGTTGAGCATCACGACCTGGTTGGCCTTGGTGGCCAAGTCGTCCGGCATGGCGCACCTGATCGCCATGGCAGATGGTCAGGTCGTGGGCCTCCAGGGCTTGGCTGCACTTGCCGGCCCTTTGGCCGTCGCCCTGGAAACCGTGGTCAGCGGTGCATTTTTTGGGGTGGCGTCAGACGTGGCAACCGAGGTTTTGCCGCATATTCACTGGCGCGCAACGGGTGGCGCTCGGCTCAAGGGGGCAGCGCCCGCAGGTTGGCGGTGGCAAAGCTGAACTTGCCGCTCAGCGCCGAAAGCCAGCGCTCCAGCGTGGCCAGGCGAGCGTCGCCGGCGTCGAGTTCGGGCGCATTGAGCAGGCTGTTCAGGCCCGGTGGAGCCTCGTCGAAACCAAAGGCGAAGACCAGGTCCATGCCCAGCGGTGCCTGCACCTTGATGCGCTGGTGCTCGGCCGCGCCGGGAATGTGACGGGCCTGGTGAGCGGGCAGGGCCAGGTCTTCTCCAGGCTGCTGCGGGTAAAGCACGGCGACCTTGCCTTCGGCATTGATGTTGAGCAACACCAGGTGGGCATCGCGGTCGGGCCGCACGACGAAACTGATCTTGCTGCCCAGCACAAAGTTGCCGCCAAATGCAGCCGGGTCCACGTCCATGGGCAGCGCGGCGCGTTGGTGGCGCTCCGCCAGCTGACGGATGCGTTTGGCCCAGGCCAGTTGCCGCACCTGGCCCAGAGCGCGGGCGCTGTCGTTGGCTGGCAAGTCGCCCAGCAAGTCGCCGCTGGCCGCGACCAGGCGCAGGCCGTAGGTACCGGCCTGCAGCACCACATCGGCCGGATCACGCAAGCCGACCAGCTTCACATCGGGCAGGCTCGCCATGCTGGCGGCCAGGCTGGCGGGCAGGGCGCTTCCGGGCGCCGCGTCGGTGGCCATGCGCAAGGGCTCAGGCACCGCCTGGCGCGGCTTTGTCGCCATGCCGCGCACGGCCAGCACCGGCCGGTTGCCCAGACCCAGGTGGTCGTCGGCCACCGAGGGCAGTCGCTGCGGCGTGTGGCCGTAGGCTCGCGTGGCCATGAAATCGGCCACCGCGCGCTGCACCTCGGTCAGGCTGAGCCAGCCGTCGCCGTCGACGTCGGCCGGCAGCTGACCGTCCAGCACGCGCAGCAAGGCGTCGGTCATCGCGCCATGCGGTTTGCCGTCCAGCGTGGGCCAGGTGGCCAGAGCGGCTTTCGGAATGTCCTTGGCGCGCTCGCCCTCGGTGGCCGCCGACAGGAAGGCGGTGGCGCGGTAGGGGTAGGGCTCGGCGTCTGGCGCGGCGGCGGTCAGCGCCAGGTCGGCGCGCAGGACGAGCACGTCCGCAGACCTGCGCGGCAGGGAGATCATGCGCGAGCGCAGCTCACCGGCTTGAGGCAGTGCCGATGAGCGCACCTGCTGGCCTGAGTAGCATGAGTCGGAGATCACCCACAGCTTGCGGCCTCGGGCCTCCAGCGCGTCGAACACCGGGCGCAGCTCGGTGCGGCCGACGATCAGGCGGCTCAAGCCGTCAGTCTCGTTGAACCGAAAATCATGCGGTACGAAGGCCCCGGTTCCAAACGGCAGCGGCAGGCTGAAGCCGGCATTGAGCGCGCTGGTGCCGTGGCCCGAGAAGTAGATCAGCACCTCGCCACCGCTGCGGCTGCGGCGTTCCAGCGCTGCCAGTTCGGTCAGAATGTTGGACCGGGTAGCCTGGGCATCGACCAGTGTGCGCACATCGCCGGCGGCAAAACCCCAACGACGCACAAGCACCTCACGCAGCGCGATCACGTCATGCCTGGGGCCGTCCAGCGGCTCTATCTTGGCGTCGGCAAAGCTGCCCACGCCAATCAGCAAGGCCACCCGGTCAGGCGCGGGCTGGGCCGCGGCGCCGGCCGCTCCGACCAGCAGCGCAACCATCAGCAGGCCGCCCAACCAGGCGCTGCGACACCGGTCCTGCCGAATCCACGAGCCCGGGTGCGGCGCCAACGGCGCCCGCCGCGTCGTCATGATCATGCTGCTCTCCCTTGAACTTGTCGTCGTGCGCCGGCTGTGGGCGCCCTTGCTCGGCAGATTGTTGTCAGTTCGTTCTGCGGAACCGAATGGGCAGGTCGCTGTCGGGCGCGATGTCTACCGTGCTGACCCTGCCTCGGTCCACAGCGTTCGGGCGCTAAGGAAGTGATGCCACAGTGGTCTGACAGTGAGAAAGCGTCATGGGATCGCCTTGGTTTGATCGCGTCGGCACGTCGTGTGGATGAGCTCGCAGGAAGCTGCTGATCAAGACCTGAGGTGGCGCGCTTGGTCCGGTCGGAGCCTGCTGGTGTTGACCTCGGCGAGCTACTGCACCACCGCCAGCGGAAAGTCGGCCACCCCGCCTGGGCTTTGCTTGACGGGGCTTTGCTGGCCGCGCGTGAGTGCCTTGACCCGTTCACTGACGTACAGACCCAGCATGTCATGGGTGATGCGGCCGTCGCCTTGGTAGGCTGCCTTGCCCTCAAGCCCTTCAATCAAGGCTTTGGTGAAGGCGCCATTGCCCCACGCTGGGTCTTCCAGGCTGAACTGACGGCCGGTGGAACTGCTGAACACCACCACGCCGTTGTCGGCGCTGGCCAGGTCGTTGATCACCCCGCTCAGGTCGTTGAAGGCGGCGCGGCGGTTCGGTCCCAGCACATTGCCCGAATGGCAGGTGTCGAGAAAAGCCACGCCCTTGCCCGTGAGATTGCGCAGTGTGCTGGAGATATCGGCCATCGTGATGCCGGTGCGTTTGAGCTTGTCGGGGTCGGCGTTCCAGGGCAGAAAGGTGTAGCCCAGTGAAGGATCGTTCACGCCGTGGCCGGCAACGAAGAGCATCGCCATGTCGTTTTGCGTGGTCTGCTTCTGCAGCCAGTCCAGCCCGTCGACGACGTTGTCGCGGCTGGCGTCGGCCTCGGTGATGATCTTGACCTCGACATCACGGTACAGCCTGCCCTTTTGCCGCAGCATGGCTGTGGCAAAGTCGCTTGCGTCCTTGGCCGGCAAGCTCAGTTTCGGAATGTCCTTGTGCTGGTAGTTGGACACGCCCACCGCCAGCACATACAGCTTGGGCTGGATCCGAAAGCCACCCGGCACCAGGGCCGGTGCAGGCGTTGCGCCGGCCCAGACCACCCTCACCGTCGCGGCGGTCGACACGCCATGGCGGTTTTCGGCAAACACCTGGATCTCGCTGTCCTGCGGCGGAATGCTCAGTGTGAACTCGCGTTCGCTGTGGGTCGCGGCGGCGGAGGTGTTCGCTTCTTGCCGACCCAGGCCGCGCGCCTCGGGCAGGGCCTGACCGTTGAGCCGCAACCGCCAGCCGGTCACCGGTGCGTCGGCGTCGGTACGCCCGCGCACCCGCACCGTTACCAGCGCAGTGCTGGCCTTCAGGTCGCCACCCGACAACAAGTCCACCGCCGGCGGCAGGACCTGGGCCACGCTGACCGGCGCCTGGGGCTTGGTGCCGCGTGCCTCGTCGGCCTGGGCCAGCGCCTGCGCCTCGTCAAGTGTCTCGAGCAGTTTGTCGATCACATCGGGGCGCCAGAAGCGTTCGCGCAAGCGGCTGGCCGGGAAAAAATCCGCAGCCTGGTCGATGCCGCGGTTGACATGCCAGCCGATCAGGTCTTCAGCGCCGGGGCTGGCGTCGTAGTAGCCCGAAGGTGTCCACAGCACCCAGCGCCTGCGGTCGGCATGCGGGAAGAAGGCCAGCAACTCCTGCCCGTCGCTCATCCGGTGCCAGCGTATCGTGCCGTCGCCATAGGCGGCGACGATGACACGCCCCTGGGCGGGGATGTTGACCCCCCAGACCGAACCGGGCACGGCCAATGCCGGCCAGCGTTCCCGACCTCGGGCGTCGAACAAACGCAGTCTGAAATCGGCGCCTAAAGCAAAAACCGAGGCGTCGGGGCTGATCGCCAGGCTTCGCGCGGTTTCGTTCTGCTCCAGCTTCAGCGCCTGTCCCTGCAGCGTGGGGGACACAGTGTCTCGCCAGTCGGCGACGGTCAGCCCGCTGATGCGCGGCGCCGAACTGCCGGCCAGCGTACCAGGGCTGAGCTGGCGTTGGCGCAGGTCGAACCGGTGCGGGGCTTTGCCGAATTGCTCGTAGCCGTACTGCAGGCGTGCGCCTGTGGCGTCGATTTGCAAGGCCTCGCCTACGCTGCCCCGCAGGTCGGCGATCGGTGTACTGCTGCGCGCCTGCCAGGCGCCATCGGCGCTCAGCACGCCCCACGCCGGATTGCTGGTGCCCACCAACCAGCCGCCACCGGGCAAGGCGGCCAGGTCCATCAAGGTGCCATTGGCCGTCGGCGTGTCCACCGGCTTGCCACGGCCGGCGTCGGGCCAGCGACGGGCAGGGTTTTTGCCATCGACGTCCCACATCCCTCCGGCCACCAGCGTCTGGCCATCGCGGCTCCAGGCCACGCTGATCAGGTTGCTGTTGTCAACGCCCTGGACGTCGGGTGAGTACAGCAGCGCAAGCGAGCGGTCGTCGAGCACATCGACGCTGCGGCTGTCGCGGTAGCCCACCGCCATGCGCTGGCCGTCGGGCGAAAAGGCCACGCCGTAGGGCTGTTTGCCCCCCTGGGTCTGCACCTGGGCGCTGGGGCTGAGCGCAGTGCCTGCGCCGCCAGTGCCGGGCTTGGCATACAGGCGCAGCTTGCCGTCGTAGCTGGTGGTGACCAGCCGGCCATCGGCGCTCCAGTGCGCGCCGTAGCTGTCGCCGCCGTACGCGGTGTCGGCCAGCGCTGCGCCGCCCTCGCGCCAGTCCCACACCCGAAGGCCATTGCTCCCCCCCAAAGTGGCCGCCAGCCAGCGGCCGTCGGGGCTGAACGCCAGGTGGTTGATCACATTGGGCAAGCCAGTGAGCCGGCGCTGCAACTGGCCGGTGGCGCGGTCGAAGAGATAGATGCAGTCCTCTTCTGCCCAGCCGGCGGCCGCCACCACCGCGCCGTCGGGCGACATGGCCACGGCAAACAGCTTGCCCTCGTCGCCCGGGCCGATCGACGGGCGCAGCACGCGTTGCAAGCCGCCGGTGGCAACATCCCAGATCCGGACGGTCTTGTCGTCGCTGGCGGTCACCGCCCAGCGTCCGCTGGCGTCGGTGGCGATGTGCCTGATCATCGCCGTGTGCGCACCGGTCTCGATGCGCAGCATCGGCTCCTTGGGCGGCTCGGCGGCGCCTGTGGGGGCGGCCAGCAGCAGCCACACGCCCGCCAGCCGGCTGGCGGCAGCAGACGCGCCTGCCAGCCATGCACCGCGGCCGCGGTGCCGATTCAACGTGCTGCTGCTCAGGTCAGGCCATCCGACCCGCAGCTTCAGGGTCCTGTTGTGTTGCATGGTCAATTCCTCCCTGGCACTTTGTGATCGCCAGCCGCATGGGTGTCTCAGCGCGCGGCGAATTTGTCTGGAGATGTTAACGACCGTTGGCCGGCGCGACCCTGAGGGCGGACCCTTGAACCAGGCGCGCCGGCCGCCGCATCGCCGTCTGCCGTCCGGGATGAATGACCGCAGGCCGTGCTGGACAACGATGATCTGTCCAAGGTCGTGGCCATGTCGGTGGCACAGGCCCGGTTCTTTGCTGGCCTAGGAGCGTGGGCGGCAGAAATCCGTACCCGCGCCAAGGCGAGTCACGGTGTCTGGCAAGGCGCATGCGAGGCGCATGGCTGGCCCCCTGCAACGAGCATGCAAC
>JANOWE010000177.1:0-19268 GCA_031417735.1 Betaproteobacteria bacterium
TAGGCATGCTCCCACACGTCGATGGTCAGCAGCGCCTTGTCGGCGCCGGTCAGCGGCGTGGCGGCGTTGCTGGTGTTGGCCAGGTCGACCGAGCCGTCGGCCTTTTTCACCAGCCAGGTCCAGCCTGAACCGAAATTGCCCACCGCGCTCTTGGTGAAGGCCTCCTTGAAGGCGGCGTAGCTGCCCCACTTGGCATTGATGGCATCGGCCAGCGCGCCCGTGGGCTCACCACCGCCGGTGGGCTTCATGCTGTTCCAGAAGAAGGTGTGGTTCCACACCTGGGCGGCGTTGTTGAAGATCGGGCCCGAAGACTTCTTGACCACGTCTTCCAGTGACAGCCCGGCAAACTCGGTGCCGTCCACCAGGTTGTTCAGGTTGGTGACATAGGCCTGATGGTGCTTGCCGTAATGGAACTCGAAGGTCTCGACCGAAATATGCG
Source organism: Betaproteobacteria bacterium (assembly GCA_031417735.1). GTDB lineage: Bacteria > Pseudomonadota > Gammaproteobacteria > Burkholderiales > Burkholderiaceae_C > Pseudaquabacterium. The sequence goes on from JANOWE010000177.1 coordinate 440, forward strand.
GCGCCAGCGCGGTGTTGGCGTAGGGCAGCGGCGGCAGGGTGTGGGTCATGCGGTGGTCCTTGCGTTGGCGGCGGCACGGGCGTGGCGCCTGGGTTGAGCATGCGCGCATTGTAGGCAAGGCAGACGGCCCCTGCGGGGCCAGGGCCACGCGCAGCAGCTCAGTCGCCCGGCGGCCGCGCTGAGCGCCTGCGGCGGCCGACTGCGGGAGCGGCCGCCGTAGCCGGTGCCACCGCGCCGGCCAGGTCCGGCATGCCGCCGGGCCGCGTCGACAGCACCGCCACCTGGGCCTGGCCGTCGGCCCACTGCGCGGTGAGCTGGTCGCCGCTGACCAACCCGGACACCTGGGTCACGGGCCGGCCTTGGCTGTCCGCCAGCCAGGCATAGCCCCGCGCCAGCACATGTTGGGGGTCAGCCGCGTCCAGCCGCAGGGCCAGTTGAGCCAGACGATCAGCCTGGCGCTGCTGCTGCGTGGAAAGGGCCTGGCTCAATCGACGCGCAAGGATCGGCAAGGGCTCGGCACGACGCTCTTGCAGCCGTTCAGCAGCGCGCTGCAGGCGGCGCTGCCAGCCCTCCAGTCGCGCCAGCTGCTGACCCAGCAACCGGGCCGGCCGGCCCATCTGCAGCGCCAACCGGTCCAGCCGCTGGCCCTGGTTGTCGAGCCGGCGCTGGCCGGCCTGGCGCAAGCGGCCGGCCAGGCCAGCCAGGCGCGCCAGCTGCTCGCTGCGCAAGGGCGCGGCCAGCTCGGCGGCGGCTGTGGGCGTGGGGGCGCGCAGGTCGGCGGCCAGTTCGGCCAGCGTGAGGTCGGTTTCATGGCCCACACCGCAGACCACCGGCAAGGGGCAATCGGCCACCGCGCGCACCACGGCCTCGTCGTTGAAAGCCCAAAGATCTTCCAGCGAGCCGCCGCCTCGGCAGACGATCAGGGCATCGACCTCGGCGCGCTGGCCGGCCAGCGTGATGGCGCGCACCAGTTGCGCCGGAGCCTCAGGCCCCTGCACCAAACTGGGATAGACCACCACCCGCACCTGCGGCGCGCGGCGTGCGATGGCCACCAACACATCATGCAACGCCGCCGCGCCGGTGGAGCAGACCACGCCCAGCGCGGTGGGGTGGGTCGGCAGTGGCCGCTTGCGCGCGGGGTCGAACAGCCCGGCCGCTTCCAGCCTGGCCTTCAGACGCAGGAACAGCTCGAACAGCGATCCCGCGCCCAGCGGCTGCATGGCTTCGACGACGCATTGCAGTTCACCGCGTGCCTCGTAGACCGTGATGCGCCCGCGCAGCTCGACCTGCTGGCCGTCGCCCGGCCGAAAGTCCATCAGCGACGCGGCGCGGCGAAACATCGCGCAGCGCAGCAGCGCGCCCTGGCCGTCGCTGTCCTTCAGGCTGAAATAGCAATGCCCGCTGGCCGCGCGCGTAAAGCCCGACAACTCGCCACGCACGGTGACCGCGCCCAGCCTCGATTGCAGTGCATCGGCCACCGCCAGCAACAGCGCCGCCACGCTCCAGGTGAACGGGCCGGGCGGTGCGGCCATCTGAACCGCAGCGGGGCCGCTCAAACCGCTTTGCGCCATGTCGGAAACTGGAGATATTCACAGTATCTCTGGTCAGCTCTGCCCAGCAAGGGCAAGCCGTCCGCATCCTGTTGCATACATTCAAACCATTGATTCATAACGGGAAAAAAGCGCCTAAAAATGCGGCAATCCAGGCCGAAGCCAGAGAACATGCGCCTTGGCGACGATCCGAGAGCGGTTACCCACAAGCTTATCCACCGCTGCGGTGGATTGTCGGCCGTCATGTGCCCGGGGGCGACGGCGCCCTGCCGCCAAGGCGTGGGCGGTGCATCGGATGGCGCTTTGCCTCGGGCCATAATCACCGCTGCGCCTGGCGCCAGCCAAGCCGCTCGGCGGCGGCGTCATTCTCCCTGCCGACACCACCACCCGAGGTCTTCTGTTGCTGTCGATCATACAAGCCGCTGGCTGGCCAATCTGGCCCCTGATCCTGTGTTCCATCGTGGGCTTGGCGCTGGTCATTGAGCGCCTGACCAGCCTGCGCAGCCAGCGCATCCTGCCGCCCATGCTGCTCGACGAGGTGCTGGTCATCAGCCGCACCACGCTGCCGGCGCTGGACGTGGTGGCCAAGCTGGCCGACAACTCGGTGCTGGGCCAGGTGCTGGCCGCCGGGCTGCGGGCGGTGAACCTGGATCCGCGCATCACCGAGTCGGCGCTTCGCCAGGCCTTCGAGAGCGCCGGTCGCACCGCCGCGCACCGGCTCGAGCGCTACCTCAACACCCTGGGCACGATTGCCACTGCCGCGCCACTGCTGGGCCTGCTGGGCACGGTGGTGGGCATGATCGAGATCTTCGGCGTGCAGTCGCCCACCGGCGCGGGCAACCCGGCGGCGCTGGCCCATGGCATTTCGGTGGCGCTGTACAACACCGCCTTCGGCCTGATCATCGCCATCCCGGCGCTGATGTTCCACCGCTATCTGCGCGGCCTGGTCGACCAGCACCTGCTGGGCCTGGAACTGGCCGCCGAGCGCATGGTGCCGCACCTGATGCGCTTTGCGCTGCGCACGCCGGCCCAGGCTTCAGGCTGAACGCGGGCAAGCCATGAACTTCCACCGTCATCGCCGCCAAGATGAACCCGAGATCAACCTGATCCCGTTCATCGACGTGCTGCTGGTGGTGATCATCTTCCTGATGTTGTCGACCACCTACGCCCGCTATTCCGAGCTGCAGATTACCCTGCCCACGGCCGACGCCGAGCGCATGAAGGACAGGCCGGGCGAAGTGTTGGTCAGCGTGGCCGCCGATGGCCGCTACGCCATCAACCGCACACCGCTGGACGGGCGCAGCATCGAGCTGCTGGCCGCCGCCTTGCGCAGCGCGGCCGGCGAACAGGGCGACAAGGCGGTGGTCATCGTCTCGGCGGACGCGCTGGCCGCGCACCAGTCGGTGATCAATGTGTTGGACGCCGCGCGCCGTGCCGGCCTGCCCCGGCTGACCTTTGCCACCCAGTTGCCCGCCGAGGCCGGCGCGCGCTGATGCACGGCCAGCCCGGCTGGCCACAGCGCCTGCGACAGCGCCTGGAACAGCGCCTGCAGCAATCCTGGGCCCTGCCCCGGCCCGACCTGCGGGCACGCCAGCTGCAGCCACTGTCCTGGCTCTATGGCCTGCTGGCCGCGCTGCACCGGACCTGGGCCCTGCACGGCCTGCGCCGGCCGCGCCACGCGCCGCAGCCACTGCTGGTGGTGGGCAACCTGGTCGCCGGCGGTGCCGGCAAGACACCCACCGTTCTGGCCCTGCTGCCCAGGCTGCGGGCGCTGGGCTTCAGGCCCGGCGTGGTCTCGCGTGGTCAAGGCCGCGCCGGCTCGGAAGTGCGCCTGGTCACCGCTGACAGCCCGGCCGCCCTGGTCGGCGACGAGCCGCTGCTGATTCACCTGCGCGGTGGCGTGCCGGTGGCCGTGGGTGCCGACCGGCTGGCCGCCGCGCAGGCCTTGTGCGCCGCACAACCCGAACTGGACCTGCTGATTGCCGACGACGGCCTGCAGCACCACCGCCTGGCGCGCGAGGCCGAAATCTGGGTCTTCGACGAGCGCGGCGCCGGCAACGGCCTGCTGCTGCCGGCCGGACCACTGCGCCAGCACCTGCCTCAGGCCCTGCCCGAGCGCGCGCTGGTGCTCTACACCGCAGGCGTGGCCAGCACCGCCCTGCCCGGCCACCTGGGCCGGCGCCGTCTGAGCGGTGTGCTGCCGCTGGCCGCGTGGTGGCAGGGCCAGGCCACCGACCCCACTGGCTGGGCCGCCCTGCGTGGCCGGCCGCTGCTGGCCGCGGCAGGCCTGGCCCGGCCCCAGGCCTTTTTCGACATGCTGCGCGGCCAGGGCCTGCGCTTTGAATGCCTGCCGCTGGCCGACCACCACCGCCTGCAGCCCCTGCCCTGGCCGGCCGACACCGTCGATGTGGTGGTGACCGAAAAAGACGCGGTCAAGCTGCGGCCCGATCAGATGGGCCAGACCCGGGTCTGGGTGGCGACGCTAGACTTCCAGCCCGACCCGGGCTTCGACACTGCGCTGGCCCGGCTGTGCGCAGGTCTGCGCCGAGCGCCCACCTCACCCATATCATCGCCGCCACCATGAGCCTGGACCACCGATTGATCAGCCTGCTGGTCTGCCCGCTGTGCAAAAGCCCGCTGCACATGGCCCGCGACGCCCAGGGCCGCCCGACCGAGCTGCGCTGCGCGGCCGACCGGCTGGCCTTTCCGATCCGTGACGGCATTGCGGTGATGCTCGAGGCCGAGGCGCGCCCACTGCAGGCCGATGAGCCGGCTGTGCCCGCGGCACCCGGCATCACGTGATTGGCCCCGTGTTCACCGTGCTGATTCCGGCCCGGCTTGCCAGCAGCCGCTTGCCGGACAAACCACTGGCCGACATCGCCGGCTTGCCCATGGTGGTGCATGTGGCGCTGGCCGCCCGGCGCAGCGCGGCCGCGCGTGTGGTGGTGGCCGCCGACGATGCGCGCATCGTCAGCGCCTGCCAAGACCATGGCCAGGAAGCCGTGCTGACCCGCAGCGACCATGCCAGCGGCAGCGACCGCCTGGCCGAGGCCTGCACGCTGCTGGGCCTGGACGGCGACGACATGGTCGTCAATGTGCAGGGCGACGAGCCGTTGATCGCGCCGGCCATGATCGATGCCTGCGCGCTGCTGCTGCAACAACGCCCCGACTGCGTCATGGCCACCGTGGCCCATGCCATCGACGAAGCCGAAGAGTTCATCAACCCCAACGTGGTCAAGGTGGTGCTGGACGCCCAGCAGCGCGCCCTGTACTTCTCGCGCGCGCCCATAGGCTGGTGGCGCGACGGCTTTGCCCAGGGCCTGACCAGGCGCAGCGCCCTGCCCGAGCAGCCCCGGCCGCTGCGCCATGTCGGCCTGTATGCCTACCGCGCCGGCTTCTTGCGCCAGTTTCCCAGCCTGAGCGCGGCGCCGCTGGAAGCGCTGGAGTCGCTGGAACAGTTGCGCGTGCTCTGGCATGGCCAGCGCATTGCGGTCCATGTCAGCCAGGAGCGGCCCGGCCCGGGCGTTGACACGATGGCAGATCTGGCCCGGGTGCGCGCGCTGTTTCAAGCCCGGCAGGCGGCCTGAATCCCGGTGGCCGATTCGGGCCGTACCAGGCCATGCACTGACCCCGGTTGGCCTCGGCCAACGTCAGTTTCACGCAGGGGCTCGCATGCTATTCTTTCCGCCAATTTGGGGTGCCCAGGCATCGCCCGACCGACCATCGCGGCAGCAGCCGGAGCAACGGCCACCCCGGCCCCGCATCGAGCGGCCAGCCGATTCCATCCATTCAAACCCACCACCGAGACTACGATGCGACTGATCCTGTTGGGGGCGCCTGGCGCCGGCAAGGGCACACAAGCCACGTTCATCTGCCAGAAATACGGCATCCCGCAAATCTCCACCGGCGACATGCTTCGCGCTGCCGTCAAGGCCGGCACGCCACTGGGCCTGGCCGCAAAGAGGGTGATGGACTCGGGCGCGCTGGTCAGCGACGACATCATCATCGGCCTGGTCAAGGAGCGCATCACCCAGGCCGACTGCGCCAAGGGCTTCTTGTTCGACGGCTTCCCACGCACCCTCCCGCAGGCCGACGCCATGAAGGCCGCCGGCGTCAAGCTCGACCTGGTGCTGGAAATCGACGTGCCCGATTCGGCCATCATCGAGCGCATGAGCGGGCGCCGCGTGCACCAGCCCTCGGGCCGCACCTACCACACCAGTTTCAACCCGCCCAAGGTCGCCGGCAAGGACGACCAGACCGGTGAAGACCTGATCCAGCGCGTGGACGACGCCGAAGACACGGTGCGCAAGCGCCTGGAGGTCTACCACAGCCAGACCCGGCCGCTGGTCGACTACTACGCCGGCTGGGCCGACAGCGGAGAGGCCGGCGCGCCGCGCTACTGCAAGATCTCGGGCACCGGCCGAGTTGACGAGATCACCGCCCGCGCATTGACCGCCCTGGAGAGCTGAACACCATGGACATCGCAGGCAAGGTTTTCATCGTCACCGGTGGCGCATCGGGCCTGGGTGAAGGCACGGCGCGCATGCTGGCCGGCGAAGGTGCCAAGCTCGTCATCGCCGACCTGCAGGCCGACAAGGGCCAGGCGCTGGCGGCAGAACTGGGCGGCGTGTTCGTCAAATGCGACGTCAGCCAGGACGCCGACGGCCAGGCCGTGGTGGCGGCGGCGCTGCAACTCGGCCCGCTGTTCGGCCTGGTCAACTGCGCCGGCATCGCCCCGGCCGTCAAGACCGTCGGCAAGGACGGCGCGCACCCGCTGGGCGCCTTCAGCAAGACCATCATGGTCAACCTGGTCGGCAGCTTCAACATGATCCGGCTCGCTGCCGAGGCCATGTGCAAGAACCTGCCCGAGCCCACCGGCGAGCGCGGCGTACTGATCAGCACCGCCAGCGTGGCCGCCTACGACGGCCAGATCGGCCAGGCGGCCTACGCCGCCAGCAAGGGCGGCATCGTCGGCATGACCCTGCCCATCGCCCGCGACCTGGCCCGCAACGGCATCCGCAACATGACCATCGCGCCGGGCATCTTCGGCACGCCCATGCTGTTCACCATGCCCCAGGCGGTGCAGGACGCCCTGGCTGCCGGCGTGCCCTTCCCCAGCCGCCTGGGCACCCCTGCCGACTATGCCAAGCTGGTCAAGCACATCATCGAAAACGAGATGCTCAATGGCGAGGTGATCCGGCTGGACGGGGCGATTCGGCTGGCGCCGAAGTGACAGCACTGCGCTACCAGCGCTGATTGGCTGGTCCGCCTGGGTCAAGCGACAATGCCTGCGTTGGTGCCTCTACCGGCCTGCCGGCGAGGCCTAAACTCTCGCCCATGCGCATCACGCCCCACGAAGCCACCGCCATCCGGCGCGTCATCACCGAGGTGGCGGGCCCGCAGGCCCGGGTCAGCCTGTTCGGATCGCGCACCCGCGACGACTTGCGCGGCGGCGACATCGACCTTCTGGTCGAACTGCCTGAGCCGTCCACCGACAAGCTGGGGGTGTCGCTGCGTGCCGGGGCCAGGCTTCAGTTGGCGATAGGCGAGCGCAAGATCGACGTGCTGGTCACCGACCCGCAGTCCGAAGAAACACCCTTGATTCGGGCTGCGCGCCAACAAGGCATCACGCTGTGACCATCAACACCGCCCCGCCGCGCCCGCCGCCAGGCGACAAGCTGCGCTTTCTGGCCGAAACCGTATTGGCCGAAGCCAAGCTGCTGCGCATCACCGACGGCCGGCTTTTTGCGCTGCCCATGGATTCAACCCGTGCTGCCACGCTGCGCCACGACATCGACCTGGCCGAACGGGTGGACGCCTTTGTGGCGCGCTTCGGCCGGCTGCAAGACACCGTGGGCGACAAACTGCTGCCTGGCGTGCTGGCCTGGCTGGCCGAGCCGGTGGGTCCGGCGATCGACAACCTGGCGCGCGCCGAACGCCTGGGCTGGGTGGGGTCGGCAGCCGCCTGGATCGAATGCAGGCAACTGCGCAACTTCATGATTCACGAATACGTGCGCGACATGACGGTGCTGGCGGCAGCCCTGACAACAGGACACCAGGCCGTGCCGCTGCTGGAGGCCACGGCCCAGGCGCTGGCGGGTTTGGTGACAGTGCATACCCATCCTGCGACCGCAGATCCCGTCTGACAGCACTGCGCAGAGTGGCCACAGACCGGCTGCGCAAGGCCCGCAACGCAGCATCGCCACTGCCGCCAGCCAACAGTCAGACCAGTTTGACAAAGCGCCCGTAGCGCTTGAGCGTGGCGTCCATCGTCAGCAGCGTCAGCCCTTCCTGCATGGCCTGCGCCACCAGCAAACGGTCAAATGGATCTCGGTGTACCCATGGCAGGGCCGCCACCCGAACCAAATGGGCGGCGGTGATGGGCAACTCGACAAAACCTTCGGCCAGCATCGACCTGTGCAGCAGGCCGGGATCAACCGCAAAGTCGGGCCGACCCAATGAGGTCTTGACGGCCACCTCCCAGAGGCTGGCCAGGCTGAAGGCCAGGGCAAGCTCGCGCGACCGCAGCAACTTGGTCGCCATGGGTGAAAGCCGTTCGGGGTCGAAGGCGGCCCACAGCAGCAGGTGCGTGTCGACCAGCAACATGGCCGCGCTCAGCGGCCGGCGGTGAACATCGCGTCGATATCCTCGGCGAACGCGGCCTTCACATCCGCTTCGATGTTGCCCTGCCCGGCCAGGAATCCGAGCGCCCGCAGCACGGGCGGCGCTTCGATCGGCACCACCCGCACCATCGGCTTGCCGGCCTTGGCAATCACGAACTCACGGCCCTTGGCCGCCTGCTCGACCAGGCGGGAGAGATGCGTCTTGGCTTCATGGATGTTGACGGTGTAGGTCATCGATACCCCAGTCAGTCAGACCTGATGAACTAAGTCAATTCCAGCGCGGGCACTTGCCCTGACAGTGCAGACATCTGTGATCGACGCCAATTGGCGCGACACCTGCGCCATCAGCAAAGTCGGCTTCATCTGTATGCGGTTGCCCGTTGCCCGTGACCTGGCCCGCAACGGCATCCGCAACATGACCATCGCGCCCGGCATCTTCGACACGCCCATGCTCTTCACGATGCCGCAAACTGTGCAGGACGCCCTGGCCGCCGGCGTGCCCTTCCCCAGCCGCCTGGGCACCCCGGCCTACTACGCCAAACGGGTCAGGCATATCATCGAAAACGACATGCTCTATGGTGAGGTGATTCGGCTGGATGGGGCGATTCGGCTGGCGCCGAAATCGTCAGCAGCCTGCACCAGCAGACCAGCCCTGCGGCCCCAGTGCGCAGACGAAAAAAAGCCCGGCTTGCCGGGCTTTTTTGTGGCCGATGCGGCGCCAGATCAGAACTGGTAGCTACCGCTGAGGTAGACGCTCCGACCCACCGGACTGGCGTAGCGCGGGTCATAGCCCAGTTGGTGCGAACCGGTGTTGCGCAGCGACAGCGGCGGCTTGCGGTCGAACAGGTTGCTGATGCCCAGCACCACGTTGACGTTCTTGGTCGCGGTCCACTTGGTCTGCCAGTCCACCGTGGTGTGGGACGGCACGTCGAGCTGGGTGGCAATGCAGTCCACGCCATCGTCCACAGCGCAGTTGTCCTCGTCGTGCAGGATGTCCTTGTAGCCGCTGCGGAAGTTCAGCACCGCGGTATGCGACCACTTGCCGGTGTCCAGCGTTCCCTGCACATGAATCACGTTGCGGAAGCTGACCGCGTCGTTCGAGCCAAAGCGGCCCAGGCTGGTTTCCCACTGGTCGCTGGTGCCCGGCGTGGTGTAGCGTGACTTGATCAGGTAGGTGCCGCCAACACGGCCATTGACCTTGCCATAGGGCGTGTTGCTCTTGTACTGGAAGTCCCAGTCCAGCCCCATGTTGTCGAGCTGGCCGATGTTCACCGGCGCGTCCTTGATCGCCACATAGGTCAGGTTGTTGGAGGCCTTGAACTTGGTGGTGTAGAGCGAAAGGTACCTGGCCGGGTCGCTCAGGATCAGACGCTCGCTGACGCTGCTGACCGCGTTCTTGACCTTCACCCCCCACAAGTCCAGGCCGACCGAGGTGGCTGCGGTGGGCTCGAAGACCATGCCAAAGGTCCACTGCTCGGACTTCTCGGGTTTCAGATTCGCATTGCCGCCCTGGAACAATTCTTTCTGCAGGTCGTCGCAGACATAGCCCTTGGCCAAGTAGCCCAGCGGGTCGTAGCCGGCATTGAACGGACACTTGTAGGTGCCACCGGTGACACCGAAGTCAACCAGCGGCTGGGCGATCTCGCGCATGGTGGCAGCGCGGAAGCCAGTGCCCACCGAGCCACGGAACAGCAGCGTGCTCATGGGCTTGAATTTGCCGCTGAGCTTGAAAGTGGTGGCGTCCTGGGTGCTGCCGAAGGTGGTCTTGCTGCGGCCGTCCTCCACACCCGTCACGCTGTCATAGCGCACACCGCCGGTGATCTCCAACTCCTTGGTGATGGGCATCAGCAGTTCGCCAAACAGACCCGCGTTTCGGCGCGACAGGTCGTATTCGGGCTGCGGGTCATCGAACAGGATTTCGGCATTGGCCACGGCCGGGTTGGCCGCCACCTTGTAGCTTGTCCTGCGCGCATCCAGGCCCAGGCCCAGCGATGCATTGCCACCGCCGAGCTTGAACAGCTCACGCGAGGCGCGTGCGTCCACACCCACCATCTTGATGTCGGTGGTGTTGTAGGTGCCCACGAACCCGGTCTTGCGCAGCGCTTCGAGTTGCGCAGCCGGCATCGTGCCCAGCGTGTACGGGAAGGGGTCGATGGCGCCTGAGGCCAGGGCGGCGTTGAACGGCACCTCCAGCGGGAAACCGGCCACGTAGTTCTGCAACTGCTTCTGGGTCGAGAAGGTAAGCGCGCTGTTCACGTCCCAGCCGGCGACCACGCCGTCGACCCCGCCCACCACGTGCTGGGACTTGGTGCGGTAGTCGTACGACCGGTTGCCCAGGTCGTACAGCCGGTACTTGACGTTGACCGATGTCACGTTGGCCGCCTGCAGTGGCGTCAGATAGGGCAGGACGTACTTGGCATACAGCGGGTTGGCCGTGCTGAGCGAGAACTCGGCCGGGTACGGCGCAATCCGGGCCAGGATGCTGGCGTCGGTGAATGCAAAATCGGTGAACGCGCGCAAGTTGTTGCTCAGCTTGAACTGCGCCGAGCCGAACAGGCTGGTGCGCTCTTGCTCGGGCGAGATCTCGACCGACGAGGTGTAGTCGAAGATGCACTGGCGACCGCTGGCCACGTGGGCAGGCGGGCAGTTCCCATTAGCCAGCAGATACGGGTTGAGCGATGTCGACGCTGTCCCTGTCGGATTGGTCGCGGTGACCTTGGCCGGGTCGGTATAGCGAACGTCAACGTTGGGCGGCACCGAACGGGATGACCCATTGAAAAAGCTCAGCCGCCGCCCCTGCTGGTCGGTGAATTCGATGATGCCGGTCTTGGCAAAGTCACGCTGCGAGGCCTTGAGTTGCCTGGCCCGGTCATAGCTCAGCGAGCCGAAAAAGGTAAAACCGTCGCGGTTGTAGTCGCCAAAACCCTTGCTGAAGCCCAGGTTGAACGAATCACCACCCGCATGCTGCGGCTTGGAATAGCGGGCATCGAACTGGAACGGCGAAGCACCGGACTTGAGGATGAAATTCACCACGCCGGCAATGGCATCGGAGCCATAGAGCGCCGAAGCGCCGTCGGTCAGCACCTCGATGCGCTCAATGGCAGCCAGCGGAATGGCGTTGAGGTCGATGGTCGTACCAGACGTGGCCGGAGCGAGACGGCGGCCATTGAGCAGCACCAGGGTGTATTGCTCGCCCACGTCGTGAATGGACGCCGTGGTGATGCCACCACCACCGCCACCCACGGAATCGGCCGCCACCGTGAAGCCCTGCATCACCGGCAGTTGCTGGATGAAGTCGGTGACCGTGGTCACGCCCGACCTCTTGATGTCTTCCTGGGTGAAGGTCTGCACCGGCAGAGCGCCTTCAGAGACCACGCGCTTGATGGACGAGCCGGTGACTTCCACCCGCTGTGTGGCGTCCTGTGCCATCGCTGGCGTCGCGACCATGGTGCTGATGGCCAGCAGTGCGCCTGCGCTGATCCTGTTTCGTTTGAACATCGGGGCTCTCCGAAAGGGGTGAATTTGGAAACCGGGCAAGGCAGGTCATGCCACCAGCCACAGGCCTGTGTCGAAGGCCTTGCAAACCGGCGATGCCCGCTTGGCATGATCACGAAAAGTCATTTTGCTGCAGTCCTCGGGCAAGTTCCGACTCGGGAAAGTCAGTAGGCCACAGCAATCCCCGAACCAGGGTGGGGACTCGGCTGGCACTGAATCAGCATGGGAGGCGGGCCGTCATGGGGCAAATCAAGGCTGTTGATGCCAGGACAATCGGCCCGCGGCATGTCCGCACACTAGGGTCGTGCACCTAGAACAAGCACTCACCCGTCCCCTTACAGCAACAGAACCACCGTCATGGGCTCAGGCCGATCCAGGGCGCAGACGTAGAAAAGGCCTCACAGCACTTTCGTGCTGTGGGGCCCCGAAGGCCAAAACAATCAGAACGCGTGCTTCAGACCAACACGGAAGTACCTGCCGATGGCGCCCGAATAGTCGAGCGGGTTATAGCCAATGGCGCCATAGGTCTCAAAGTCTGCTGGCGGCTTGCTGTCGAGCAGGTTGGCGATCGAGCCAAATACTTCGGTGTTCTTGCCAAGCTTCCACGCACCGGATATATCAAGCGTGGTGAACGACTTGACCTTGCAGCCCGCCGGGAAATCAGCACCACTGAGCAGCGCCTGGGCACAAGTGGTGTCCGATTGCTCGAACTTGTTCGACATGCTGCCGCGGTAGTTGACGTTGGCACCCAGGCGCCACTGGTTCATGTCCCAGGTGGCGGCAAAGCTGAGCTTGTCTTTGGGTGAGCCGATGCAGTTGGTGATGTCGCAGTTGCCGTGGGTACCGGCGTAGTCGTGCACCACGCCACCCGCTGCAACCACACGCTGCGTGAACAGGTGTGACCAGTTCATCGAGCCTGTCATGCGACCCATGCCACCGCCAAGATCCCAGCGGTGCTTGAATTCAACATCAAGTCCCCGGGTGAGCGATTCGTCCGAGTTCTCGTAGCCCACATAGACGTTCACGATCGGGCCCGGGTCCGTGGGCGTTATCTTGCTCAGAGGATCACGCAGCACCAGACCGGCATCCACAGCCGCCTGCCCATTGCCCGTGACCGGCAGACCCTTGCGCTTGATCTGCCAGAGGTCGGCGGTCAGGCTGGTCTTGGAGCTCAGGTCCCAAACGAAGCCGAAGGTCGTGCTTTCAGATTTTTCTGGCTTGAGTGCCGGATTGCCGGTCGCCGCGAAGGTGGGCGAAATCCCCTTGCAGGTGGCGTCATCGACGCCTGCGGCACATCGCGCCAGGTCGTTGATGGTGGTGCCGCCGAAAGTGGCAACAACCTTGGGCGACACTTCCGGGAACGAAGGTGCACGGAACCCGCGCGCCACCGTGCCGCGCACCGCCAAGTTCTGCATCGGCTTCCACTTGGCGCCGAACTTCGGCGTCCAGGAACTGCCGGCATCCGAGTAGTCGTCCAGTCGAACCGCTGCGCTCAGCTCGAGTTGCTTGAGGACCGGCAGCGCCACCTCGGTGTAGGCCGCCCTGATGTCGCGCTTGCCAGCGTAGGACGTCAAAGACAGGCCGATGAAGTCACCGAGGCCGTCGTACAGGCCCAGATTGGTGGCCTCGTGGCGTGCTTCCAGACCGAAGGCCACACCGATAGGGCCGCCTTCGAGTTGGCCGAATTCGCGAGAGACTTTCAGGTCAGCGCCGTACTGACGTGAAAAGCCTTGACGCGATTTGTCGGCCAGCAAGGCGCCGTACAGCGCCGCTGAGTTCAGGCCGGCGTTTTCGCCGATGCGCCAGACGGTGCCCGCCGGCAGGGCGGCATAGGCTGGGCTGAAGGCTGCGGCAGCGGCCATGTTGGCTGCGGTCGGATTCAACAGTGCTGTGAGAGCGCGCCGGTCCATCGTCTTGGTCGACGTGTCGGTCTGCTGGGCCTCCGAGAACGAGATGGCGGTATCGAAGTCCCAGCCGCCATAAGCGCCCTTCAGGCCGGCCTGGAACCTGGAGGTGTGCGACTTTGAGTCGGTGCCGGAAACACCCACGCCCGGGTCGAACAGGGGCAGGTAGCTCACGCGCGCCGCCGTGCCGAAGTAGGGATTGTCGGGGTGCGTGGCGCCAATCAAGGCGATGGCGGCGCGAGACACGGCGCCAGTGATCGTGTTGTAGCCTGCGTTGGACGCAATCGGCAGCCCGTCAACGCGCGACTTGGTGCTGTAGTAGCCGAATTCGGCAAAGGCCTCCATGTCGTTGTTGATCAACTTGGTGAAGCGGCCCAGGAAGTTGCCGGTCTCATGTTCAGGCTGGATCTGGTTGACGGCCTGACGCAGGTCGGTGATGCAGCCGCCCATCGGGTTGTTCTGCGGCAGGTTCACATTGGCATTGCAGAAGGTTCCAGCCCCGGCAAAGGTGCGGGTGAAACCCACGCCCGCCAGATCGGACCGGCTGTAGAACAGGTTCGAGCCATCGGGGTTGCGCACATTGCCGACGATCGATGCCGTCTGGCCATTGACCAGCCGGGCGCCCGCGGCGTTGGTCGGAATCCAGCCGTTGCCGCCGACGCGGCCCGTGTTGTTGGACGACGAGTTCGGGTTGAAGCCCCAAGGATCCTGTCCGATGGCCGATACGCCCACCGGGCCCCGGCCAATCCGGTCGTGGTAATAGATCGACTCCTTCTTGCCCAGTTCGGCATTCAGCAGGACGTTGTAGCCGTCCTTGTTGAGGTCGCCGAAGCCATGGGTGATCGCCGCACGGGGCTCGCCACCATCCTGCTTCTGGGACACACCGTAGGTCAGCTTGGCCACGGTGCCGACGTAGCTCTTCTTCAGGATGATGTTGACCACGCCGGCCACGGCGTCAGATCCATAAAGTGACGAGGCACCATCTTTCAGCACCTCGACCCGCTCCACGGCCTCCATCGGAATCTGGTTAAGGTCGACATAACTGCGCTGGAAGTCGTCAGCCAGCACAGCGGTGGCGACGCGGCGACCGTTGATCAGCACCAGGGTGGCATTGGCACCCAGACCACGCAGAGAGATACCTGATGCAGTGGCGCCAGAGAAGCCGCGACCGTAGGTGAAGGGCACAGATCCTTGTCCATCTGCGGTCAGGGTCTGCAGGTACTCGGCCACGGTGCCTTTGCCCGACTGTTCAATGTCTTGCTTGGTGATGATCTGCACGGGCGACGCCGTCTCGGCGTCGGCCCGACGGATGCTGGAGCCGGTGATCTCGACGCGCTGCGGCGCAACCTGCGCCATCGCGGCGGCGCCCGCCAGTGCCAGCATCACACCGCTGCTGATCTTGCTGAGTTTGAACATGAAATTCCTTGGCTAAGGACAAATGACGGAACCCCGGAAGTCAGCCTGCGCTGGCGTTGCGGACATGTGAAGCAAGCATGTCCTGGGGGCAAAGAAGAGCTTTGAGTTTGCCGAAGCATCGTGCTCCGCCATGGCGGAAAAACCCTGAACTTTTACCGCCCACCTCACGGCCATTGGCCATCGCTCGATCGGTGACCACTTTTTTTCCATACAAAACAACCACTTAGCTGCAAGCTGATGACCCGTACGTGGTCAAGAAAGCTGCGCACTTCGCCGCCAGGCGGAGCAAGCCTGTCGATGTCGTTGGTTTCCAGCAACGTGCCGACGGGAAACAGGCTTCCGCAGCCGTCTGCTATCTGCCGTTTCAAGCCTCGGCACCCGCGCCGGCGGCGTGCGCGTGCATGCCGCAGCCGCGCTCAAGGCAGCCGCCCACAGCCTGGGCACCGCCGCCAGCAAGTCCCGCGTTTGGTCCGGCTGCGGCCGCTGCAGCACGTCGGCAGCCGCACCCTGCTCGACGATGGCCCCGGCCTTCATCACCGCCACCCGGTCGGCGGTGACCTCCACCACGGCGATGTTGTGGGCGATGAACAGAAAGCTCACGCCCAGCTCTCGCTGCGGCTCGCGCAGCAGGTTCAGGATCTGCGCCTGCCCGCTCACGTCCAGCACCGGGCTCGGTTCGCCGCAGACGATCAGCTTCGGGCTCACCGCCAGCGCGCGCGCGATGGCAACGCGCTGGCGCTGGCCGCCTGAGAATTCATGCGCAAAGCGCTGCAGCGCCTCGCGCCGCAGGCCCACCTGCTCGCAGATGGTCTCGACGCGGCTGCGGCGTTCGGCGGGCAGCACCTCGGGTTGCAGCGATGCCAGGCCTTCGTCCAGGATCTCGGCCGCGCGCATGCGCGGGTTCAGGCTGGAAAATGGTCCCTGAAAAATCATCTGCAGCGAACGCCGGGCTTCTCGCAGCGCGTGGCCTTGCAGCGCATACAGGTCCGGCCGTCAAAACTGACCTTGCCGTTGACCTGGGCCGACCACGCAAAAGTTGAACGGTGGCCCAGGCGGTGGTGGTCTTGCCTCAGTCCGATTCGCCCCACTGGCGCCCACGTCGGCGCAGAGGACGAGCCATATACTGAACAGATGCGCTTGACAGCCGACGAAAGAGATGCGGTGGTAGCAGCCGCGCGGGCAATTCTTCCTGCAGGCGTGCGCGTGTCGCTGTTCGGGTCCCGGGTGGACGATGACCGGCGCGGGGGTGACATCGACCTTCTGGTCGAGCCCAGCACCGTGCTGGGCGCCGCAGAATTCGTGAGTTTGCGCACAAGGCTGGCGGCGCGGCTTTATCGTCTGATGGGCGAGCGCCGCATCGACATCGTGCTGGCCGACCCCGGAGAAGTCGGCGATCGGCTGATCGTCAGCGAAGCGCGCCGCCAAGCGGTGGAACTGGTGCGCACATGAGCGCTGAAGTTCAGGCCGCTCGACTGACCGCTGCGCAGTGGGAGTGCGGCAGGCACTGCGCAACCCTGCAAGAGGCGCTGACCGACTGGCACAGGCTGCCGCCGCCGGACATCAGCGCACTGGACCACGACGCCGCGCTGCGCCGGCTGACCGATCAGATCCTCTACCGGTTCACCAAGCTGCAGGACGCCATGGGTGAACGGCTGGTGCCGGCCACCCTGGGCTGGCTGCGCGAGCCGTTCGACGATGGGTCCATGCGCGACCGCCTGGACAGGTTGGAGCGGTTGGGCTACCTGGACGTCGAGTCGTGGCTGCAATGGCGCGACGTGCGCAATCGCCTGGCGCATGAATACCCCGATCGGCCCGATCTGCGTTTTGCTGCAGTGCTGGCCACCATCGCAGCGGCGCAGCACATGTCGCACGCCTGCCAAGCCTGGCGTACACACCTGCCCGCTTGATGCGGGCTTTGCAGGGCACAGCGCTTCAAAGCCTGGGCACAGCCGCCAGCAGCGTGCGGGTGTAGTCCTGCTGCGGCCGCCGCAGCACCTCGTTGGCCGTTCCCTGCTCGACGATGGCCCCGGCCTGCATCACCGCCACCCGGTCGGCGATGTACTCGACCACCGCGATGTTGTGGGTGATGAACAGGTAACTGACACCCAGTTCGGCCTGCAGGTCGCGCAGCAGGTTCAGGATTTGCGCCTGCACGCTCACGTCCAGCGCCGACGTCGGCTCGTCGCAGACGATCAGCCGCGGCTGCACTGCCAGCGCGCGGGCGATGGCGATGCGCTGGCGCTGGCCACCTGAAAATTCATGGGGAAAGCGCTGCAGCGCCTCACGCCGCAGGCCCACCTGCTCGCAGATGGCCTCGACGCGCCGGCGGCGGTCATCAGGCGTCACATCCCGCTGCAATGAGGCCAGGCCCTCGTCCAGGATCTCGGCCACGCGCATGCGCGGGTTCAGGCTGCTGAACGGGTCTTGAAAGATGATCTGCACCGAACGCCGCGCTTCGCGCAGCGCGTCGCCTTGCAGCGCGAACAGATCCTGGCCGTCGAAGCTGGCGCGGCCGCTGATCAGTGCCTGGCCACGCAACAGCTGCACGATGGCCTTGCCGGTGGTGGTCTTGCCGCAGCCCGATTCGCCCACCAGCGCCAGGGTCTGGCCGGCCGCGACCTCGAACGACACCCCGCGCACAGCCTGAAAGCCGGGCTGTGCGCGCTGCAGCAGGCCGCGCTTGACGGCGAAGGTGACGCTCAGGTCCTGCACCTGCAGCAACGGCGCCGCATCCGACAGGGCGGCGCTGGTTGCGCTGCGCGGGGCGGCCACCAGCGTGGCGGCTTCGGCGTCCACTGTCTCGGTCAGCGGCGGTTCACCGTCGGCCAGACGCAGGCAGCGCACCTGGCGCCGGCCCTGGTCCAGCAGCGTCGGTGCCTGCTCATGACAACGCGGCTGCACAAAGGGGCAGCGCGGCGCAAAACGGCAACCGGCGAATTCCTGCGTCAGCGCCGGCACCGTGCCGGGAATGGCGGCCAGCCGCTGGCCTCGGCGTTCGGCGTCAGGCAGGGCCTGCATCAGCGCACGGGCATAGGGGTGGCGCGGGTTGGCAAAGAATTCGTCAGTCGGCGCCATCTCAATGATCTGGCCGGCATACATCAGCGCCACCCGGTCGGCCATGCCGGCCACCACGGCCAGGTCATGGGTGATCAACAGCAGGCCCATGCCCTGTTCTCGCTGCAGGTCGCGCAACAGATCGAGGATCTGCTTCTGGATGGTGACGTCCAGCGCGGTGGTGGGCTCGTCAGCGACCAGAAAGTCGGGCTCGGCGGCCAGCGTCATCGCAATCATCACGCGTTGCTTCTGGCCACCGCTCATGCGGAAGGGGTAGTCGTCGAAGCGCCGCTCGGGCTCGGGAATGCCCACCCGCTGCAGCCAGGCAATGGCCTTCTGGCGCGCTGCCGCGCCGCGCAGGGCGGTGTGGGTTTCCACCGCCTCCAGCATCTGCGTGCCCACGGTCAGCACCGCGTTCAGGCTGGTGCCCGGCTCTTGAAAGATCATGCCGATGCGCCCGCCGCGCAATCGCCGCATGCCCGATTCGGGCAGGTCGAGCAGGCTGTCCTGGCCCAGCCGGATGTCACCGCCGGCGACCACGCCGTTCTCGGGCAGCAGGCGCAGCAGGGCCAGCGCGGTCATGCTTTTGCCGCAGCCCGATTCGCCCACCAGTGCAAAGGTCTGGCCACGCTGCAGCGTCAGGCTCAAGCCGTCGATGGCGCGCACGATGCCGGCCTCACCGTCCAGCGCCACGCGCAGTTGATCGACGCTCAACGTGCCGGCGGTCTGGCCGCTCTTGCTCAGGGTTGGGTTCATGCGGGCTTGCGCAGGCCAAGGCGGGGGCGCA
>JANOWE010000178.1:0-16969 GCA_031417735.1 Betaproteobacteria bacterium
GTGGTGGCCACCCACCCGGTGCAGTTTGTGGTGGCCGACGACTACGACGCCCATGAGGCCCGGGTCTGCGTGGCCGAAGGCGACACCCTGGCCAACCCCAAGCGCGTCAAGCGCTTCACCGACCAGCAGTACTTGAAGACCCAGGCCCGGATGGCCGCGCTGTTTGCCGACCTGCCGTCGGCCGTGGCCAACACGCTGGCCATCGCCCAGCGCTGCAACCTGCGTCTGCCCATGGGCAAGAACTATCTGCCCGATTTCCCGACGCCGCTGCTGGCCGACGGCACGCCCATGGCCATGGGCGACTACTTCCGCCAGGCCAGCCTGGAGGGGCTGGAGCAGCGCCTGACCCGGCTCTTTCCTGATGCCCCCATGCGCGACAGCCAACGCGCCACCTACGTGGCCAGGCTGGAGTTCGAGATCGACACCATTCTGAAGATGGGTTTTCCTGGCTACTTTCTGATCGTGGCCGACTTCATCAACTGGGCCAAGAACAACGGCTGCCCGGTCGGCCCGGGCCGGGGCTCGGGCGCGGGCTCGCTGGTGGCCTATGCGCTGAAGATCACCGATCTGGACCCGCTGCGCTACAAGCTGCTGTTCGAGCGCTTCCTGAACCCCGAGCGGGTCTCGATGCCCGACTTCGACATCGATTTCTGCCAGGCCAACCGCGACCGGGTGATCGACTACGTCAAGGACAAGTACGGCCGTCAGGCCGTGGGCCAGATCGTCACTTTCGGCACCATGGCGGCCAAGGCCGCGCTGCGCGACATCGGCCGCGTGCTGGGCATGGGCTACGGCCATGTCGATTCCATCGCCAAGCTGATTCCGGCGCCGCCGGGCAAGACCGTGACGCTGGCCAAGGTGCCGGCCGAGCCCGACCCCGGCCTGATCTATGCCCGCAAGGAAGCGCCCGAACTGGAACAGCGCGAGGCCGCTGAAGAAGAGGTGGCCGAGCTGCTGAGCCTGGCCACGCGGGTCGAGGGCATCGTGCGCAACATCGGCATGCATGCCGGCGGCGTGCTGATCGCGCCGGGCAAGATCACCGACTTCTGCGCGCTGTACCAGCAGCCGGGCAGCGACTCGGCGGTGAGCCAGTTCGACAAGGACGATGTCGAGGCCATCGGCCTGGTCAAGTTCGACTTTCTGGGCCTGGCCACGCTGACCATTCTGGAACTGGCGCGCAAGTTCATCGTCGCCCGCCACCCGGACAAGGCCGACTTCAGCTTCGAGACCGTGCCGCTGGACGATGCGCGGGTGTATCGGCTGTTTGCCCAGGGCCTGACCGAGAGCGTTTTCCAGTTTGAATCGCGCGGCATGCAGGCCATGCTGAAAGAGGCCAAGCCCACGCGCCTGGAGGACCTGATTGCGCTGAACGCGATGTTCCGGCCCGGGCCAATGGAGAACATTCCCAGCTTCTGCGCGCGCAAGAACGGCAGCGAGCCCATCACCTACCCGCACCCGCTGCTGGCCGAAGTGCTGGCCGAGACTTACGGCATCTTTGTCTACCAGGAACAGGTCATGCAGTCGGCCCAGCTCATGGGCGGCTACAGCCTGGGCGGGGCCGACCTGCTGCGCCGGGCGATGGGCAAGAAGAAGGCCGAAGAGATGGCGCAGCAGCGTCAGATCTTCCGCGACGGCGCGGCGCAAAAGAACATTGCCACCGCCACCGCCGACGAGGTCTTCGACCTGATGGAGAAGTTTGCCGGCTATGGTTTCAACAAGAGCCATGCCGCCGCCTACTCACTGCTGGCCTACCACACGGCCTGGCTGAAGGTGCATTTCCCGGCCGAGTTCTATGCCGCCAACATGACGGTGGAAATGGGCGACACCGACAAACTCAGGGTGCTGCTGAACGACGCCAAACTCTTCGCCGTGAGCTTCGAGCCGCCCGATGTGAACAGCGGCACTCACCGCTTCGAGCCGATGTCGGCCAGGCGGGTGCGCTACGGCCTGGGCGCCATCAAGGGCACCGGCCAGGGTGCGATCGAGGCCATCGTCGAGGCCCGCGACGGCTCAGCCGACGCGCCCGGCAGCGGCCCCTTCCGCAGCTTCTTCGACTTCTGTGCCCGGGTTGACCGCAAGCGGCTGAACAAGCGCGCGCTGGAGGCTCTGGTCAAGGCCGGCGCCTTCGACGGCGTGGAGCCCGACCGCGCACGCCTGCTGGCCAGTGTGGGCCTGGGCCTGGACTTCGCCGAGCACCAGCTCGTCAACGCCAGCCAGGGCGGGCTGTTCGACGACGGCGACCATGGCTCAGCCACGCAAGAGCCGCCGCTGGTGGACAGCCCGGCCTGGGGCGTGCGCGAGCGCTTGTTGCTGGAGAACACCGCCTTGGGCTTCTTCCTCTCCGGCCACTTGTTCGAGCACCACGCGGCCGAGGTGCGGCGCTTCTGCAAGCGTGCGGTGGGTGAGCTGCAGGACAGCCGCGACCTGCAACTGGTGGCCGGCATCGTCAGCGACCTGCGGGTCATCAACGGCCAGCGCGGTCGGGTCGCGATCTTCAAGCTCGACGATGGCAGCGAGGCCATCGAGGCGGTGGCCAACGAGGAACTGCTTGAAGCCCACAAGGCCTTGTTGGCCGAGAACGAGCTGCTGATCGTGCAGGGCAAGGTGCAGAACGACCGCTTCTCGGGCGGCCTGCGGCTGAACGTGGCCCAGGTCTGGGACCTGGCTGGCGCACGGGCCCGCTTTGGCCGCTATCTGCGCATGACGGTGGGTGCGGCCACGCCGCCGCTGGCCGAACTGGTCAAGACCTGGCCGGCCCATGTCGAGACCACCGAGCAGGGCGAGCTGAAGCAGGGCCTGGCGCTGCGCCTGCTGATCCGCCGCGCCACCGCCAGCGCTGAGCTCGACCTGGGCGACGCCGGCCGGTTCTGGCCCTGCGACGAGGCCCTGGCGCGCTGCCAGGCGCTGGCCGCAGGGGGGCAGGCGAGCATCGTCTACGAGGCTTGACCGCTGTGATCGCGCCAGGTCCGAGGCGCGGGGCTCGAACACCCGGCGCGCTGGTCGACCCGGCTCAGGCCCGCTTGTGTCCTGAGCGCATCAGCCCCGCCAGCACCAGTCTGGCCCTGAGCCGAAGGGTAGACCAGACCTGCAGGCCCAGGCGACGGCGGCGCTCGATGATCATTTGCGCAATCACCAACTGCCCCTGCGAGATCAGCCCGGCGCACAGCATCTGCCCGGCCTGGCCAGCCAACAGTTCATCGGGCAGGCTGCGCACCAGGCGGCGCAGGGCATCGGGCCGCAGCACCCGAGGCAGGTTGTGCAAGCCCTGAAAGCCCAGCGTGGCACCGTCCGGCCTCAGGTGGTCGAAGGAGAAGCGGCGCGCCAGTTCGGTTGGCGCGAATCGAACGTCATGCACCTGCTCGAGTCGCTGGCGATTGTCGTGCGGCAGGAAATGGTTCTCGGACGCGCGGATCAACATGGCCGGGTCTTGCATGGCCTGCAGCAGACGGCGCGATTGCAGTGAAAAACTGGTCTGGCGTGCGCCAAAGGCCGAGGTTCCGGGCTCGACCGGGGCGCAAACATGGTCATACAACTGAAATGCCGGATCCCATTGGCTGGCGTCCAGCACGAAGCCATTCCACTGCACGATCAGCACATGGCTGGTTTGCAGATAGTGCACCAGGCCACGCAGCATGAAATCCGCATGCGCAGCCGGCGACTCAAGCCGCAGGCCCTTGAGCTCGATGCCCTCGGGCGCCTGGCTCAACGCATCCGGGTCGGTGAACAGCAGCACCTGAGCGAAGTCGATGTCACGCATGCAGTGCTGCAACGTGGCCACGCCCAGCACCGGCACCCGCGGCTGCACGCAGACCAGCGTGACCTCGGGCAGGCGCAGGGACTTGGGCCGAGCCGGGCCGGACCTGCCCGGGCCGCCGTGCTGCGACGGACGGATGGCTTTGCTTCTGTTGACGCGGGCCATGATCGCTTGCCGGGGCGGTTGGGGTGGTGGGGTGACCGGGCTGCGTCCTGCGCTGAGCACAGCCCGCATACGGTGATGTTAGGCCGCTCTCCTGGCTGGCTTTGGCCTGCGGCTAATGTGCCGCAAGCTGGTGGTCGTTTCCGCCCGTGCTGACAAGCTGTTACGCGCTGGGAGCGGTAAAAGTTCACAGCCGGCAAGGGCCGAATTCAAGCCTGCCGGCGGCGTTCGCTGGAGGCCATCACGGCGTCGAGTTCAACGCCCGACCCTGGGGTCGGCTTGGCCGCGTTCAGGTGCTGCTGTCGAGCCAGCGCCGCAGTGGCCGGCCCAGGCCGGTCACCAACTGCCGCCAGCGGTTGCGCACATGACGCTGCACGAAGATGCGTTGGTACCAGTCAGTGCGCAGCAGCTCGGGCCGATGGCGCCTGAGCAGGTCTCGGCAGAGCTGCTTCATCCGGGCGTTTTCCTGCGCCGCCGTCTGGCCGTGGCGAAAGGCGCCCTGGCCACTGGTGACCGGTCGCACATGGCTGGCCATCACCGCGTCGACGATGGCCGTGCGGGTGCAGCCTGTGAGTTGCTGCAGGGTGGGCATCAGGTACATGTCAATGCCCCAGGACGAGACATTGCCCTCAAAGTGCGGTGCAGCGGCCAGGAACAAGGCGCCGTCGTAGATCGGCATCATCACCTCGACCCAGTCCACCTCACGCAAAATGCGGTGCGGCTGGTGCAGCATCCAGCGGTGGGTGTAGTGGCTGTCGTGGCTGAGCGCGGCCGAAAGCACATGCAGGCCATGGCAGTGGCCCAGATGCAGCAGCCGGTTCAGGTCGCCTACCGACAACACCACGTCGTCATCGATCAGGCCGACAAAGCGAGGCCGCAGGCCGTTGGCCGTCAGGTGCTTGGCCAGAGCCTGGTAGATGTCGCCCTTGCACTCGGTGCATTCGCTCAACAAGGTGACCGGCCAGGGCAGGCACTGCAGCGCTGCAGGCATGGCGCTGCCGGAATAGTCAAACAGCAGCAGGTCAAACTGCGGCCTTGTATCGAGCAGCAGCCGCCACAGCGGCGGCTCGCGGCCATTCCATGACACCAGGATCAGCGGCCGGTCGGTACAGGCTTGATCCGGGTGCAGGATGTGTGCAGCGTCGGCGTCGGTCATGACAAGCCGGCACCCGGTGGTCCGCGACGCAGGTTTGCCCAGGCTGAACCCAGCACGTAAAGGGTCTGGAACCACAGCTTGCGCCAGCGACGCCGTGCGCCGCCGTTGAGGTCACGCTGGCCGATGCGAGATTCTTCGCCAGACTGCGCATGGGCAACCGGGTAGGGGTAGGCGCCGGCGACAGACAGGCCACATTCCCACCAGTGACGCAAGTCGGTGTCGACCGGTCGAAAAAAGCGCCGCCGCGCCGCCAGCAAGCTGGCCGCGCCTTCGCGGCTGAGCACATAGGCACTGGTCAGGCTGGGCAGGCGGCGGTAGCCGATCAGCGCCACGCCGTCGGTCAACACTTTCGGGTGCCAGGGCCGCTCGACGTCGCGACCGATGAGTTTGACCATCTGCCAGCCGTGCGGCCGCGACGCCAGCGCCCGCAGCACAGGCAAGAGCGATGGCCGCAGCAGCACGTCGTCTTCGAGCACCAGCGCCGCCGGTGCGCCACTGTCGAGCAGGCGTTGCCAGGCGCGCAGATGGCTGGCATAGCAGCCGATTTCGCCATCGACCAAGGGCGCGTGGAAGCGCCTGGCGTTGGTCTGCTCGTCGTAGAGCGCGGCGCGCTCGGCTGGCAGCAGGTCTCGGCCGCAGACCGCCGGCAAGACCTCGAAGGGCAGCGCCAGGTCCTGCAGTTGCCTGGTCATGGCCTGAAGGCGCTGACCGTCACGCGGCAGGTTGATGAGGTAGACCGGCAGGCTCATGCTGCCTGATCCTTGACCTCGGACCTGTGCATGCCGCAGGCGCGCTGCCCGGCCGGTGGGGTCGGACGCCACGTCATGCCGCCACCGCATGCGCCGCGCCGGGACCTTGCTGCAGCAGCCGCTCACCAGCGGCCAGGACCTGGGCCACGCTGGGCCAGCCCGTCTGGCCTTGCAGCACCACCACCCCCGGCCCCCACGGACCCCATTGCGCCACGTCGGTGGGGCCCAATATGCTGAGCAGGGGCGCGCCCACCGACGCAGCCAGATGGCCCGGCCCGGTGTCATTGCTGACCATCAGGGCGCAGCGCTGCAGCAGGGCGGCATAGTCACCCAGCGGCACGCCCTCCAGCACATGGGCTTCGGGGTAGTCTGCCCGCGCCGCCTCAGCCTCGCCCGGGCCAGGGCACAGCAACAGGGGCCGGCCCCAGGTTCTGGCTGCCTGCCGCGCAAAGGCTGCGAACTCGGGCCAGCGCTTGTCCTGACCCTCGAAAGTGCCACCGGCGAACGGACACAGCAGCACATAGCCGTCACCGATGCCTGCCACCGCCAGACGCTGCGCCGCGGCGGCCTGGGCCTGGGGCTGAATCGCCAGTCCGATCGATACGGGCGGTGCGGGTGGGTCGGACAGGGCCAGGTCAGGACGCCCGCTCTGCCCGTGCGGCAATGGCGGGCTGAGTTGCAGGCCGAGTTGCCAGTAGGACTGCAGCTCATGCAGTCCGGCCGGTCGCGGCAATGCACGCTGCAGCAGCAGGCTGCGGCCTTCATGCGCATAGCCCACCGCCGCCAGTCCGGCCAAGCGGGCCTCGAGGGCACTGGAGAAAGAAAACGGCAGCACCAGGGTGTTGGCGCGCTTGTCAAAGTCGGCGTCCTGGGCCTGCGCCTGGCGACGCAGCGCTCGCAACTGCGCCACGCGCTGGCGCAAGCCACCGCCGACCAAGGCGTGCACCGGCCAACCCTCGCCTGCCAGCAGCGACTGCGCCCAGGGTTTACCCACCAGCTGCAGCGCGTAGCCACGCCCCTGCAGCAGGCGCAGGGTGGGCACGCCAAGCACCACGTCCCCCACCCAGTTGCGCAAGCGGACGATGAGCGGGCGAGATGGCATGCGGGTGGTCAGCTGTCAAGGAGGGCGCCTCGATGGCGCGGGTGCGAGGGCGGCGGCGGGGCAAGCAGTCAGCGCCGATAATCCGCCCCTTGTATTCTGCCAGCCGACCATGACCCAGACCCTGCCCCAAGCCGCCGAACTGATCGCCTCGCACGACCAAATGCTGGCCCATGCCGGCTGGCCGACCGAGCTGCCCGCGCCGGTTCGCGAAGGCGCAGCCGAAGTCTGGCACTGGGTGCAGACCAACCACCGCTTCAACTGCCGGCTATGGGCCGAAGAAGACCTGGCCCGCCGCACCACCGTGGCGGCCGAAGATATTGCCGCCAACAAGCGCGCCATCGACGGTTTCAACCAGGCCCGCAATGACGCCACCGAGCGCATCGACGAGTTGCTGCTGGTGGCGCTGGGCCTGGTCGACGCTGACTCCGCGCGCAGTGACGCCCCCCAGGCCACGGTGGCCAGCGGCGCCCGGCTGAACAGCGAAACCGCCGGCAGCATGATCGACCGCATGAGCATCCTGGCGCTCAAGATCGAGGCCATGGCGGCGCAGACCCGACGCGCCGACGCCGACGCCCAGCATCTGTCTGCCAGCCAGGTCAAGCTGCAGCGGCTGCAGCAGCAACGCAGCGACCTGGGTGGCTGCTTCGACGCGCTGCTGGCCGACGCGCAGGCCGGCCGCGCCTACTTCAAGGTCTACCGCCAGTTCAAGATGTACAACGACCCACGCTTCAACCCTGAACTGGTGAAGGAAACACAGGCGCGGGCCGCTGGCCCAAAAACGGGTGCGGCTGGCCGGTGAACCTCACGTCGGGCCGGATTCTGGTCGTCAAGACCTCGTCGATGGGCGACGTGGTGCATGCGCTGCCGGCCATCAGCGACCTGCGCCGGCTGCGTCCGGGCATCACCATCGACTGGCTGGTTGAGGCGCCGTTTGCCGCGATTCCCCGGCTGCACCCGGCCGTGACGCGGGTGCTGCCGCTGGGCTGGCGCAAATGGCGCAAGACGCTGTGGCGGCGCGACACGCGGGTGGCCATGGCCACGCTGCGCGACGAGCTCAAGCGCGAGCCCTATGACCTGGTGATCGACCTGCAAGGCCTGCTCAAGAGCGTGATGTGGGGCCTGCAGGCGCGCGGCCCGCTGGTGGGCTATGACCGCGCCAGCATCCGCGAACCGGCCGCTGCGCTGTGCTACCAGCGCACCGCCGCCGTCTCGCGTGAACTGCATGCGGTGGAGCGCTGCCGCCGGCTGGTGGCGCTGCACCTGGGCTATGCCCTGCCCACCACCCGGCCCGACTTTGGTCTGCTGGCGCCGGCGCCGCGGGCCGGCGCCGACGGCCAAGCGCCCTGGCGCGCGCCGGTGCTCAGCGCGGCACTGATCCCTTGCGCCAGCCGGCCCGAGAAGCAGTGGCCCGAAGCGCATTGGATCGCCATTGGCCAACACCTGCGCAGCAAACGGCTCACACCGGTGCTGGTCTGGGGCAGCGATGAGGAGCGCGGGCGCGCCGAACGCATTGCTGCCGGCTGCGGTGGTGTGGTGCCGCCCTTTCTCAGCGTGGCCGACATGGCTGGGGTACTGGCCCAGGCGCGCCAGATCGTCGGCCTGGACACCGGCTTCACCCACCTGGCCGCGGCCTTCGGCGCGCCCACCATCGGCATCTACTGCGACCACGAGCCCGGCCTGGCCGGCATCACCGGCCCCGGGTCCAACCCGGTGGCCAGTTTTGGCGGCAAGGGCCAGGTGCCCTCGCTGGACGAGGTGATGGCCAGGCTCAAAGTTCACCTCGGCCGCTGACTCGGCCCGGAAATACCCGATCGTGGCCAGAGGGCCCCAGTCCCTACAGCTCTTCCAGTCGCTGCGGAGGAAAGGTGTCCCAGCCCAGGCAGCCCGGGCATTGCCAGAAATGGCGCTGGGCCTCGAAGCCGCAGGCCGCGCAGCGGTAGCGCTGCAGCGGCCGCGCGGCACGGGCCACCGCATCACGCACGGCCTGGCCGGCCTGGTCTGGCCATGGCACTGGCGGCGAGTCCAGCAATTCCAGTGCTGCCGACAGGCTGGGCTGCTCACGCAGCAAGGGCAGCAAGCGGGGTGAGGCACCTGCGGCCTGGCCTTCCAGCTGGGCCAGAGCGCGCAGCAGGTCCAGGCCGGGCTGGCGGTCGTACAACTGCAGCATCGTGGCCCGAACATCGGCCACACGAGAGGCCGCCAGCGCACAGGCCGCCACGTCGCCGGCCACGCGTGCATAGCTGTCCGGGCTGCAGTCGCGCAGCGCACGGTAGGCCTGCAGCGCGGCCTCGGCATCACCCAGGCGGGCCAGGCGCTCGGCGCGCTGGATCAGCGGCCGGGCCGACAGCGGCGCCACCGCCTGGGCCAAGTCCAGCGCCGCGTCGGCCGCGGCACCGTCGCCCTGCTCATCGGCCTGCAGGGCCAGCTCGCAGTGGTAATGGGCGATGCGCGTGGCGAAGGAACCGGTGCCTGATGTCTCGAGCTGGGCCGCCAGCTCAACCGCTTCGCGCCAGTCACGGGTGCGCTCGGCCAGTGTCAGCAAGGCCAGCCCGGCCTCGGTGTCGTAGGGCGTGCCCTGCAGCGCGCGGAACGCGGCCTCGGCGCGGTCGAACAAGCCGGCCTTGACGAAGTCCTGCGCCAGCGCGTGCTGCGCCCGCTCACGCTCGGCGGGCCGCAAGTCGGCACGCTGCAGCAGGTGCTGATGCACCCGTACGGCACGCTCGAACTCGCCCCGGCGGCGGAACAGATTGCCCAGCGCAAAGTGCAGCTCGCTGGTGTCTGGGTCGTGCTGCACGGCCTCGATGAAGGCATCGATGGCCTTGTCGGGCTGCTCGTTGAGCAGCAGGTTCAGGCCCTTGAAGTAGGCCTTGGGCGCCTCGCGGTCGCTGCGCCGCCATTGGCGCAGGTCAAGGCGCGAAGCCAGCCAACCCATTGCAAACGCGATCGGCAGCGCCACCAGCAGCGCCATCAGCAGGCCCTGGCCGTCGAACTCCATCAAAGTCCTTCGCGCGGCGGGTGTTCGGGGCCGAACTCTGAAGGCGCCAGCGTGGTGGCCCCGGCGCCGCTGCGTGCGGGCGGTGTCGGCGGCGGCGCATGCCGACGGGCCACGCGGCGGTGGCGCCACCAACTGGGCACCATGGCCAGCACGCCGAGGGCAGCGCCCCCGCTCAGCGCGACCAGCACCACGATGACCAGCGGCGCGCGCCATTGCGCGCCGAAGAACCACTGCACCACCACCTCTTGCTCGTTGTTGAGCGCAAAGGCGAACAGGGTGAAGAAGAGAAAGGCGCGCAGGCCCCAGACAAGAAAGCGCATGGGCTCGCATTCTACGAAGCCATGACCCGCAGGGCGCCCGACGCCCGGCGCCAAAAAACAACGGGGCCCCGCAGGGCCCCGTTTGGCATACATCAGCGCCTGATCGTCAGTCGCCTGCCGCCCTGCGTACGGGCGTCTGTGCCTGGCCGTCGTCCACCGGCAGTTGCTCGTCCACGGCCTCGCGCAGCGCCTTGCCGGGCTTGAAATGCGGCACCAGTTTTTCTGGAATCGTCACCTTCTCGCCACTGCGGGGGTTGCGCCCCTGGCGGGGCGGCCGGCGGTTGATCGAGAAGCTGCCAAAACCGCGGATCTCGATGCGATGGCCACGCGCGAGCGCATCGCTCATCGCGTCGAGCATGGTCTTGACGGCGAACTCGGTGTCGCGCTGCGTCAGCTGCCCAAACCGCTCGGCCAGCTTTGCCACAAGGTCAGAACGGGTCATGAAATGCCAGAAACCTGCACATCATTCGGAGGGAGCACCCCGGAGGGGACAGGTCGTTCAGGGCGACCAGGGGTGCGCGGTGGCTGTCGAAGGGCCAAACCCGACCGGGTCTCCCGGTCGAATCTGGCCACTCCTGGGGCGGCCGTCAGGCGGCCTCGGCGAACAGCTTATTCGCGGTTGTCCAGCTTGGCCCGCAGCAACGCGCCCAGGCTGGTGGTACCGGCGTTTTCACGCTCGCTGGTCTGCGACAAACGCTGCATGGCTTCTTGCTGGTCAACCGAGTCCTTGGCCTTGATCGACAACTGGATCGAACGCGCCTTGCGGTCGACGTTGATGATCATGGCGTTGACGTCGTCGCCTTCCTTCAGCATGTTGCGCGCGTCTTCGACACGGTCGCGGCTGATTTCGGAAGCACGCAGGTAGCCAGTGACATCGGCATTGAGTTCGATCTCGGCGCCACGCGCGTCAACGGTCTTGACCTTGCCATTGACCACAGCGCCACGGTCGTTGACCGAGGTGTAGTTGGCAAACGGGTCACCGTCGAGTTGCTTGATGCCCAGGCTGATGCGCTCACGCTCGACATCGATCGCCAGCACGATGGCCTCGACTTCCTGGCCCTTCTTGAAGTTGCGAACCGCAGCTTCGCCGGTCTCGTGCCACGACAGGTCGGACAGGTGGACCAGGCCGTCGATGCCCTGGGCCAGGCCCACGAACACGCCGAAGTCGGTGATCGACTTGATCGGGCCATGCACGCGGTCGCCGCGGTGCACGGTGGTGCTGAACTCTTCCCAGGGATTGGCCTTGCACTGCTTCATGCCCAGGCTGATGCGGCGCTTGTCTTCGTCGATCTCGAGCACCATGACCTCGACTTCATCGCCCAGCGCGACGATCTTGGACGGGGCCACGTTCTTGTTGGTCCAGTCCATTTCGGACACGTGGACCAGGCCTTCGATGCCGGGTTCGATCTCGACGAACGCGCCGTAGTCGGCGATGTTGGTGACCTTGCCGAACAGACGCGTGCCCGACGGATAACGGCGCGAAACGCCCATCCAGGGGTCATCGCCCAGCTGCTTGATGCCCAGGCTGACGCGGTTCTTCTCGGCGTCGAACTTCAGCACCTTGGCGTCGAGTTCCTGGCCAACCGTGACCACCTCGCTCGGGTGACGCACCCGACGCCAGGCCATGTCGGTGATGTGCAGCAGGCCGTCGATGCCACCCAGGTCGACAAACGCGCCGTATTCGGTGATGTTCTTCACCACGCCATGCACGATCGCGCCTTCGGTCAGGGTCTCGAGCAGCTTGGCGCGCTCTTCGCCCATGCTGGCTTCGACCACCGCGCGGCGGCTGAGCACCACGTTGTTGCGCTTGCGGTCGAGCTTGATGACCTTGAATTCCAGCGTCTTGCCTTCGTACGGCGTCAGGTCCTTGACCGGACGGGTGTCGATCAACGAGCCCGGCAGGAAGGCGCGGATGCCGTTGACCAGCACGGTCAGGCCGCCCTTGACCTTGCCCGACACGGTGCCTTCGACGAAGTCGCCAGACTCGAGCGCGGTTTCCAGACTCAGCCAGGACGCCAGGCGCTTGGCCTTGTCACGCGACAGGATGGTGTCGCCGTAGCCGTTTTCGATCGCGTCAATGGCCACCGAGACAAAGTCGCCGATCTGGACTTCCAGTTCGCCCTGGTCGTTCTTGAACTCGGCGATGGGCACATAGGCTTCGCTCTTGAGGCCGGCGTTGACCACCACGTGGTTGAACTCGATGCGCACGACTTCGGCGGAGATGACCTCGCCGGCGCGCATGTCGTTTTTCTTCAGTGACTCTTCAAACAGCGCGGCAAAACTGTCCGGGCCGGTGTTGGCGATGGTGTCGGGGGTGTCGAACATGTGGGTGCTTTCCTTGGTGCCGGCGAAAACCAAGTTTGAGTGAAGCCGGCGGGGTTGTGCAGACGGTGCTGCGGTTTAAGACCAAAGGCCAGCGAACACGCGCCGGCCCGACTTGTCATCCTTCGCCTCAGCGACCAGTACCCGGTGCGCACACCAGCGCGGTCTAAGGGGCGAGGGGGCTTGGCCGAACCAGCTTGCTTGCGGCCAAGCTGCCCGCAAGCGTTTCAGAACGGCCTGCGCTGTTGCCACCAAGCCAGCACCTGGGCCACCGATTGCGCGATGGAAAGGCCTGAGTTGTCTAACAAAAACGCATCTTGTGCCGGCACCAGGGGCGCGATGGCGCGGGATTTGTCCCGTGCATCACGCGCCTCCAGGTCGGCGCGAAGGTCTGCGAGATTAGCAGAAATTCCCTTTGAAATCAATTGCTTATGCCGCCGTTCGGCGCGCATGGCGGGGCTGGCGGTGAGAAACACCTTCAGCGCTGCGCGCGGAAAGATCACCGTGCCCATGTCGCGCCCGTCGGCCACCAGGCCTGGCGCACGGGCGAAGCCCAGTTGCAGCGCATACAGCGCGCCGCGCACGGCGGGCAGGGCCGAGATGCGTGAAGCCAGGCTGCCGACCTGCTCCTGCCGCAACTCGCCCGCCACGTCCTGCCCGGCCAGCAGCACCTGCTCGCCGTCGAATCGCAGCGCCAGGGTGGCCGCCACGCCGGCCAACGCGGGTTCGTCGTCGGCGGCCAGACCGGCACGCAGCGCGGCCAGCGCCGTCGCGCGGTAGAGCAGGCCGGAATCGAGTTGGTGGTAGCCCAGAGCAGCAGCCACCGCCACCGCCAAGGTGCCCTTGCCCGACGCCGTGGGGCCGTCGATGGTGATCACCGGGATGTCGTCGGCCGCCGTGCTGGCCACTGCGAACAGGGCTTCGAAATAGTCAGGAAAGGTCTTGGCCACGCAGCGTGGATCGAGGATGCGCACCGGCACCTCGGCCGGCGGCCGGCCCGGCGAGTCGGCCAGCGGGTTGAACGCGGCCAGCGACAGGCACATCGCGATGCGGTGGTCGTCATAGGTGTGGATCGCGGCCGGCCGCCAGCCACCGCTGGCCGCGTCGGGCGGGCTGACTTCGATGAAATCGTCGCCCTCGGTCACCGTGGCGCCCAGCTTGCGCAGTTCGGCGGCCATGGCCGCGATGCGGTCGGTCTCCTTCACGCGCCAGCTGGCGATGTTGCTCAGCCGGGTGGTGCCGGTGGCGTACAGCGCCATCACCGCCAGCGTCATGGCCGCGTCGGGAATGTGGTTGCAGTCCAGACTGATCGCCTTCAGTGGCCATTGGCCACGCCGCACCACCAGCCGGCCGGGCTCGCCGTCCACCAGCGCGCCCATGGCGCGGGCGGCCTCGACAAAGCGGATGTCGCCCTGGATCGAATCCAGGCCCAGGCCTTCGATGACCAGCGGCTCGGCTGTGGCAGCGATGGCGCCAGCGGCGATGAAGTACGACGCCGACGACGCATCGGCCTCGACATGAATGTCGCCCGGGCTGCGGTAACGGCTGCCCTGCGGGATGGTGAAGGCACGGTCGCCTTCGCACTGCACATCGATGCCAAAGCGCGCCAGCAGCATGACGGTGATGTCGACATAGGGCCGGCTGATCAGTTCGCCGTCCACCTCGATGCGCACCGGCCCCGCCCCGCTCGCCAGCGGCAGCGCCAGCAGCAAGGCAGTGAGGAACTGGCTCGACACATCGCCCCGCACGCGGATGGGCTGGTCGGACCGCAGCACCGCGCCGGGCTGGCCCTGCAGCAGCAGTGGCGGGTAGCCGAGCGACGCCGTGCAGCGCACGTCGCAGCCCAGCGCCTGCAGCGCGTCGACCAGGTCACCGATCGGCCGCTCGTGCATGCGGGGCACGCCGGACAACTCAAACCGCCCACCCTGCTGGGCCGCCAGCACGGCCAGCGCGGCGGTGAGCGGCCGCATCGCGGTGCCGGCATTGCCCAGGAACAGCGTGGCCTGATGCACCTTCAGTTGACCGCCCAGCCCGCTGACCTGCAGCACGCCGTCGGCCTGCGGCTCGAGGCCACAGCCCAATGCACGCAACGCGTCGAGCATGACCCGGGTGTCGTCACTGTCGAGCAGGTCATGCACGCGGGTCGTGCCCTGGCTCAGCCCGGCCAGCAGCAGCACGCGGTTGGAGATGCTTTTCGAGCCCGGCAGCCTCACGCTTCCAGCAACGGTGCGCAACGCGGGCAGATCAAGGAATGGCAGGTCGTACATGGCTGAAGCGGGCGGCCGGCCGCATCAGCGGCGCAGGCATGGTGGAGTGATGACGTGGGGTCGCAGCGCGCGCCGCTCAGCCAGCGCTGCCGCCGATGCGCCAGGCCGAGCGGCGCTCGGAGGCCTGGCGGATCAGCGCCTCCAGCGCCGGTCCGTCGCCGCTGAGCATGGCCGTCATCAGCTGGTTCAGTGCGTCGCGGAACAGCTTGCCCTGGTTGAGCACTTCTTCGCGGTTGGCCAGCAGCACATCGCGCCACATGGCCGGGTCGCTGGCAGCAATGCGGCTGAAATCGCGAAAGCCCGGGCCAGCCAGCGACAGGTAGTCGTTGCCCAGCGGCTGGTTGGCCAGGCCGCAGATGTAGGCAAAAGCGACCATGTGCGGCAGATGGCTGACGGCAGCAAACGCGGCGTCATGGTCTTCGGGCGTCATGCGCAGAACGCGTGCGCCCAGGGCATGCCAGACATCGGTGGCCAGTTGCAGCAGGTCAGGATCGGTCTGGGCCAGCGGGGTGAGGATGACCTGGCGGTTGCGGTACAACTCGGCGTCGGCATGCTCAACGCCGGCGCGCTCACTGCCGGCAATCGGGTGGGCAGGCACAAAGCTGCCGCAACGGTCCTTGAGCACGCGGCGCACGGTGTCCACCACGTCGCGCTTGGTCGAGCCCACATCCATGATCAGCACACCCGGCGCCACTTGCTGGGCAATGGAACGCAGCGTGGCCTCGGTGGCCGCCACAGGCACGGCCATCAGCACGATGTCCGAGCCCATCATGGCCTTCAGTGCCGAGTCGGCAGCCACGTCGATCACACCCAAGGCCACCGCCTGCGCCGTGGTGCTGGGCGAGCGGCTGTAGCCCACCACCCGCCGCACCAGGCCGGCCTGGCGCAAGGCCAGCGCAAACGAGCCGCCCATCAGCCCGCAACCGATCACGCCCAGTTGCTTGAACATCAGGCCATGCCCCTGCAGCCACAGCCTGGCCACGGCCAGGAAGGGAAGGCAGCGCTGGCGCCGCCAGACTCAGTGCACATCGATCGGGTAGGTGCCCAGCACCTTGAAGAACGCGCAGTTGCCGCGCAAGGCCTGCAAGGCGGTGGCAATGCGCGGCTCGGACGGGTGGCCGACGATGTCGATGTAGAAGTAGTACTCCCACTGGCCCGAGCGCGCCGGGCGCGACTCGAAGCGGGTCATCGACACGCCATGCTCCTTCAACGGCATCAACATGTCGTGCACCGCACCGGGCTCGTTGGCCACCGACACCACCAGGCTGGTGCAGTCATGGCCCGAGGGGCCAGGCGCGGGGTGGCGATCAGGGTGGGTCAGGATCGCAAAACGGGTCCGGTTGTGGGCCTCGTCCTGAATCGCCTGAGCCACCACATGCAGACCGAATTCGCCCGCCGCGCGTTCGCTGGCGATGGCCGCCACGGCGGCGTCGGCGGCGGCCAGGCGCGCGCCTTCGGCGTTACTGGCCACCGGCCTGCGCTCGGCGTCGGGCAGGTGGTGGCTGAGCCAGCCATGGCATTGCGCCAGCGCCTGCGGGTGGGCACAGACCACCCGCACATCGGCCAGCGTGTTGTCCTTGTGCAGCAGGTTGTGCCGGATCAGCAGGCTGGTCTCGCCAATGATGAACAGCGGCATGGTCAGAAACAGGTCGAGCGAGCGGGTGACCACACCCTCGGTGTTGTTCTCCACCGCCACCACGCCGAAGTCGGCCGCGCCAGCGGTGGTGGCGCGCACCACCTCGTCGAAACTGGCGCAGGGCACGCGCGCGATCGAGCTACCGAAATAGCCCAGCGCCGCCTCTTCACTGAACGTGCCGGCCGGCCCCAAATAGGCCACGCGGGTGGGTGTCTCCAATGCCCGACAGGCCGACATGATCTCGCGCCAGATCGGCGCCACGTTGCCGTCTTTTAAGGGGCCGGGGTTACGCGACTTCAGGCCGTCGATGACCTGGGCCTCACGCTCGGGGCGGAACACCACCGAGCCCTCGCCCTTCTTCAACTCGCCCACTTCCAGTGCCAGCGCGGCGCGGCGGTTCAGCAGCGCCAGCAACTCGGCGTCGACCTGGTCGATGCGCTGACGCAGCGCCAGCAGCTCAGGCCTTGCCGGTGCGACTTGGCCCAGGGCTGGGGCTTGGGCTGGGG